>CAKQWR010000050.1 GCA_934279105.1 uncultured Oribacterium sp. | reverse complement strand
CATTTCATTGCTATCATGTCACAGCGTGTACAAAGATAACACACATGCTTTTTTATTGCAAGCAATTTTTCTGAAAATATGTATAAAATCTTATACACGTTTCCACACTGCCGTGTGTATCCTTAAATAATGTACAGCACAGCAGGTGACCACCTTGCCGTGCGTGTCATATATTAACATCTGTTTCCAGGAATTGCAAGCACTTTTTATATAGAAGAAACCCTGACAAACTCCTTCGCTACTGTTCACTCGTGGCTCGGCGAACAACAGCCGGAAGCCACGCCTTGACATAACCATGTTTGAACAGTAACACTCCTTCTACCAATCAAACTACACTCACCTTATTTCTTCATATAAGAAGAGAGCCCGTTCCTTCTCGGAATCGGACTCTCTCCTTATATGAAAGAATATATCAAGATTTTCTATATGCGAACACGCTCTTCGGCGAGCTCATCTCCTTCGATCTGCATTCTCCACGAATGCTACGTAATCAATCAATCTCGTCCACGTCCGGTGCAGCCGGCGTCAGTGCTTCGAGGCTGCCATCCAGGTTCGCCTTCAGTGTACCGTCAGAATTCGTTGATACCTTGTTGCCATCGGTATCCCGAAGATTCGTCTTACTCTTCATAACGAGACCGGAATAGGAAATCACATAGTTCTTTCCATCCACTTCACAGGTCTGGTACTTCGCACTCTGATCTGCCTGCTGCAGTCTTCCTTCATAATAAAGGTAGCCGTTCTTCACACCAGTATAGCCACGTCCATTGCTCTCTGCATAGAAGGTGATCTTATCGCCATCTGCCTCGGTCATCACAAAGCGTCCGGTCTTTACAGAGCAGTCCGACTTGCTGGAACCGCAGTAGTAATAATGCACGCTTGCGTCGGTCGTCGTCGAACCCTTCTGCATACCATACACAGGGTTACCCTTCTCATTGAAGAGATACTTCTTACCACCGATGGACTGTACCAAATAATCTCCTCTCGTACCTGCTGCCGGACGTCCATTATTCCGGAAGTAGAAGTACTCTACATCACCGCTTGCGAGGCTCTCGTCATAAGAACCATCGTTGTTCTGCGGACCGGTCGTCGTGTACCAGGTATTCTCGAGAAGCTGGCCCTGCTTGAAGCGGCTGTCGCTCTGCTTCGCAAAGTACATATAGCCGCTGATTTCCGGATTGGTATCCTGCACCTTCGACCAGCCAAGCTGCATCAGACCGTTCTCATCGAAACCATACTTTAATCCGTTGATGGTCTTTACAACCACGTTGTAATTATCGGAAGCATATTTCTTGTTCGTGCCGGAGGCGAAGAAGAACCATGCAGAAGAACCTGCACTGTAATTCTCATTGTCCTCATAGAAGGCTGCATAGTCTTCCGGAATCGGAAGATAGCGCCAGCCAGTGACCGCTGCACCGCTGCTTGGGCTGCAGTAGTAATTGTTGTCATCTACCCAGCCGGTCTGCATCACACCCATCTCATCGAAATAGAAGCGATAGCCGTTGATCGTCTGCCATCCGCCCTTCTTCAGGGTGCCGTTTCCGGTTGCATAGTACCAGATCGTCTGACCGCCGTTCTCTGCCTTGATCCAGGCGTTTGCTGCCATGGTTCCGTTGTCCTGCATATATACTGGCTCGCCACTACCATTGGTGGTCCAACCGGCCGCAAATGCGCTCGTCGCAGAAATCACTGCCAGCGCACCGACTGCGAATAAAACTTTTCTCAGCTTTTCTCTAAACATATTCTGTCCCTCCGAATCCGGTTTCGCCGGATCCAACGCTCGTGGATGCCTCCCGGAGTCCCGATCCGCATCGTATAGTTATGCTATTATAATAGCCTTTAGCCCCTGCAAATGCAATTTCTATTCCTTGAATAATACTGAATAATCGTACCGAATTGTTTACGATTCTATTACATCCACAACCATCGAGCGTCACATTCACCACATCCAGCCCTCGAGGCCAATGTTATCTTCCTTTACTATTATGACTTTTCGCAGTTTTCCCATCGGCCACTGCATCCACATGGCAGCACCAGGCCTGTTTCTGTCACCGGAAGTCCGACCTCTTCTGAGTGGATCACACCGCCGAGCTTCGCGCGGATCGCGGTACCGAGCATGTAACTCATGACCGCCGGCTGGAGTCCGGTCGTATAGGAATTGATCAGGAAGAAAATGCTGTCCTTCGTCAGCAGTTTCGCAGCCTGCTGCACGAGCGGATATACAGAGTCCTCGATTTTCCAGATTTCGCCCTTCGGTCCGCGGCCATACGACGGCGGATCCATAATGATGGCGTCATAGGTATTGCCGCGACGGATCTCGCGCTCGACGAACTTCATGCAGTCATCGACGAGCCAGCGAATCGGTGCATCCTTCAGATGGGATGCTTCTGCATTTTCCTTCGCCCACTGTACCATACCCTTCGACGCGTCGACATGGGTCACCTGTGCGCCAGCGGCAGCTGCCGCGAGCGTCGCGCCACCCGTATAGGCGAAAAGATTCAATACTTTCACCGGACGATCGATGCCCTCCATCTTCCGACGCTCTACCTCTCCGAGGATACGATCTGAAAACCAGTCCCAGTTTGCCGCCTGCTCCGGGAAAAGACCGGTATGCTTAAAGGTAAATGGTTTCAGGTGGAATGTCAGGGTTCGCTTTTCTACCGGAAGCTTCCCAAGATGTGCATAGACCGGTGCCGTCGGGCAGTAGGTCGTACGCATCTCCGGATTCAGTGTCGATGCGGATGGATCCGCGCCACCAAGCACGTAGGAAATCTTCCACTGCTTCGGGAGATCGAAGAACTCCCACTCACCGCCGCCCTTATTCGAGCGATGGTAATGACCATTCAGCTTCTTCCAGTACGGATTCCGGAAGGACGTCTGCCAGATGACCTGTGGATCCGGTCTGCGAAGAATATACTTTCCCCAACGCTCCAGCTTGTCACCATTCGATGTGTCGATAACTTCATAATCTTTCCAATGATCTGCAATAAACATAAAACTCCTATCGTCCTCCGCTCAGGATCTTCCACTGAAGCGGCAGGTACCGTTGTAATATACGTTTCAGTCCGTACGCTGCAGCAACAACTACCATCGGTGTCAGAAGATACGCTATCAGATGTATCATCTCCCCCCATCCGTCGTACGGAATGCCCAAGTACTTTATCATATAACACTGCGCGCGTGCAATCGGATAATGCACCGCATACAGAAAGAAGCTGTTTTTCATATATGGTCGTGCGTCCGGCAGCTTCTCCATCGGCAACGCAAACCACAGTCCAAGCGACAGCAGGAGGCGACGGACGATGGCGACCACCGCCTGCGCACCTGCAGAAGAAAGCGAAAGCACAAACAGTGGCAGCTGCTGCAACAGACGTCCGATGCCGCATGCCAGTGGACCGCCGCTCAGTAGATAGGTCATAAGCGACATCCGGGCGATACCACTCTCCGCATGTATAACGAAATGTGTCAGCTTGACCGGTGTCAGGATCTGAAGGATCCAGGCGAGAAGCAGCATGCTCACACCGGCGATTTCTGCTGTGCCGGACTCGAAGAACGTCCGTCCATGGCAGGCAAACAGTGCACCGACGCCATAATAGATGAGGGCGTCTGCATTGACCAGCGGAAGCTGGTAGCCTGCGTAGATGTAAACGGTGAGCAGTAGAAGCGAAAGGATCATAATCCAGGACGTTCGCAAAAGTGCATACAGGATCGGTGCCAGCAGTGTCAGAAGAATCAGCTGGTGCATATACCAGAAGGTCGGATTGCATGCATAGCTCACGGCCGCTTCGCTCATCGCTTCGAGTGAGAAGCTCCGCCGGCCGCTCAGTACATACACGAGGTACCACAGGACGTTCCATGCACCATACGGCACAACCAGCGAGCCCATACGTTCGTACCATTTCCGCCCGATATCCCGGAAGCCACGGAGCGTACGAAAAAACAGGTAACCGGAAACGAGAAAAAATCCGGGCACGGCCATCTGGCCGAGGGCGTTCGACAGCAGGTGCTCGATGTGGCCGGTGATACCGGTGATACCCGGAATCGTCTCACCGGTGTGATCTGCGGTCAGAATCATGGTTTCCAGTGTCTGGTTATTGATCGCAAGGTTCACGCTGTGAATCAGAACGACGAGCAGCGAAAGCAGAAATACATACCAGTTTATTTTATTTCGAAATTGATGTTCTTTGGTCGGATTCATAGCTTTTATTGTACATAGAAAAAGAGTCGCCTGCAACGGCGACTCTCTGTTCTTAAAGCATATTCATCTGTCCAGACTTACAGTGGAAGCTCCATCTGCTGGTTCATCTCCTCACGGTGTGCTCTGTATGCAGTGATCTTATCGTTGATCTTCTGGCTGGAATCCAGAATCGATGAAATCGACATGTCGTGGTTGAGATTATCGATGATCAGTGCGATGTACTTCGACATATCAACACTTACATACCACGGCTTCGTGAGCAGCTCTGGCTGCTGATAGATCAGGTTGGTGGTGAAGACACCGTTTAAGATGCCGTTATCATATGCCTGATCGAACTTGTTAAATCCGGAGGTGAAAAGACCGAAGGTGCAGCATGCGAATACACGTCTTGCCTTACGTTCCTTAAGCTCCTTTGCGGTATCGATGAGGGACTCACCGGAGGAGATCATGTCATCGATGATAAATACATCCTTGCCCTCAACATCTGCACCGAGGAACTCATGTGCAACGATCGGGTTACGTCCGTTTACAACCTTTGAGTAGTCACGTCTCTTATAGAACATACCCATATCGATACCGAGCACGTTTGCATAGTAGATTGCACGGCTCATACCACCCTCATCCGGAGAGATGATCATCATGTGGTTCTTATCGATATCGAGATCCTCTACATGCGAAAGGATCGCCTTGATGAACTGATAGGAGCAGGAAATGTTATCGAAGCTATCCTGCGGAATCGCATTCATAACACGTGGGTCATGTGCATCGAAGGTGATGAAGTTCTCTACACCCATCGCATGAAGCTCCTGAAGCATCATCGCGCAGTCCAGGGACTCACGTCCGTTACGCTTATGCTGACGGGACTCATACATGAACGGCATGATGACATTGATACGCTTCGCCTTACCGGTCGTCGCTGCAATTACTCTCTTCAGGTCACTGTAGTGATCATCCGGGGACATATGGTTCACCTGGCCGAACAGACTGTAGGTCTGTGCATAGTTCATGACATCCACCATCAGGTACAGATCCACACCACGAACGGTCTCAAGGATGTTTGCCTTCGCCTCACCTGAACCGAAACGGGACACCTTCGCCTTTACGATATAATCGTCCTTCTGATAACCATTGAAGGCGATGGTTTCCTTATGGTCGCTCTCACGACGTGTACGCCATGTCGAAAGATACTCATTCACCTTCTCGCCGAGCGGCTTGATCGAATCAAGCGGCATCAGTGCCAGTGGGCCCACCGGGATACGCTCAATAAACTCTGAAGTTCTGGAATCTGACATTTCTTACTCTCCTCCTTAGAAACGTTCCATTTTCAAGTCAACCTACTTTATATATGTAAACAGTCATGCCTGTCAACATCTTTTTCCTGTACATTCGCCTACGCTCGTACTGTACATACATCTACACTCGATTTTCTCTTTATCAGAGAAGTCGCTGATCTGCGCCATACAGCGGAATGATTTCATACTCCGCCATAATACGGGATACGATACGGTCAGAATACCGGTCCTGCATCGCCCGGAAATTCAGATTCGTCGAAATCATCACCGACTTATGAAGAACCATCCGTTGATTCAGAACATAAAACAGACGGGAGGTCGTATAGCTGTTGTTCATCTCTGTACCGAGGTCATCGATGATCAGAAGATCACAATTCATGATAGCATCTTCTGTTTCTTCCTGTTCGGCGTCATCATGACGCCGTATCGCTCTCGAAAAGCTCTCGAAGAGATCGGTACTGGTAAGATAGATCACCGAATGATAGCTGTCCATCAGTGCCTTCGCTACACAGTTGATGAGGAAGGTCTTTCCGGTACCTGGATTTCCCATCAGAATCACATTACCGTGCTGTGCATCAAAATTCTGTGTCCAGTGATACAGCATATTCCGGACCTCCGCCATGTACTGGCGATTTGTTTTTCCACCCGCACCATCGACCGGTGTGCTGTTATCGAAACGACGAAGATCGAAATACTCAAAGTTCTGTGTCTTTACGATTTTTTCGAGATGCGACTGCTGGTAGATGAACTGCATCTGCATTTCTTTAAAGCAGTGACACTTCTCTCCACGAATGAAGCCGGTGTCCTGACAGTCCGGGCAGGTATACTGCATCTCCAGATAGTCTGCCGGAAGCCCCTGCTGCACCAGCAGATTCCGCTTTTCTTCTCCGATCGCACGAATTTTCTCTTTCAGATGACGCAGCTCTTCCTTGCGCCCTTCCCGCATCAGTTGCAGTGTATGTGCGGCCTCTGCGCGCACAGAAGCCTCCAGAGTCTTCAGCTCCGGAAGCTTCTGATACGCATCCTTTTTCCGCGCTTCCAGATGCGCTGCATCCTTCATTCGTCGGACATCATAGATGTGCATGATCTGATTATACTGTGCATTCGTGAGTGCCATTCTTCATCCTGTCCAGCACACGCTTCTGTGCGATGCTGTCATAATCAACTGCCGCCTTCTCGATATTCAAGAACTTGTTGTTTCTGGAGCTGGTCGCTGTGCTCTTCTTCGTCTTCTTCTCCTCAAACGACTTGATCAGTTCCCGCGCCTGTGCAAGCGTTACGATTCCCTGCTCATGCCAGTTGATAGCCACCGCCTGCATATAACGGCTTGTGGTCTTTTTGATGCTGGCACAGTACTCCAGAAGATACTCGATCACATCGGCCTGCATGTGAAGTTCCTTATACATATACTGAAGCGTCTCCACCTGACGGATACTCGGAAGGGTCGGAAGTACATGCTTCGCGACGAAGAGAATACCAGCGAACTCCTCATCCTCGAGGACATCATCCACCGTACCGGACAGCTTCTCCAGCTTCTCCTCCGCCTGATCCATCGCCTGCTTCGGAATCGATGTCGCCGTCTCACATGCTGCCTGCACCTCATTCTCTGCATCCTCGTGAAGCTCCTCACGCACGAGCGCATCTGCACCCGCCTTAAATACGCCCTGTTTCTCCCAGTAGCGCACCGCGCGTTCGATATCTCCCTCGGTCAGATTCAGCGCATCTGCAGCATCCATCACGGTAAACTGCTCGCCCTTATGCCGAAGCATCAGTAAATATACTTTTATATAGTCCCCATTGGCCGTACCCAGGTATTTATCCAGAAAATCATTCGAAATACAGGTTGCGTACACCGCAAGGTTATCAACAATATTTGTGCCCATCTCAACTACCTAACTCTATAAAATCCGTAAAACGGAAGTCCACAGCTAAAAAAATCCGAGGCAAGGAATATCACGCGGGGAGCTCTCCCGTAAGGGCGCGGAGCCCCGTGATGCCCAGGTGGCAGGACCACTGTTTGCTTCGGTGAGATGATATTAACACAGGGCCGAAACCTCTTCAACCGACCCAGTCCACAACTTTATCCACCTAAGTTATCCACATCACGGTGGATAATGTTCATAGCTCAAAAGTCAAGGCTTACATTACGATTCTAAATTGTTCGCAATTTTAATGCAATGTGTAAAAGCACGTAAAATCGATGTCAAGCGAGCGTCCCAAATGTATTTTTTAAATACAATCGCGACTTGTCCACAACATAGCGGTGGATTTCCATTATTTTCTGTTGATGAAAACTTATTTTTTTCTCACAGAAGGAGATAGCCACATCAAAAGTTTACTATAATTCGGTGCTTTTCTCCAGGGTTCGTAGTGCTTTTTCACCTCCCCTCATGGATATTCAGCTTGGCGTCCAGGCGGGGCCCAGAGGACTGTGCTTCTATTGCCAGTCCTCTGGGCCCCCGTTTGAAGGATGCCATACAAAAAGAGAAGGCGGTGTCTGCCTTCTCTTCTATATCGTCTTATTCTTCTACGACTGCACCCGGCCGCTTCAGAAGGTCATCGCCGACCTTATAAATGTCGCCGGCGCCCATCGTGATGAGGACATCGCCCTCTTTCACATTCTGAAGTAAGAACTTCTCGATGTCTTCAAATTTCGGAATGTAATATACATTCGTATTCTGCTCAAGCATATGCTTACGAAGATCATCCGAGCTGATACCGATCGTATTTTTCTCACGTGCGGCATAAATATCTGCCAGCACGATTTCGTCTGCCTGGCTGAGTGCGCCTGCGAAATCATCCAGCAGTGCCGCTGTACGGCTATAGGTATGCGGCTGGAAAGCGATCCACAGTTTCCGGTGCGGATACTTCTTCGCTGCTTCGATGGTCGCTGCGATCTCCTGTGGATGATGCGCATAGTCATCGATGATGGTGAAGCCGTTTACGCTGCCCTTCTTTTGGAAGCGACGATCTGTACCGGTGAAGCGCTTTAATCCACTTAAAATCACATCCATCGGGATATCGAGGGAACGTGCGACTGCGATGGCTGCGAGCGAATTATAAATATTGTGCTCACCCGTCACGCCGAGTTCTACCTTTGCAAGCTCCTCTCCCTTATAGAAAAGAGTATAGCTCGGGTGTGCAAGTCGATCATAGCTGATAAAGTTCGCTGTATAATCGGCGTCCTTCTCATGTCCGAAGGTTACCACCTTACACTTCAGCTCTGAGGTGAAGTATTCGCTGTGCTTGATGTCCTTATTGATGACCAGAAGTCCGTCTGCCGGAAGTTTCTCTGCAAACAGCTTGAAACTGTGGCGGATATCATCGATGTCCTTAAAGAAATCGAGGTGATCTGCTTCGACATTCAGGATGACTTCGATGGTCGGGAAGAAGCTAAGAAAGGAATTCGTGTACTCACAGGCCTCTACAACGAAGGTTTCCTGTCCTCCGACGCGGATATTGCCGCCGATGTCCTTCATCATGCCGCCAACCGAAACCGTCGGGTCCTTATGTGCCTCCAGAAGAATTTCCGTAATCATCGACGTCGTGGTCGTCTTCCCATGCGTGCCGGAGACATTGATCGCCTCCTTATAGTTCCGCATGATTTCGCCCAGGAGCTGGGCACGGGTCAGCATCGGGAGATTCTTCTCCTGTGCGGCTCTGAATTCCGGATTATCCGGATGGATAGCGGCGGTATAAACGACGACATCGATATCGTCCGTGATGTTCTCCGCCATCTGCGGATAGTGGATCACAGCACCCTGTCCTGCCAGCTTGTCGGTCAATGCTGACTCATGGCTGTCGGAACCGGAAACCGGGAACTTCCGTGAAAGCAGGATCTCGGCGAGGCCGCTCATGGAAATACCGCCGATACCGATGAAGTGAACGTGTACAGGCTTGTCAAACTGAATCTGATACATATATTCTCTACCTTCTTATTTATCTCTTACTGCGTTGATTTTTTCAACGAGTTCAGCATAATCCCCACAATACTTTTTGTAAAGAGGAGAAACTGCATCACGGAAGCGCTTCTTTTCCCGTTCGGAAAGTACGGTTTCGATCGTCCCCTCCCGCAGGCACTTTCCGCGTGCACTCGCTTCACGTGCTGTCCAGAGTGCTCGCTCATACAGGCCTGCCTGCTCTGCGCAACGTGTGATCGTCGCCCGATCCTCTTCCGTGAGTTGTGCCCAGGTCGCACCGCTTGCAAGCAGAAGCTCCGGGACACGCGTATGCTCATCCAGCGTAAAGTGCGGAGCGATGTCATAATGGCTCATCGCCTCATAGGAGGACCAGTTATTTTCCGCACCATCAATTTCCCTCGTTTGCAGTGCATCCTTCACGGCCTCATACACGATGGGAACCGGTGTCGCGCCAAGCTGCTGTACCAGGTCTTCCATCAGTGGCGAATTCGGAACGATACGGATACGCAGTCCTTGCATATCTTCCAGCGTCTCAATCACTTTATCGACGGTGTAGAAGTTTCGGACACCGGCGTCAAACCAGGCAAGCGGAACGAGACCGGTATTCTGAAAGCTCGCCTTCACCTGATCGCCGATTTCACCATCCAGCACGCGCCACATATGATCACGATCTTTGTAAAGATACGGCATCTGGAGCACGATGGATTCTGCACTGTATTCAGCCAGGCTCGAAAGAGAGGAACGGCATAAATCGATGCCGCCGAACGTCAGCTGTCGAACGGCAGACACCTCATCTCCGAGCTCTGCATTCGGATAGACTCGAATTTCGATGCGTCCATCGGTCTGCTCCTGAACCTGTCTTGCGAAGCTACGTGCAGCCTGCACCGTCGGATAATCTCCCGTCTGGTTATCTGCATAAGTCAGTACAAATTCCGGTGTCTGACGTGAGGATTCATTTTCCGAAGAAGTATTCTTCCCGCAGGCTGCGAGTACGCTCATCAGCGTCACGCCCAGCAGGCTCAACGCCAGTGCTGTCCTTCGAACGCCAGCTGATAAAAAAACATGTCTTTTCATATTCACTTTGTCTTCTTCGCAGGGCGAGATTTCGCGGTGCAGTTTACAGCAAAGGAAAAGAATTCATCTCTCTCTTCTTTATCCTTAAAAGCATAGGATGGAAGCACCAGGCCATGGCCACGGCCCGTATAGAGAATCGTAAGATTCAGATAGCGGCGGACTGCATAAATATCACTCCATGTAAGGGTCTGGTGCTGTTCACCTACCGTAATATAAATATGCTCCTCTGAGAAGCCGAGGTCCGTATCGTCTTGAATCTTCGCCGCATTTTTCCGGCTTCGAACATAGATGATGATCGGCTGAATGATCGGGAAATAGATGGTACCGATTGCCGCAATGATCATGAGTGCCTTCCAGTGGTTGCCGTAACTCGCACCGGCCAGCACCGCCATCGCAAAGGTAAAGACGACATTGACGACCCCAGCCAGTGAGCTGTACAGATAGATCATCGCAAGTTCCCAGAACTCTTTTACACCGTTTCGATATTTAAAATGAAAACGCATCCTTACGCACCTCGTACATATTCTATAGTTTCCGTATGGCGTTCGATGTCTCTCCTGAATGATCACACAACATGGACTCCAGCAGGCATCGCTTCGCCACTTGCTGTGTTTTATCTTATAAAAAAAGCGCGGCGGATTCAACCGCCGTGCTTTTTAATTGCATAAATTCACATGATGACACGCTACTTACAGCTTGCCAATCATGGAAAGAACACCTGTCCCCTGCTGTACATATCCGAAGAGCTTCGGGATAAGAAGGGAAATGTTCGGGATGAAGGTGATCAGCATCAGTGCAACAATCATCATCACATAGAACGGAAGCATCGCAACTACGATCTTCTCCATCGGACGCTTCGCAATCGCTGCACCGATGAACAGAACCGAACCTACCGGTGGTGTCAGAAGACCGATACCACAGTTGAGAACCAGAATGATACCATACTGAACCGGGTCCATACCAATCGACATAACGATCGGAAGAAGAATCGGCGTTGAAATCAGGATGATCGGCGCCATATCCATGATACAGCCAAGTACCAGAAGGATGAGGTTCACGAGCAGTGCGATGACAACCGGGTTGTTCGAAACGCCGGTGATCAGGTTTGCTGCAAGATCCGGAACATGCAGTCTGGTCAGGCAGTAGCCGAAGATGGAAGAGGTCGAAATAAGAATCAACACGATACCGAGAGTCTCAACACAGCTGTCAAGGCACTCCCATGCCTGCTTCCAGGTGATACCCTTGTATACATAAATCGATACAAGCAGTGAGTAGATAACCGCAATTGCGGCAGACTCTGTTGCAGTGAATACACCGGCTACGACACCGACAACGACGATCAGGATACACATCAGTGCCCAGATGGAGGTTGCAAGGCTGCGGCCCAATCTCTTCAGAGAGAACGGCTCTCCCTTCGGATAGTGTCTCTTCTTCGAAATGATGTAGGAAC
>CAKQWR010000049.1 GCA_934279105.1 uncultured Oribacterium sp. | reverse complement strand
GCAAAGGCTGTTCTTCCAGGCATGATCAAGAAGGGCTATGGCAAGATCATCAACGCCTGCTCCATGATGTCTGAGCTCGGCCGTGAAACCGTATCTGCTTACGCAGCTGCAAAGGGCGGACTCAAGATGCTCACGAAGAACATCTGCTCCGAGTATGGTCAGTACAACATTCAGTGTAACGCAATCGGACCTGGCTACATCGCGACGCCGCAGACCGCTCCGCTTCGTGCGAAGCAGGCAGACGGATCCATGGCTCCGTTTGATCGTTTCATCCGTTCGAAGACACCTGCACAGCGTTGGGGCGAGACAGAGGACCTCGAGGGTCTGGCTGTATTCCTCGCTTCTCCGGCATCTGACTTCATCAATGGTCAGGTAGTTTATATCGATGGTGGTATCCTTGCTTACATCGGTCAGGATCCAAGCCAGCTTGATGAGTCCAAGTTCCAGGACGTTCAGGGCGTTGAGGATATCAAGGTAGCAGACCACTAATCTGTTTTTCCGGATATATTCACGAGAGACTGCTTCGGCAGTCTCTCATTTTCTTTTATAAGAAAATATGCTACACTGCATGAGAGAATGTATGCAGACAAACCAGGAGGTTTCTATATGGCAGATTATACAGAGAGAGCCAACCAGAAGCTGGTCGAGGCGATCCATGCACTGAAAGAATCAAACGGAGAAAATACAGGTGCTGAGAATACCGTAACCGCGGAGCTGGCATCAGCGGAGTTCATCATGCCGGTTCGGATCATGGGAGATAAGGCACGTGAGCGCAAGCTTCTTTATGGTGTCACCGCAAACAAGGATGGCGCACATTTCTACATGGCGTTCACCAGCCGTGCAAATCTGAAGGCATGGTTCAAAAATGAGCCTGTTCAGAGCGTGAAGCACAGCTTCGAGGAAGCCGCGGATATCGCGATGAATGATCCGAAAATCTATGGCTTCGTACTGAACCCGGGAACGGATGATTTTATCATCGCTCGTGAGATGATCATCGATATTCGTACGAGAATCAAGGGCGCAGAGCTCGGTCTCGAGGGTGAGAAGTCCAGTGTTGATGAGGATATTATTTTCAAGGATGTACGTGAGGATCAGACGACGGCAGACCTTCTGAATGCACTGACCGGTGCGATGCGTAGTGATCGTAATGTAGCTGCCGGTTATATCCGTGATATGGTACGTAATGGTCACACAGATTATTGCGTCATCGTTCGTCACATCGGTTCGATGGATGAGACTTTTCCGAGACTGATGGCAGCAGCGCGTCGTGCAAGCCGTGGTCGTTCGGTAGCACTTCTGTCCGCACGTGCGCCGATTGCCGCAAAGGCCATCGAAGATCAGAAGCCGTTCTATCAGAGAGGATTTAAGATCGTAGAGCAGTAATCCTGCAAAGGACAGGGCAGAATGATTCGATTCGCCGAAAACGGGGAATCCTGCGATGTAGTCAAACGCTGTACGATAAAGGAGAGAGGAATGGCGGAATTAACACATGTAGACCATCGTGCGTTCGGGCCACTGTATGATGCCGATTCTGAGGTGTTGGTGCTCGGTTCGATTCCTTCACCGAAATCGCGGGAGATGAAGTTCTATTACGGCCATCCGCAGAATCGCTTCTGGCGGGTCATGGCTGTGGTGCTGGGGGAAACACCACCCGAAAGTATCGAGGAGAAAACGGAGATGATGCGGCGCCATCACATCGCACTATGGGATTCACTGAGCGAGTGTGATATCGTCGGGGCTTCGGATGCCAGTATCCGGAATCCGGTTCCGACCGACATCGAAGGTCTCCTGAAAAAGACGAAGATCACTCGTGTTTTCTGCACCGGCGCGAGTTCGTACAAGTACTACGAAAAATATCAGTATCCGCGGACCGGTATCCATGCAACCCGGCTTTCATCGACGTCACCGGCGAACTGCGCGGTGTCATTTGAGCGCCTGGTAGCGGAATATCAGCAAATCATCGCAAATAATTCTTGACTTACCAACGTAAGGAAATGTATTATGGGCATATTACATAACAGTTACTGTTAGGAAAGAGGTATTTCTATGAAGCATATTATGACATTAAA
Organism: uncultured Oribacterium sp.; assembly: GCA_934279105.1. GTDB lineage: Bacteria > Bacillota > Clostridia > Lachnospirales > Lachnospiraceae > Oribacterium. The sequence goes on along the minus strand of CAKQWR010000049.1, from coordinate 9,993 downwards.
CACAAGAGATATGAAGAGATCCGAGGAGAAGGGCGGCTGTGGCGAGTGCCAGACATCCTGCCAGTCTGCTTGCAAGACCAGCTGTGGTATCGCAAACCAGCAGTGTGAGAACAAGAACGCTTAATATCAGGTTCGTGTATTGACCGGGGCATGAACAGCCCCGGTTTTTTGATGTTTATTCATTTTCGATATTTATAGTAGGAGATTTTCATGATTCATCAGTACAAACTCAATGGTTACAACATTGTCCTCGATGTTTACAGCGCAAGTGTGCATGTGACCGACGATCTCGCATATGACGCGATTCATCTCGTCGACAGTGGCATGAGCGAGGATGCGGCGAAGGCAGAGCTTCGCACCATGCATCCGGAAGCATCTGAGGAGGAGCTCGCGGATACATTCGCGGATATCCATGAGCTGACGGAGCAGGGAAAGCTCTTTACGAAGGATGTGTATGAGAAGGCGGCCGGCTACCTCAAGCAGCAGTCGACGGTGGTGAAGGCACTCTGCCTCCTAGTGGCGCATACCTGTGACCTGAACTGCAGCTACTGCTTCGCTTCCCAGGGTAAGTTTCACGGCAAGGAAGGCATCATGACCATCGAGACCGCAAAACGTGCGATCGATTTCCTGGTGGAGAATTCCGGAAACCGTCGGAACCTCGAGGTCGATTTCTTCGGTGGTGAGCCGCTGCTGAATTTCGAGCTCTGTAAGGAGACCGTGGCGTATGCCCGTTCCATCGAGAAGGCACATAACAAGAACTTCCGTTTTACCCTGACCACCAACGGTGTAAAGCTGAACGATGAAGTGATCGAGTGGGCAAATCGCGAGTGCTACAATGTCGTACTTTCTCTCGATGGCCGTAAGGAGGTGCATGATCGCTTCCGTGTAGACCGTGCAGGTCGCGGTTCCTATGACCGCATCGTGCCGAACTTCCAGAAGTTCGTCGAGTCCCGTGGCGACAAGAGCTACTATATGCGTGGCACCTTCTCGCACTACAACACCGATTTCACAAACGATATCTTCCATATGGCGGATGATCTCGGTTTCTCCGAGCTCTCTATGGAGCCGGTGGTTACCGACCCGTCCAGCCCGAGCGCACTGACAGAAGAGGATCTTCCGATTCTTTACGAGCAGTATGAGATTCTGGCGAAGGATATGCTGCGTCGCGAGAAGGATGGAAAGCCGATCACCTTCTATCACTATATGATCGATCTCGAGCATGGCCCATGCGTTTATAAGCGTGTGTCCGGCTGTGGCTCAGGAACCGAGTATATGGCCGTCACTGCCTGGGGCGACCTCTATCCTTGCCATCAGTTCGTAAATGATCCGGAGTATAAGCTCGGAAACATCTGGGATGGTGTGCAGCATGAGAACATCCGTGATGAGTTCAAGGAGTGTAATGTCTACTCACGTCCGGAGTGTAAGGAGTGCTGGGCACGTATGTACTGTGCCGGCGGCTGCGCAGCCAATGCACTGCATGCGACCGGCGATATCCACGGAGCCTATGAGTACGGCTGTAAGCTCTTCCGTAAGCGGATGGAGTGTGCACTCATGATGAAGGTAGCCGAAGCTGAGATGGCACAGGAAACAAATGAAGAAGCATAATCTGAAAGATCAACTGGATCAGTATTTACAGCAGCATTATTATCCGATGCATATGCCGGGACATAAGCGCCGTGTGGCGGTCGCACCGGAATCTGCTTTGCGTTATGATCTTACGGAGGTCTCCGGAACGGATGACCTCCATCATGCAAGCGGTATTCTCAAGGAAGCGATGGAACGGACGAGTGCACTGGTCGGCGCTGATCGGAGCTGGTATCTGGTCAATGGAAGCACCTGCGGGAATCTCGCAGGTGTTTCTGCTATCGTGCCTTATGATGGGGAAGTGATCGTCGCGCGGAACTGTCACCGTTCGGTGTTTCATGCCATCGAGCTGCGACATGCACATCCGCATTGGCTTTGGCCATCGATGGACCCGGAGACGGGGATATTTCACAGCATTCAGCCGGAGGAAGTGGAAGCGATGCTGGACACCTGGCCGGACAGCACAGCGGTCGTCCTGACGAGCCCGAGCTATGAGGGGGTGCTGTCGGATATCCATAGTATCGCGGAAATCTGCCACCGGCACGGGATTCCGCTCATGGTGGATGAAGCGCATGGTGCACATCTCGGACTGGTACCGGATATAGGATTTCCGGACAGTGCGATTCATCAGGGGGCGGATATCAGCGTGCAATCAGCACATAAAACACTGCTCGGTATGACGCAGACCGCATATCTGCATCTTCACGGCTCTCGTGTGCCGGAAAGTGTGATCGAGGAGAAGCTATCCATCTTTGAGACGTCTTCCCCATCCTACCCGCTGATGCTGTCACTTGCCGGATGTACCGAGGTGATCGAACAGACGGGAGTGGAGCTCTTCGGAGCGTGGATGTCTGCACTTCGTGACTTCGATGAAGCGATTCGTCCACTGCGTCATCTCCGAGTACTATGTCATGGTGCGGATTCTGTGAAGGCACATGCGTTTTATGCATTTGACCAGAGTAAACTCGTGATTGACTGCAGCAGGACAGGACTCGATGGATATGCACTGATGGATATGTTGCGTGACCGCTTCCATTATGAGCTGGAGATGGCGCAGCCTTCGTATGCACTTGCGATGACCGGACCGGGGGATGATTTTACAGAGATTCGTCGCTTTGCGGAGGCGTTGTGTGCGATTGACCGTGAACTCGGCGGAGTCTCGCCCGAGAAAAGGCGGAGCTTCCGGGCGAAGGATGTGAAGAACTGCAAAATAGATGTGGATAGCTTGCGTTTGCGTGAAGTGATGTCAGAAGAATCAGCGATGACGCCGTGTGATGCCGTGGAAACGACGGTGGAAATGATTCCTTTTACGGAACTGAGCGGACAGATTTCGGGAGAGTATGTTTACAGCTATCCGCCGGGGATTCCGATTCTGGTACCGGGGGAGCGCATCACAGAGAAGACAGTGCAGTATCTTCTGCAGGCGGAAGATAGCTTCAACGAGCTTCGCTTTTCACGTTCAGAGGATGCATGTGGAAAGCTGGCCTGTGTAAAATAAGAAAAGAGAATACGAGCACGTAGGTTGTACATTTTTTGCAGAACCTGCGTGCTATTTTTGTGCATTGATGTTAAAAAACAGTAAAAGCAAACATCTATTTACAGAACAAATATTTGTGAACAACTGTTTACAAAACAAATGTGCCGTGTTATGATGTAGACAGTTCCAGACAGGAGGTAGATACGCATGAGAATCAATCTGAAAACCTTTGAGCTTGTGGCCATGATTATTTTGGGGATGGGCATCATCGCATCGCTGTGCGAGTTTCATGAGATTCGCTGGATCGGTTATGTTTTAAGTGCAGGTAGTGTGTATCTGCTGTATGAAATTGATCGAGAGCGCACGCGTCAGCGCCATCGCGCTGCATTTTACAGACGTATGGGACGCATCGTAGAATCTAGACTCATGGATACGATCTAAGGCGCGTTTTTCTATTAAATTGTGTTTTGAGGCATCCGTCACTGCGGAAAAGCAGGAGAGACGGGTGTCTTTTTATGTTATAATGTCCTGGTTAAAAAATGCGTCATTATAACAGAAAAAGCGAAGGATGGAGTGCATGGTGGGGGATAGGAGAAAAACGGTCGTGCAGCACACCTTCGAAAATCGATGAAAGGTTTTACGTATGAATATAGTAGAAAAAATTACGCAGGAGCTGGGACTGAAGACCTGGCAGACGGAAGCGGTGATCAAGCTGATCGATGAGGGAAACACGATACCGTTTATCGCGCGTTATCGTAAAGAGGCGACCGGTGCGATGCAGGATGATGTTTTGCGCGCATTCGATGAGCGTTTACGTTATCTCCGGAACCTGGAGGAGCGTAAAGCTACGATCCTTAGTTCTATAGAAGAACAGGGAAAGCTGACGGAGGAGCTTCGGGAGGAAATCGAAGAGGCAGAGACGGCGGTGAAACTGGAGGATATTTATCGCCCGTACAAGCCGAAGCGTCGGACACGCGCGATGATTGCACGCGAGCGTGGGCTGGAACCACTGGCAGCGTACATCGTTTCCGGAAAGGGGAAGAACCCGGTTCCGGTAGAGGCGGAGAAGTATGTTGACGTGGAACATGAGGTGCCGGATGTAAAATCGGCGATCCAGGGTGCAGAGGATATTCTGGCAGAAACGATGTCGGATAGTGCCGCACTGCGGGCGTGGATTCGTCGGAAGAGCGTCCAGGAAGGATGCATCGTATCTGTGGCGCGGACGAAGCAGCAGGCAAGCGAACACACCGTATATGATAACTACTATGCGTATTCGGAACCGATTCGGAAAATTCCGGGACATCGTGTTCTTGCGTTAAATCGTGGAGAAAAAGAGAAGGTTCTCAGCATCAAACTGGAGGTGCCGGAGGAGGAAATTCTTCACTTTATGGCACAGAAGATGGGGGCGGATATGCATCCATCTACTGCAGCCTATATACGTGAAGCCTGTGCGGATGCGTATAAGCGCCTGATTGCGCCATCGATCGAAACGGAAATTCGAAATGATCTCACCGATAAGGCGGAGGATGGAGCGATTCAGGTGTTCCGGGAGAACCTCCGTCAGCTTCTGATGCAGGCACCGATCGCCGGAAAGACGGTGCTGGGATGGGACCCGGCTTTCCGTACCGGCTGTAAAATTGCGGTTGTCGATCCGACCGGTAAGGTACTGGATACGACCGTTGTTTTCCCGACGGCACCGCAGAATCGAGTGGAAGAAGCGATGCGTACGATTGAAGCACTGATTCGGAAGCATCATGTCGATATTATCTCGCTGGGCAATGGCACGGCTTCTCGTGAATCTGAGCAGATCATCGCGAACTATATTAAGAAGGATCATCTGCCGGTACAGTATGTCATCGTGAATGAGGCTGGTGCGTCGGTTTACTCTGCTTCCGCCCTGGCGACGGAAGAGTTTCCGAACTTTGACGTGGGACAGCGTTCGGCGACCTCCATGGCACGTCGTCTGCAGGATCCGATGGCGGAACTTGTAAAGATCGATCCGAAATCCATCGGCGTTGGTCAGTACCAGCATGATATGAATCAGACGAAGCTGAGTGAGCAGCTTTCGAATGTCGTAGAGGACAGCGTAAATAGCGTGGGTGTTGACGTGAATACCGCAAGCTATGCACTTCTTTCCTATGTATCTGGTGTCAATAAAACGATTGCGCGGAACATCGTAGCGTATCGTGAGGAAAAGGGTGCTTTTACGACACGAAAAGAGCTTCTGAAGGTGGCGAAGCTCGGTCCGAAGGCGTACGAGCAGTGCGCTGGTTTCCTGCGGATTCGGAACGGAAAGGAAGCACTGGATAATACCGCGGTGCATCCGGAGAGCTATGCGGTAGCGAAGGCTCTTCTTGCATCATTTGGATATACGGAAGAGGATATTCGAGATGGAAAGAACACACAGCTTGCAGCGAAACTGCAGAGCGCGAAGGCGTCGATGAAGGCACTTTCGGAGCAGCTGCAGGTCGGTGTGTATACACTCGAGGATATCATACAGGAACTGATGAAACCTGGACGCGATCCTCGAGAAGATGTGCCGGCACCGGTGCTCCGTTCGGATGTGCTTGACTTCGATGACCTGAAGCCGGAGATGGAGTTGCAGGGAACTGTTCGAAACATCGTGGATTTCGGTGCTTTCGTCGATATAGGTGTCCATCAGGACGGACTCGTGCACATTTCGCAGATTGCGGATCGCTTTGTGAAGCATCCGCTTGATGTCGTAAAGGTCGGCGATATCGTCCGTGTCCGTGTACTTTCTGTAGATAAGGCGCGGAAAAAGATCTCACTCACGATGAAAGGCGTAGACCAGCATCGTTAAAGGTTGATTTTCCATCGCTCGCCAACGATCTTGGGTGGATGACAGCGGCGCCGTGTTAATGCGTTGAATTGTAACGCTTTCCGACATTAAAAATTTAAATCGATTGTAATAATAGTTATACATGCTATAATTGGACGTGATATTTTTTTATTAGGGGGTTATCAAATGGATAACAAAGAACAATTCAAGCCATTTATCCCAGCGGAGAAGATCGTTCCTGAAATGACCGTTTTCTCGATCGTTATGGGCGCGATTCTCGCTGTGATCTTTGGCGCAGCCAATGCTTACCTGGGATTACGCGTAGGTATGACCGTATCTGCGTCTATCCCGGCAGCCGTTATCTCGATGGGCGTCATTCGTATGATTCTTCATCGTGATTCTATTCTCGAGAACAACTTCGTTCAGACGGTAGGTTCTGCTGGTGAGTCACTGGCAGCCGGTGCGATTTTTACACTTCCGGCGATGTTCCTGTGGGCGAAGGATGGCCTCATGGAGAAGCCGAATCTCGTGGAGATCATGATCATCTGCTTAATCGGCGGTCTTCTCGGTGTATTCTTCATGGTTCCGCTTCGTAACGCGCTGATCGTGAAGGAGCATGGAACACTTCCGTATCCGGAGGGCAAGGCCTGTGCAGAGGTTCTTCTTGCTGGCGAGGAGGGCGGTGACTCTGCTACCGTTGTATTTGCAGGTCTTGGTATTTCTGCTGCTTTTAAGTTTATCATCGATGGTCTCGGTCTCGTTCCGAGCGAAATCAACACACCAAGTTCTGGCTTTGGCAGCTTTAAGGGCCAGATGGGTACACAGATTTACCCGGCCGTATTCTCGGTAGGTTATATTTGCGGACCGAAGATCTCTTCCTATATGTTCTGTGGCGGTATCATCTCCTGGATGATGCTGATTCCACTGATCGTTATGTTCGGCTCAGAGGCAGTGCTCTACCCTGGCACGGCACCGATCGGTGAGATGTTCGCTGAGAACGGTGTAAGCGCTATCTGGGGAAGCTATATCCGTTACATCGGTGCCGGTGCACTGGCGACGGGTGGTGTCATTTCCCTCGTGAAGTCTCTTCCGATGATCATCACAACCTTCCGTGATTCCATGAAGGCATTGGCTGGTGGTCAGGGTGAAAGTGAACTCCGTACAGATAAGAACATCAGCATGAAGGTGGTTGTCATCTGCCTCGCAGTACTCATCGTTCTGACTGGTGTTCTTCCACAGATTCCGGTTGGCATCGGTGGTGCGCTGCTGATTGCTGTTTTCGGTTTCTTCTTTGCAGCTGTTTCATCCCGAATGGTTGGTATCGTTGGTTCTTCCAACAACCCTGTATCCGGTATGGCGATTGCGACACTTCTGTTCTCCACCATCATTCTGAAAGCAACCGGCGCAGAGGGTGCAGCAGGTATGAAGGCAGCGATTGCTATCGGCACTGTCATCTGTATCGTAGCTGCCATTGCTGGCGATACCTCTCAGGATCTGAAGACCGGTTATCTCGTAGGCGCAACACCGATCAAGCAGCAGTATGGTGAGATTATCGGTACGGTTGTATCGGCCATCGCTATCGGTGGCGTTCTCTACCTTCTGGATGCGGCATGGGGCTTCGGTTCCGAGCAGCTCGGTGCACCGCAGGCCACCCTGATGAAGATGATCGTTGAGGGTGTAATGGGCGGTAAGCTTCCATGGGGTTTGGTTATCGTGGGTGTCGTCCTTGCATGTGTGGTTGAGATTCTCGGTATCCCGGTTCTTCCGTTTGCCATCGGTGTTTACCTTCCGATTCAGCTCAATGCATGCATCATGATCGGAGGTCTCGTTCGTATGTACTTCGATCGTAAGAAGTATGCTTCCGAGCAGGAGCAGACCAGAGTAACCAATCGTGGCGTACTTTACTGCTCAGGTATGATTGCCGGTGAGGGTCTCGTCGGTATCGTTCTGGCAATCCTTGCTGTTATCGGCGTATCTGATAAGATCAACATGGCGGGTGTACTGAACCTTAGTGCATCCACTGGTAACATCGCGTCTGCAGTTGTATTTGCGGTCATGATTCTCCTTGTATTCAAGTTCACGCTTGGCGGCAAGAAGAACGCATAAGGATTTTGTATGAGTAAAAAGCCGAAGCTTAGCAAAGAGCAGACCATCGCACTCTATAATACCTATGTGCCGGTGGTTTCTCAGAAAATCAAAGACTGGAAAGTGGGTGAGGATGGTCTCGTTACGCTTAGCATCGAAAATAAGGGCGTGATGAATACCATCATGCAGAAATTCTTTCGGAAGCCACGCATTTCTTATGTCCATCTGGACGAGACAGGAAGCTATATCTGGCAGCAGCTGGATGGGAAAACGAATGTAGCGGGAATTGCAGAAGCTGTTCGTACACACTTTGGAGAAAAGGCGGAACCACTCTATGAGCGCCTGCTGAAATTCTTTGAAATCGTCGAAAGCTATGACTTTATCTTCTGGCTGAAGCCGAATGAAAAATAAAACAGAATATGTTTTTCAGGCAGTGGAGGAGACTCCACTGCCTTTTTCTATCTGGCTTTGCATCGGTTGGAGCGTTGGTTGACAAGTCACGATATGTTCATTATGATTATTAAGTTAAAATAATTTAAATAAAATTTTTGATATTCTGCATGGCGAGGCTCGAAGAAGAAATGAAAATGAGGACATCGCACTGCAAACAGTGCGTGATCCGGTGACATAATAGAAAAGATGCAGAAAACACAGGAGTAAATATGAAGCTAGGAACGAAGGAACTGAAGGTGCCGCTTTTACAGGGGGGGATGGGCGTCGGCGTATCGCTTGGCGGACTTGCAGGTGCAGTTGCCAGGGAAGGCGCGTTGGGATGCATCAGTACAGCGGATGTGGGCTTCCGTGAGCCGGATTTTAAACAGCATCCGGAAGAAGCCAATCTGCGTGCGCTGGAAAAGGAAATCCGAAAGGCAAAAGACATCGCCGGAGGGCACGGCCTCGTAGCCATCAATGCGATGGTCGTGACACGACAGTTCGGCGATGCGATTCGTACGGCGGTAAAGGCCGGAATCGACGCAATCATCTGTGGTGCCGGTCTCCCGCTGAATCTTCCGGAGTTTGTGCCGGAGGGGACAGCACTGATTGCACCGATCGTCTCGAGTGCGAAGGCAGCGACCGTGATTGCCCGCATGTGGCAGCGGAAATATAAGCGCTATCCGGATTTTGTCGTGATGGAAGGGTATAAAGCCGGCGGACATCTGGGATTCGCACGCGAAGACCTTCTGGAAGCAAAGTGTCGAAAAAATGAAGATATCATCCCGGAAGTGATCACAGCACTGAAACCTTTCGAGGAAGCAGCCGGACATCCGATTCCGGTCTTCGCCGCCGGCGGAATCTGGGACCACGAGGATTTTCGGGCGATGCAGGCGGCCGGTGCTGCTGGTGTGCAGCTCGCCACCCGCTTCATCGGAAGTTATGAATGCGATGCCTCTCAGGCGTATAAGGATGTACTGCTGCATGCGAAGGAAGAAGATCTTCGCATCATCCAGAGCCCGGTCGGTATGCCGGGACGTGCGGTTTATACGCCACTCCTTCAGCGAATGGAGCAGGAGGGACGTGTAGCACCGAAACACTGCTACCGCTGCATCTCTGTATGCAATCCTGCTGAAACGAAGTACTGCATCACACAGGCCCTTACAGATGCTGTACTTGGCGATGTCGAGCATGGACTCTTCTTCGCCGGTGCTAACGTTGAACGCCTTACGCAGATGGAACACGTAGCGGACATTATACGCGATGTAGCAGGAGAGGTGTAAAACAAGGTGCCCCTCGGTCTTCCGGTTTCGGAGTACTGTGCTTCCGATGGCAGACCGTCGGGCACGCTGGACGAATTGAAAAGAGGCGGTAAAAAAGATTTTGAAAAAATGTAAAATCACGCTTGACATGCCCCGATCTGTCTGTTAAAGTATGCAACTGTCGCCGCAAGCGAAACGGACACAAACATCCATCGCAAGCGAATGACGAAAAAGAAAAATAAAAAAGTACTTGACACAAGCGAAACGGTTTGATAGTATATACAAGCTGTCGCGAGACGAGAGCACAACGAACCTTGAAAATCAAAGATCGATTAATACACAGACCCTGAAGA
>CAKQWR010000048.1 GCA_934279105.1 uncultured Oribacterium sp. | reverse complement strand
AATAGAAGAGTCATGCTGAAGCTGTCCGGTGAGGCACTGGCAGGTGAGAAGCATTTCGGCTTTGATGATGATACGATTCGTGCAGTCGCGCAGGAAGTAAAGTCTGCAGTGGATGCAGGTGTTCAGCTTGCTATCGTGATCGGTGGCGGTAACTTCTGGCGAGGCCGCCAGTCCGTAGACGTCGATCGCTATAAGGCAGATCAGGTCGGCATCCTTGCAACTGTGATGAACTGCATTTACGTTTCCGAGATTTTCCGGACACAGGGTATGAAGACGAAAGTCATGTCCTCGATTCAGATCGGCGATATGGCAGAGCTGTTTAACAAGGATAAAGCGATAAAGGCGATGGAGAAGGGAACGGTGATTTTCTGTGCCGGCGGTACAGGCCATCCGTACTTCTCAACCGATACCGGAGTCGTTCTGCGCGCTGTTGAGCTGAACTGTGAGAAAATCCTTCTTGCGAAGGCCATCGATGGCGTTTATGATTCCGATCCGAAGACAAATCCGAACGCAAAGAAATTTGATACCATCAGCATTCAGGATGTCGTGGATCAGCGCCTCGGTGTCATCGATCTTTCTGCATCCGTTATGTGCATGGAAAATCATATGCCACTCGCCATTTTCTCGCTGAATGAGAAGGACGGCATTTCGAATGCGCTGAAGGGAAAAATCACAGGTACCCGCGTAACCGCTGAATAAAATATAAACAACCCGAACCACGGGTAACAATAGGAGGATCTATATCATGGATGATCAGTTTACCATTTACATCGAAAAGATGCACAAGACCCACGACAATCTGATGGATGAGCTTGCAACGATTCGTGCAGGCCGTGCTAACCCGCACGTACTTGACCGTATCACGGTCGATTACTACGGCACACCGACCCCGATCCAGCAGGTGGGCAATGTTTCTGTTCCGGAGGCACGTCTCATCCAGATTCAGCCTTGGGATAAGAGCATGCTGAAAGAAATCGAGAAGGCCATCCATATGTCCGAGCTCGGCATTAACCCTGTAAACGATGGTACCGTCATTCGTCTTGTATTCCCTGAGCTTACCGAGGAGAGACGTAAGGAGCTCACCAAGGATGTTAAGAAGAAGGGTGAGGCTGCGAAGATTGCAATCCGTAACATCCGTCGTGATGCGATGGATCTCGCAAAGAAGCTTGAGAAGTCTTCCGAGATGACCGAGGATGATCTTACCAGAGCAACCAAGGACATCCAGGATCTCACGGATCACATGTGTGAGAAAATCGATCAGTCTGTCGAAGCGAAGAACAAGGAGCTCATGACCGTTTAATTCGATGCTTCAAAACGAAGTATCTCCGGTCAAACGTATGCAGACGATACGTATCGCGTCATCGTGAATGTATAGGGAGATTTCATTTGGATATCATCAACCATGAGGGCCGGAATATTCCGGCCCATATCGCAATTATACTGGATGGAAATGGTCGCTGGGCAGAACATCAGGGACTCCCGCGCGCCATGGGGCATAAGCAGGGCTGTGAGACGCTCGAGAAGACCGTCGCAGACTGCGCGCGACTCGGTGTGCAGTACCTGACGGTCTACGGTTTCTCTACAGAGAACTGGAAACGTTCCGAGGAAGAAGTCGGCGCACTGATGAAGCTTTTCCGTTTCTATATGGTGAAGCTTATCAAGGTTGCAAACGAGCATAATGTACGTGCTCGTATGATCGGTGAACGTTCCCGCTTCGCACCAGATATTCAGGAAGGTATCAATCGTCTGGAAGAAGAAACGAAGCAGAACACCGGTATGACCTTCGTATTCGCCGTAAACTATGGCTCCCGCGATGAAATCGTACGTGCGGTTCGGAAGTATACGATCGAAGCCATCCGTGAAGGAAAGACCGAAGCGGAGATTGAAGCACTGACGGAGCAGGCCTTCGCAGGCTATCTGGATACCGCCGGCATGCCGGATCCGGATCTCGTGATCCGCACCTCCGGTGAGTTCCGTATTTCGAACTATCTTCTCTGGCAGAGCGCCTATGCGGAGTACTACATTACCCCGGTGCTCTGGCCGGATTTCAGTAAAGAAGAGCTCCTGAAGGCAATCGATAATTTTAACAGCCGGGAGCGACGCTTCGGCGGTAGAAAAAAATAAATATCCGAGCGGAACAGGCTTCCTTTTGCGTTGTATCAACAGTGTATGAGGGTGGCCTGTCCTTTATATTTTGAGGTTAACTATGGCAGATACTGAGAACTTAAAGAAAGATCAAAATGAAAAGAAGATGAAATCCTTCATTACGCGGCTTCTGAGTGGCATCGTACTTGTTCTGATTGCGATTCTTACCGTTCCGCAGGGCGGACTTCCGCTGTTTATTCTGACCTTTCTGATCTCCATGATCGGACTATTCGAACTCTATCGTGTATTCGGCATCGAACACACATCGCTCGGTCTGGTCGGTTATCTCACGACCATCGGCTACTACATCATCGTATGGTTCCACATCGAAGAATATTATCCGCTGATGATCGTCCTGAGCCTGATGGCACTGATGGCTTTTTATGTCATCACTTATCCTTCCTATAAAATTTCACAGGTTGCGAAGGCCTTTATGGGCTTTTGCTACGCCGGTATCATGATGAGCTACATATATCAGACACGTGAACTTCCAGATGGCAAGTATCTCGTCTGGCTTATTTTTCTTGCAAGCTGGGGGTCTGACACCTGTGCATACTGTGCCGGCATGCTTTTCGGCAGGCATAAGATGACCCCGATTCTGAGCCCGAAAAAGACCGTAGAGGGCGCTATCGGAGGAGTGCTGGGGGCTGCCCTTCTCGGCTGTCTCTACGCAACGGTTTTCCGGAAGGGCTTCGCCATCATTTCGAATCCGGGCATCGCCTGCGCAATTTCCTGTGCCATCGGCGCGCTGATTTCCATGGTTGGTGATCTGACGGCTTCCGGTATCAAGCGTGATTATGAAGTGAAGGACTACGGCCATCTGATTCCGGGGCATGGTGGTATTCTGGATCGATTCGATTCGGTTCTGTTTACGGCCCCGGCGGTTTATTTCGCCCTGACCTTCCTGATCTGACACTGCCCCCGACCGCGGTCGATACAATCATCGAGAAGTATATACCCATCCGTCGTCTTCATGAGTGACGGCACGCTGTATAACACCTCTTAACATAGAAGCTTATACAAGAATTGTTTTCAGAGAGGAAATTATGAGAAGATTAGTCATTTTAGGTTCGACTGGTTCCATCGGAACCCAGACCATCGATGTCATCGAAGGCGATCCGGAAATACAAGTCACCGGTCTCGCCGTTTATGGTTCCATCGAACATTTAAAGGAGCAGGTAGAAAAGCTGCAGCCGGAGGCGGTCTGCATTTATGATGAAGCAAAAGCAGAGGCCTTCCGCAGTTACGGACTTCCGGTCCAGGTCCTGAGCGGCATGGACGGACTCATCGAACTTGCTACCATGGACCACTGCGATGAAGTCGTGGTTTCCGTCGTCGGCATGATCGGCATCCAGCCGACCATCGCTGCACTGAAAGCACATAAGCAGGTTGCGCTTGCAAACAAGGAAACCCTCGTCTGCGCAGGGCATATCATCATGCCGCTGGCCGAAGAGTGCGGTATCGAGCTAAAACCGATCGACTCTGAACACAGCGCGATCTGGCAGTCTCTGACCGGAGAGCCACACGACGCCATCGAGAAGATTCTCCTGACTGCTTCCGGCGGGCCATTCCGTGGGAAGAAGAGAGATGAGCTTCGTGGCAAGACGAAGGAAGATGCTCTCAAGCATCCAACCTGGTCGATGGGACGAAAGATTACGATTGATTCTGCAACGATGGTCAACAAAGGACTCGAAGTTCTCGAAGCCCACTGGCTTTTCGATGTACCGGTCGACGAGATACAGGTCGTGGTACAGCCTCAGTCCATCGTGCATTCCGCTGTACAGTATGTCGATGGATCTGTGAAAGCACAGCTCGGTCTTCCGGATATGCGCATTCCGATCGAATATGCACTCTACGCACCGAATCGTCGTGCACTGAAGGAAGATGAACGTCTTGATCTCGCCGCTCTCATGCAGCTGACATTTGAAAACCCGGATATGGATACCTTTAAGGGACTCGCCCTCGGTTACCGAGCAGGACGTACCGGTGGATCCATGCCGACCGTATACAATGCGGCCAACGAAGAAGCTGTCGCGATGTTCCTGAAAGACCGCATCGATTTCCTGGAGATCGCCGATGTCATCGAAGAGGCGATGGACGCGCATGAGGGCCATGTCCTTGCGAGTCCGACCCTGGAGGAAATCCTCGACATCGAAGCTTGGGCACGCGACTTTGTGCGGACACACTCGAAAATCGTTCGTTAAACGTGGAGGCATTTGCTTCATCAAATACCGGAACGATATCCCACTGAGCTTTGCCCAGTGCCCAAAGGGCTGAAGTCGGGCTTCCATGGCCCGACTTCTGGGTTCTTAAAGGAGTCTATGAATAATTTTATCAGTATCATCATCGCAATTTTAGGCCTCGGATTCCTGGTCTTTTTTCATGAACTCGGTCACTTCCTGGCGGCGAAGCTCTGTCATGTCGGTGTACTCGAGTTTTCCATCGGCATGGGGCCACGGATTTTCAGTCGTGTCATCGGAAATACACGATACTCACTGAAGCTTCTGCCACTCGGCGGAAGCTGTGCTATGCTCGGCGAGGACAGCGCCGGTTCCGGCGATTTCTCGACTCCGGAGGGACGAACGGAAGATCAGTGGATCGACTACGAGGGTGTGCGATTCCGCAGCAGCGAGATTTCTGATTACAGTTTCAGTGAGAAATCTCCGATACAGCGCTTCTTCATCTGTATCGCCGGTGTACTGAACAACTTTATCCTTGCTGCGCTTCTCGCGTTTGTTCTGGTCGGCTTCTGTGGATATGATCGACTTTATGTCATGGATACGAACGGAGACGCTCCGGTAGCAGAAGCCGGCTTCGAGCGTGGCGACCGTCTGCAATCCATCGGATATGAAGGAAAATCACAGCATCCGGTACCAGGCTATCGCGATCTCTCCATCTGGCTCTATGTAAACAGCTCGGATTTCGACGAAAACACGATTCTTTCAGCTGTCGTTCGTCGTAATGGCGTACGAAAAGAGCTTCATTTCCAGCCATACTATGATACGGCACTACAGAAATACAGACTCGGCATCAGCTTTTATGGTGGACGTTTTCTTCCTGCCGATGCGAAGGAATATGTCGAAGATGCTTTTTATGAGGTTCGCTACAACACGACCGTCGTGCTTCAGAGTCTCCGACTTCTATTCCATGGACGTGTCCAGCGCCAGGAGGTCATGGGACCGGTTGGTGCAGTCACTGTTATGGGTTCAACCGTAGAGCAGTCCTCACAGTATGGAGCGCTCAATGCCTTCCTCGTACTTCTGGAGCTTCTCGTTATGCTCTCCGCGAACATCGGCGTGATGAATCTGCTGCCTGTACCGGCACTGGATGGCGGACGGCTGTTGTTCATCCTGCTTGAAATGATTTCCAGACGGCGCCTCGACTCAAATCTTGAGGAACGTATCAACCAGATTGGCATGATTCTGCTCCTCTTACTCATGGCTGCTGTTATGTCAAATGATATATTAAATCTTTTTACCGGCGCGTACAGCGCGATGCTTGGGAGGTAAACATGTTAGCTAGAGAAAAGACCCGTGTGGTTTCCATCGGAAATGTAAAAATCGGTGGTGAATATCCGATTGCAATTCAGTCCATGTGCAATACGAAAACGGAAGACGTAGCCGCTACCGTGGCGCAGATTCATCGTCTGGAGAAAGCAGGCTGCCAGATCATCCGCTGCACCGTACCGACGCATGAAGCTGCCCTCGCACTTCGCGAGATTAAGAAAGAGATTTCGATACCACTCGTCGCCGATATTCATTTTGACTATCGTATGGCCATCGAAGCCATGGAGAACGGTGCGGATAAAATCCGCATCAATCCGGGAAACATCGGCTCAAATGAGAAGATCCAAGCCGTGGTCGACTGCGCGAAGGAGCGTAACATCCCGATTCGTGTCGGCGTGAATTCCGGCTCTCTCGAAAAGGATCTCATCGCAAAGTATGGCGGTCACGTCACAGCAGAAGGCATCGTGGAATCTGCCCTCGATAAGGTTCATCTCATCGAAGATATGGGCTACGATAATCTCGTGATTTCCATTAAGTCCTCCGATGTCATGATGTGCACCCGCGCACATGAGCTCATCTGCCAGCAGACAGACTATCCGCTTCATGTCGGTATCACCGAAGCCGGCACGATGTGGTCCGGCAACATCAAATCTGCGCTCGGTCTCGGTATGATTCTATCGCAGGGCATCGGTAACACAATTCGCGTTTCCCTGAGTGCCGATCCGGTGGAAGAAATCAAGTCCGCAAAGCTCATTCTCCGCACCCTCGGTCTCCGAGAGGGTGGTATCGAAGTTGTATCCTGCCCGACCTGCGGACGTACAAACATCGACCTCATCGGTCTCGCAAATCAGGTACAGACCATGGTCGAAGAGTTCGATGATAAAACCCTGAAGGTTGCTGTCATGGGTTGTGTCGTCAATGGCCCGGGCGAAGCAAAAGAAGCCGACATCGGCATCGCCGGCGGCAAAGGCGAAGGTCTTCTCATCAAGAAAGGTGAAATCATCCGCAAAGTTCCGGAAGATCAGCTCCTTTCCGTTTTAAGGGAAGAAATTTCCAAATTCAATTAATCGTCATGTGATGAGTTGTCCGCACTTACCGCCGGCCAGTTCACCACGTAAAGGATCGTTATGAAGAAGTTTTTCGAAGTTTTCGACACATTAAATCTGCCAAAAGATATCGAGTCTCTGGTAACCGACACGTTCGTGACCCGTGTTACGATTACGCGTGATCGTAAACTCATCCGTATACATATTCTGAGCTCTCATCTCATCGATAAACGTACGATCTATGCACTCGAGAAGGCCATCAAGGAACAGCTTTTCGGTCGAAAAGAAATTACGATCCGTATCGCCGAAGAGTTCCATCTGAGTGCACAGTATAATCCGCGCACGCTTTATGACATGTATCGTGACTCGATTCTTCTCGAGATGAAGAATTATGACATCGTTCTCTATAACATGCTGAGCCGTGGCAAGATGAACTGGTCAGCGGATGACATGATGTCGCTCACCGTTCCGGACTCCAATCTCTATAAAACAGCTGCGAAAAAGCTGGAGGATGCGCTTCATAGTATCTTCGAGAAGCGCTGTCATCTGGAACTTCTGCTCGATATGCATTATGAGGAGAAGAAGTCTGCTGTCGTGGAGCAGCTTGATCGTGATTACGTGCCGGAAGAGCGAGCGGAAGACGAAGAGGCACTTCGCCGCCGTCAGGAACTTCAGAAAAACGAAGATTTCATGGATACCCGCGATCCGTTCAACCTTACGGCGATGGATCGTGCAGCGGGTGGTGCGCTGGATCGTGTTGCCTCTGCTGCGATGGAGCAGACGCAAGCCGTCACCGAAAATGACCGTACGGCTTCGAGTGCGCGTCCGGGCAGTATGAAGCCTGCCTCGGAAGTTCCTGCAGCCAATGCAAACGCCCGAAACGCTCAGAAGGAGAGCGGCAGTGGAAACAACCGTTTCGGCAACTTAGGAAACAACGGCTCCTTCCAGCGACGAAAGCGGGCCTTTAAAATGTCAGAAAATGAAGAAGTACTCTATGGCCGTTACTTCGAAGGCGATCCGGTGAAGCTCGAGGATGTCGATGCCAGCTCCGGAAATGTCATCATCGCCGGTCAGATTTTCCTCGTGCATGATCCGGTACATACCAGAACCGGTAAGAACATTCTGAAGTTCGATGTAACGGATTATACCGACTCGATTTCAGTGAAGATTTTCGTCGAAGATGAGGATATGGAGCTGGCGACGAGCTTCGTACAGCCAGGGACTGCGCTGAAAATCAAGGGTACAGTTTCTTACGACTCCTTCGATAAGCAGGTCGAGATGAGCTTCATCGACGGTATCGTCCGTCATCAGATGAACCGAGCGAAGCGAGAGGACAAGTCTCCAGAGAAGCGTGTCGAGCTTCATCTGCATACGAAGATGTCTGATATGGATGGTGTCAGCGATGTCAATGACTACATTGACACCGCGATTTCTTTCGGCATGAAGGCCATGGCAATCACGGACCATGGTGTCGTGCAGGCCTTCCCGGATGCAAACATTTACCTGAAGAAAATCAAGCATGATAAGGACTTCAAGCTGATTTACGGTTGCGAGGGTTATCTCGTCGACGATCTCGAGACGATCGTTCAGAACGAAAAGGGACAGGCCCTCGATCATGAAACGGTCGTCTTCGATATCGAGACCACCGGCTTCAGCGCGGAGACGGACCATATCATCGAAATCGGTGCGGTTAAGCTTCGCAGCAACGAAATCGTCGACCGTATGGACGTATTCGTAAATCCAGGCGTACCGATTCCATTCCGTATCACGCAGCTCACCAGCATTGACGATAGCATGGTGATGAACGCAGATCCGATCGAAAAGGTTCTGCCGAGCTTCCTCGACTGGTGCGGCGATGCGGTCATCGTCGCACACAATGCCGGCTTCGATACCGGTTTTATCGCGAAAAATGCAAAACGGCTCGGACTCCCTTATGCCCCGACGATTCTCGATACCGTGAGTCTCAGCCGCCTCCTGCTTCCGCAGCTCAATCGTTATAAGCTTGACACCGTTGCAAAGGAGCTCGGTGTCTCCCTCGAGCATCATCACCGTGCGGTCGATGATGCCGCTTGTACTGCCGAAATTTATATCAAGGAAATCGACATGGTGAAGGCGCGTGGCGCGGTGCTTCTTTCGGATATCGATCATCTCGAGTTTGATCATGCCGCAAACGTTATGAAGCTTCCTTCCTACCATATCGTCCTGCTCGCGAAGAATGACATCGGTCGAATCAATCTCTATCGTCTCATCTCCGAGAGCCACTTAAAGTACTTTAAATCTCGTCCGCGTATTCCGAAGTCCCTTCTTCGTGAACTTCGGGAGGGACTTATCATCGGCAGTGCCTGTGTCGCAGGTGAAGTATTCCAGGCGCTGACCCGTGGCGCAGATGAGCAACAGCTTCTGAACGTTGCCTCCTTCTACGATTATCTGGAGATACAGCCACTCGGAAACAACAGCTTCATGATCGGAAGTGACAAGTATACGGCATCGAGTCGGCAGGATCTCATCGATTATAATCTGAAGATCATCGACATCGCTTCCCAGCTTGGGAAACCGGTCTGTGCGACCTGCGACTGTCATTATGTCGACGAAGACGATGACATCTATCGGAAGATTATTCAGGCGGGTCGAGGATTCGATGAAGAGGAGAGTGATGCGAAGCTCTACTTCCGTACGACGGAGGAAATGCTCGACGAGTTCAGTTACCTCGAGCCGGAAAAAGCGAAGGAAATCGTCATTGATAATCCGAACATGATTGCTGACATGTGCGACAAGATTCGTCCGGTTCGTCCGGATAAGTGTCCACCGGTCATCGAACACTCTGATGAAACGCTTCGTCAGATCTGTCATGAAACTGCACATCGTATTTATGGACCGGAGCTGCCGAAGATTGTATCCGACCGTCTCGAGACCGAGCTGAACTCGATCATCAGTAACGGTTACTCCGTTATGTACATCATCGCGCAGAAGCTCGTAGATAAGTCAAAAGAGGACGGCTACCTCGTAGGTTCCAGAGGATCCGTAGGCTCCTCCTTCGCGGCGACCATGGCGCACATCACCGAGGTTAATCCACTGAGTCCGCACTATGTCTGCCCGAAGTGCTACTGGTACGACTTTGACTCACCGGAAGTGAAGCAGTACTCCGGTATGGCGGGCTGCGACATGCCACCGAAGAAATGCCCGAAGTGCGGAACGGAGATGAACCGAATGGGCTTTGATATTCCGTTCGAAACCTTCCTCGGATTCAACGGTGATAAAGAGCCAGATATCGACCTGAACTTCTCCGGTGAATACCAGGCAAAAGCCCATGCGTACACCGGTGTCATCTTCGGCGAAGGGCACACCTTCAAAGCCGGCACCATCGGTACGCTTGCCGACAAGACGGCCTTCGGTATGGTGAAAAAGTATTACGAGGAGAAGGGCATCGATAAGCGAAGTGCGGAGATTGATCGTCTCGTGCAAGGCTGTGTCGGTGTGCGCCGAACCACGGGACAGCATCCGGGAGGAATCGTCGTGCTGCCGCATGGCGAGGAAATCAATACCTTTACCCCAGTACAGCATCCGGCCAATGATATCACGAGTCCGATCATCACCACCCATTTCGATTACCACAAGATCGACCATAACCTGCTGAAGCTCGATATCCTCGGACACGATGACCCGACCATGATTCGTCGTCTGCAGGATCTCACCGGCATCGATCCGGTAAACGACATCCCGCTCGATAACAAGGAGGTTATGAGCCTCTTTGCATCGACGGAAGCATTGAAGATTCGTCCGGAAGACATCCATGGCGTCAAGCTCGGCTGTCTCGGTATTCCGGAGTTTGGTACCTCCTTCGCGATGCAGATGGTTGAGGATACAAAGCCGAAATACCTTTCGGATCTCGTTCGTATCTCCGGCCTCAGCCACGGTACCGACGTTTACCTCAATAACGCACAGGACCTCATCAAAAGTGGTACGACGACGCTGCAGGAAGCAATCTGCTGTCGAGACGATATCATGGTCTATCTCATGCATAAGGGTATGGACCCAGGTGAGTCCTTCACCATCATGGAGTTCACCCGTAAGCATAAGGGCTTAAAGGACGAGTGGTGTCAGGACATGCTCGATCACGGTGTGCCACAGTGGTACATCGATGCCTGCAAGAAGATTAAGTATATGTTCCCGAAGGCACATGCTGCTGCCTATGTCATGATGGCGTGGCGTGTCGCCTACTGTAAGGTGTTTTATCCAGTCGAGTACTATACGGCGTACTACAGTATCCGTGCGGATGGCTTCGACTATGATAAGATGTGTGGCGGCGTCGACAAGCTTCGTTATTACATCGACGAGTACATGAAGATTCCGCATCCAACGAATACAGAAGCAGTATGTCTACGTGATATGAAGATCTGCGAGGAGATGTACGCACGTGGTATCGAGTTCGCACCACTCGATATTTATAAAGCAAAGGCAAAAGATTTTACGATTACACCGGATCGGAAGATCATGCCGAGTTTTACTTCGATGGCCGGCCTAGGTGAAGCCGTTGCACAGGGCATCGAGGATGGTGCGAAGGGCGGCACGAAGTACCTTAGTAAGGACGACTTCATGAATCGAACCCACTGTCCGAAGAGCTTCGTCGACAAGTTCTCGGAACTCGGACTGCTTGGCGACATCCCATCGTCGAACCAGATGAGTATTTTCGATATGTTCGGATAAGGCGAAATAACCCCGGAGGGCTGATCCTCCGGGGTTATTTCGCGTACAGCTTCCTATACTGGCGAGGTGACATACCTACTTTTTTATTAAAAATCTGGGAGAAGTAAGACTGGGAGGAGAAGCCAGCGCTGTTCGCGATTTGTGTAACCGAGAGATTCGAGGAGGTGAGGAGCTCCTTGCAGGCTTCGAGTCGTCGTTCGTTTAGGTAGCTGATCGGAGACTGGCCGATGCATTCGGTAAAAGAATGTGCGAGATAAAACTTGTTGATATGGGTGATGTCAGCGAGGGAATCGAGGGTGATGTTCTGGGCATAATTCATATCGATGTAGCGTTTTGCGATGGCACATTCTTTTGAGAGCTGAAAAGAGGACTCCGAAATGACAGAGAGGTTCTGTTTTCTGGAGATATAGACGAGAAGAACCTCCAGTAATCCGTGACAGACTTTTTCGAAGCCTGGTTTTTTATCCTGAAACTCGTGCATCATGAGCTGTGCGAAGTTGATAAACTGGTTTTTATCCGCTCCATAGCTATAGAAACTGTAACCTCTCGCATAATCCTGGTCACTTTCAGTGAAGGCGAACGCCAGTCCTTCCACGCCGAAAACGATATACTCCATCGGATTGTTCGGAAGAGTTTTTTCTGTATGCTCGATGTTTGGATTGATGATGATGAGGTCATCCGTTTTTACCGGAACCTTTTCATTTTCGATATAGAAAACACCTTCCCCATGGAGCACGTAGAAAAGTTCGGTGAACTGATGCGTATGCGGCAGTGAATTCCAGTCCCCTTCATATTTTGAAATGGAGATATAGCG
>CAKQWR010000047.1 GCA_934279105.1 uncultured Oribacterium sp. | reverse complement strand
AGTGACTTGTCAAACTAACTTCCATCCCTCTTCTCCCAAAGATGGAACTTACTTGTTCCAAATGCCACAGTGGAATTAAGTAATTCCAAATGCTATTCTTTGCAGGTTCATCCATGCATTACCTCCGGCTTCATTGGAGGAACACATGAACAAGAATAAACATCTCGTCCTGGCAGATCGTTGCGTTATTGAGCAGGGGCTCAATAACAGGTCCAGCTTCAAGGAGATAGGTGCCCTTGTAGGGAAGGACTGCACCACCATTTCCAAGGAAGTTCGAAATCACATTTGTTTCGTAAAGAAAGGCGCACCGTACAGAAACTTCAACGACTGCGCCCGCAGATTCCACTGTCACTATTCTGGTGATCTTTGCGATGAGTGCACACGTAAGCAAAAGAAAACCTGCAGTCTTTGCAGTAAGTGCACCACCGTTTGTCCTGACTATGTAAAGGAAGAATGCTCTCTTCTCAAGAAACCGCCGTATGTATGTAACGGCTGCCCTAAGCGGAATGCGTGCACGCTTGAAAAGCATCTCTACATAGCTCATGACGCTCAGCGTGAGTATGAGCTTGTACGAAGTGAATCAAGATCCGGCTTCAACCTTACGAAACAGGAGACGGATCTGTTAGACGCTATCTTCAGTCCTTTACTGAAGAACGGCCAGTCCATTCATCATGTCATGGTGAATAACGCTGATCGGATTCCACGATGTTCAAAGACGATGTACCGGTATGTTGACGGTGGAGTTTTTAAGGCAAGGAACATCGATCTTCCACGGAAGGTAAGATTCAGACCTCGGAAGGCGATATCTGTCCCATTAAAGGTCGACAGGGCCTGTCGGGTGGGGCGGACCTACGAGGACTTCAAGATCTATCACTCTGAGCATCCTGAACTGCCTATCGTAGAGTTAGATTCTGTTGAAGGAATAAAAGGCGGAGCCGTACTTCTGACGATTCATTTCGTCCGCCAGAAGTTCCAGCTCGCTTTTCGCAGAGATACAAATGACTCATTCTCTGTTATTGAGATCTTCAACGACCTGTACGAAAAGCTGGGCAAGGAACTATACATGCAGCTGTTTCCTGTCCTGTTAGCGGATAACGGAAGTGAATTTTCAAACCCTACCGCATTGGAATACGGTCCAGATGGCGAGCTGCGCTCAAGGGTGTTTTACTGCAATCCTTCTGCACCGAATGAAAAGGGCGCGTGTGAGAACAACCATGAGTTTATTCGGAGAGTTATACCGAAAGGCACTGATATCGGTCCCTATTCGCAAGACCAGATCGACCTGATGATGAACCACATCAATTCATACAGTCGGCCCGAACTTGGAAACAAACCTCCGTACGCTCTGATGGAGTTTTATTACGGAAAAACACCTTTGGAAAAATTTCGCTTTTCTGTGATTGCTCCAAACGACATCGTTTTGAAGCCTTCATTACTCAAGCGTCATGATTAACAAAACTTAAAGGTAGGAACGAAGTCAAGAGACAGTACGCTGGGCGCTGCGCGCCCGGGCAGCTCTTGACGAAGTGACGAACCACATCCTCCCGCATGGGCAGCAAACGAGTTGCTGCCCTGCTTCCGGCGAGGACGGGTCTGGGCAGAGCCCAGTGAACCTGGATTTGTAATAAGCAAAAATTCAAGTCACTTTAGATCAGAGTTTCTGCGTAAGCAGAAACTTCCTTTTCAAAAGAAAAAAAGCCGGAACGTAACGCATTCGATGACTCCTATATCTCCTAAACAGGGGTGGAATTCACTAACTCCAAACAAGAAAATGTGAACTCGACTTCTCATTTTTATACGCATTTTTCCGACTTTTCTGTAAGTATAGCGGCGTTTCTCCGATTTTTCCATCGTTTCCGCTCTTTTTCGGCACAAAAAAACTCCACCCCGTGGAATTTACTCCTACAAGGTGGAATTTAGTCTTACAAACTGGAATTAGCTTTTACAACTGACCAAGCGATTTCCCTTGCGGCTTCCCTTGCAGGAGATTTACAGGAACTTCGGCAGACCCTCTCCCATGTAGGAAATTCAGCGAACCAACCATGCACCTTTTACTATCCCATCACTTTTCGTTACATATTTTTCCTGCATCAGCATTTTTTCCTTGCTTACATCCATAAATAAATCCCTCATCCTATGCGATAAGAACAGCACAGGATGAGGGATTGTAGAGTTTAAAGATAAGTTTTCTCTAACATACACCGAAAAATATATACTATTTCAGAAAAAATCCAGTATATAGAACACAATATGATCCACACACAAATCTTCAAAATTTCGGTTTCCTCTTTTCCAAAAAAGCATCGAATCCTTCCTTCTGGTCCCGAGTACCGAAAGCAGCTGTCATATACCCGAGTTCGATATCTTTTCCGATGTCAATGCTTACATCTTCCGCCGAAATCATCGCTGCTTTCGTAAGTGCAAGTGCGGTCATTGATTTTTCAGCAATTACTTTCGCTTCCTTGATAACTTCATCCCAGAAGTCATCAAGGCCAACCACTCTATTTACGATACCCAATTCTCTTGCTTCTTCTGCAAAGATTCTGCGACCGGTAAAAATAATTTCTTTCGCGGTACTCATACCGACGCACTTCGGAAGACGTTGAGTGCCATTAAAGCCCGGCACGATTCCTAAATTTAGTTCCGGAAAAGCAAATGAAGCTTTTTCATTCGCGATACGGATGTCGGTCGAAAGGACAAATTCGAAGCCACCACCAAACGCATATCCATTAACAGCAGCAATTGTTGGCTTCGACAGCGTTTCTATATGGCGAAAAAGTGCCGCACCTTTTCTTGAATAGTCAATAATTTCAAGTCCTGTCTTCTGACTCATTTCATTGAGGTCCGCACCAGCAATAAAGGATTTTCCTTCGCCTGTAAAAACGATCACCCTAACCGTCGGATCCGCCTCAACCCGATTAATCACCTCTTCTAAATTCGAAAGCAGTTCGCTGTTCAGTGCATTCATGGCTTCTGGTCGATGAAAGGTTATAGTCGCAATACCATCCATCTGATTCACCACTATATATTTCATATTTTCCACGCCCCTTCAGTAAATTATAAATCGCAAAATCAATCCCTCTGTCTAATTCTTACGTTTAGAACAAATTCGCAATCAGTGGGTAGCCAACGAAAGCTGCAACAAGTGCGGTGACCAAAACAGCAATAAATCCATATTTGATAATCATAGAGGACTCGCTGTACTCATCGCCGTGAAGCATCGCAATCGGCGCAAAGCTGGAAGGCATCATGTACGCGCTGGATCCAGCGAAAGTTGTGACAAGCGAAATCGCCATCGGGTTCAACCCCGATCCGGCTGCCATTGCAACCGCACACCCAACGCCTGTCATCACCGTGATAGTCGGTACATTTGCCGCAAAATTCGTCATGAGTGTCGTCACTAGTGCAATCAATAGTACGATTAAAAGCGGAGAAATATTCTGGATTAGAGGGGTAATGTTTTCGGTGATAAATGACGTCAGTCCAACTTCCGGCTTACTTACCGCACCTCCCAGAAGCACCCCAACGCTAAGGAAAATGATGATATTCCACGCAAAGCCACGTGTCAATATATCCTTCAGATCAATCAATGGTTCTTCGTCAATGCTTATAACCGACATCAAAACAACCGAAAGAATCGCCCAAAACGTGATGCCAAACGAATTCAAAAGTTTAATTAGCTGCGCCTGGGAACCGATAAACATCTGCAGCACACCCGGAAGCATCCAAAGAATCACTGTACCAAAGAAAATCGCCACAACGCTCTTCTCTCTCAGGTCCATCGGTTTCTGCTCTTCGAGAACTTTATTGATGTCAAAAGTTTCGAATTTGCTCATATCTGGTTTCAAGCTCAGTTTCAGAATCACCGCCATTATCAACATAAGCACTATAGCCACTGGAATTCCGAACGCTAGATACGTAAATAGATTCAGCACTTGTCCGGTTGCGCCTTCGTAGATACCGATACCGAGAATAGCAAGCGAGTGGGAAATTGGTGTTGCCGCACCCCCGATGTTAACAGAGAATACAACTGCCATTGTCAATAGTTTCGGATAGGAATCGCCTGGCTCATAACCGAGCTCCTTAAAAATGCGTGCACAGAAGCTTAAAAAGAACGCAGTTACCGGTACTTGATCCATAAAACATCCTACAATAGCTGCAAGGATACAGAGTGAGTAAGTAAAGTGCCATGGACTTTTGCTTACAAACTTCCGCGACATATAGTAGCTCACCAAGCGAGATGTGAATCCAGATCTATTCAACGCCTCGGTCATGATGAAGCTCATGATAACAAAATATGTAATCCAGTTTCCCATAGAGCCAGCGATTGCCTCGTTCAAGCTCATAATGCCGGTTCTCGACAATAGCACCAAAGCAAGCAGCGCTGGCCAGATAGGGTCTACAAGCGAAAGCATAAGCACTGTCGTAATAAATGCTCCTATAACCTTCATTCCGATTGGCGAAATCGGCGCCACAGCCGGTACGTTCCAAAACATAATAAGAATTAGTAAACAGACCAGCATCCGAACCACAAGTGATGTTTTTATTTTAAAACGTTCCATTTTACTGCTCCTTTCCATTCGGAAAACTCCATTTGCAGAATTTCCAGTATGGCTCACTGACTCTTTCTGCATATGCCTTCATATCCACCTGTGTCCAGTCATAGAACCCCTGTCCTGCCTTCGTACCCGTATGTCCCTCTCGAATTAGTTCTTCGATAGATTCTGGCGTCTTCGTTGCATCACTTAAAAGCGGAAAAAGTGCATCACAGGTATGTTTATTCAGCAACATACCGCCAAAATCAAAATGCTCAAAAATACCAATAGAGGTATAACGTGGACAAAAGCTGTACTGCAGCGCCGTATCAATATCGCGTGGATCACAGACGCCCTGATCCACCAACGAAAGCGCCTCTCGCCATAGCGCAAACTGAAGACGATTACCAATAAATCCTGGCGTTGGCTTTTTTAAAACAACCGGTTTGCGCCCCATGGATTCCAGGAACTCTTTCGCAAGATCAATAACTCCCTCCTTCGTCATCGCCCCTCCGCACAATTCAAAATATGGCACAATATGCGCAGGATTAAACGGATGCGTGACAATAATTCGATCACCATACTTCTCGCATCCCTCGGCCAATTCATCTGGAACAATAGCTGAACTCACAGAACAGATTGCTTTTACTCTCGGGCAATTACTTTCAATTAGATGATAAACATCATGTTTGGTTTCAGTATCCTCCAAAACCGATTCAAATACGAAATCAGTTTCTTTTAATGACGGATAGTCTCTTACCACATGTACATAACTCGAAACGTCTTCCATCTGCTTCTCACTCATGAGCCCATGATTCTTAAACACCGTCCAGTGGTCTTTGTAGTTTTTCCAGAATTTCTCTTCCGAAGCATCTGATCTAGCAAACACCAATGTTTTGTAACCATGTCCTGATGTAAGATTTGCAAGCGCGGTCGCAATGATTCCAGTTCCGATAATCGCCACCTGATTTACACTCTTCATACGTCCCTCCTAACATTCGTTTGTTAATTAACAAACTTACTATCTATATTATAAGCTAGGTATTGCTTGTTATTATTTCCACTTTATTATAGAATTAATTCCGAAACGGAATTTGTATACAAGTTTGTCAGTAGGGATAATTGTGAATATTCAATATCTGGAAGAATTTCTAACAATCGCGAAATACAAGAGTTTCTCCGAAGCGTCTGATGAACTATCCATCGGGCAGTCGGCACTCTCCAAACACATTTCAGCACTCGAAAAAGAACTGGACGTTCTGCTGTTTTATAGGAACACTCGAAATGTTTCACTCACGCCGATTGGCGAGATGATTCTTCCTTTAGTGAAGCAAATCGTAAATCGAAGTCAGAAGATAAGAGGACTCTGCGCTTCCTATACATCTGATTCAATCGAAGAAGCTAAACGCAATGATCTCAGTATTGCTATCGTTCCAGTATCTGCAGCCTACAAAATCACTGAGCTGTTCGCTACTTTCACGAAAGATACTTCGATTCCCATCCGCTCGCTCGAGCTGGAGCCAAATGTAATTTATGAACTTCTCACTTCTGGACAAACCCGCCTTGCCTTCGTGCGTTTTCACGAAGATCTACTGGAGAACTATGATGTGCTTCCGTACGTCATCGAGAAAATACTTGTCGTGCTCCCTGCAAATCATCGCTTGGCCCACAAAAAAGAAGTGTCACTAAACGAACTGAAGAATGAACGCTTTCTGCTGATTTCCAAGAGTGCTGAATTATACAGAATATGCATGAATTTGTTTACAGATGCCATGATGATTCCTAAAACCGCTTTTACAGGCACACGTCCAGAAAATATCGTTAATATGGTTTCCCTCGGTATGGGAGTTTCCCTGCTTCCGGAGCATTTCTTCAATTTCTATAAAGATGAAGGTGTCGTTGCGCTCCCGTTATGCTCTGAAACCAAAACCACTATCGCTCTAATCAAACGGAAAGGTGTGAAGCTTTCCGTACAAGAAGCTCGCTTTTGGGAATTTGTAGACACAAAAAACCTCGTTTCAAACCCTAACAGTTTAAAACGAGGTTGTACTTGCCTTCCATCACCAGATGAAATTCGATTTTAGTTGTTCGCCGTTGTCGACGAGGATGTCCTGGCCGGTCATGCTGCGGTTCACGTTCGTCATGAAGTAGCAGAACTCGGCGATTTCCTCCGGCTCGGCCCAGCGCTTCAGCAGCGTTTCATCGAGGACCTGTTGCATGAGCTCCGGGCTATCCAGGATGTGCTGGTTGAGCTCGGTTTTTACGCCACCGGCGGAAAGGCTGTTGCTCGTCGCATCGTACTGCGCGATGCGGAGCGCGACGTTCTTCATATAGGTCACCATACCGCCCTTGCTCGCTGCGTAGAGCGGAAACTCAGCCCCGTTCGACGCGCTGGAGGACGCCATGAAAAGAATGGAACGGATCGCCGGCTGGATGCCGTACTTCTCCGTCACTGCGATCGTCCCCTGCAGATTCACCTCGATCTCGCGCCCACCCTCCTGAACACCCGCGTTGTTCACGAGAATCTCGACGCCTTCGATTTCCGGCAGCGCCCCCGTAATATCCGCCACGAAATGATGGTAGTGCACATCCTCCAGCCCCGCCGGCCGGATGTCGATGCCATACACCTCGTGCCCCATCGCCAGATATTTCTTCGCGCAGGCGAGGCCGATCCCCCGACTCGCCCCTGTTATTAACACTCTCATATTCTCTCCCATCTACACGGTTCACTAAAAACCGGAGCGCTGCGCTTCTGCGACAGCCCTCCGGTCTCCTGACTGAACTTTAATTCGATTTCTTCGACTTTTCTGCCGCGCCCGGCTTTCCACGGAAATCATGCGGCGCAGAGTGCTGGATATAGCGCTTATCATAGCTGTAGAAGTACGTCTTCATCATGCCGTTGTAGATCTTTCGATTCTTGTCGGCCTTGCCGAGGTATTTCTGCGCATCCTCCCAGGCAGTGATGAGATGCATCGACCAGCTGTCGAGGCTCTGGTACGCTTCCTTCAGCTCGGTATACAGCAGCGGAAGATTCCGCTTATCCTCGATACGCTCACCATATGGCGGATTCGTGAGTATATAGCCGTACTTGCCGCTGTGCGAGAAGTTCGCGATGTCACGTACCTGAATATGCACGATTTTATCGACACCGGCACGCTCAGCGTTCTCTCTCGCCACCGGAATCACCTCCGGGTTAATGTCATAGCCCTGGATATCCACCTTCTTCCCGAAGCGATTCACTCCAGTCTCGAGCAGATTCTGGTCGACCGCATCATTCGCCTCGTCGAGAGCATGATACCAGCACTTCTTATCGATCAGGTTCGTCCATGCCTCGGAAACGAACGCACGATCCATACCTGGGGCAATGTTGGCGGCGATCATGGCTGCCTCGATGACGAAGGTACCGGAGCCGCACATCGGATCCACGAAGGCGTGGTCCTCACGCCAGCCGGACTGCATGATGAGCGCGGCGGCCAATGTTTCGGTAATCGGTGCGATGCCCTGCTTCAGACGGTATCCACGCTTATGAAGGGACTCACCGGAGGTATCAAGGCAGACCGTAAAGACATCCTTGTACGCAAATACACGTACCGGATACTTCGCGCCATGCTCCTCGAACCAGTCCACGCCATAATATGAGCCCATGCGGGCAACCATGGCTTTCTTCATCACAGACTGAATATCACGGGTCGAGAAAAGCTTCGACTTGATGGAGCTGGCCTTCGTAACCCAGAAGCTGCCATCCTGCGGGATGAACTCCTCCCACGGGAGCGACTTCGTGCCCTGGAAGAGATCCTCCCAGGTTTCCGCCTTAAAGGAGCCGACCTTTAAAAGGACACGTTCTGTGGTGCGGAGGAAGACATTGGCACGCGCGATCGCGTCCGCATCGCCGATGAAGCTGACGCGTCCATCGGTGACTTCCGTGATCTCATATCCGAGATTGATGATTTCTTTTTTCGTGACTGCCTCGAGGCCGAAATGGCAAGGCGCAATCAGTTCAAATGTTTTCATTATGTTAAAGCCTTTCGTAATACAATGTGCGAAGGGGTGATGTTCGGTACATGTCGTCAGTGATTTATGATGCCCTTTATAAGCCAGAGCACGACAAGCACAACCAACAGTGGAAGCAGTACCGGTGAAAGTAATGTCAGCACACCGCCGATGATGCCGACGAGAAGCTGGAAGAGCAGGAAGAAAATGATGAAGACTGCGATGCAGCCCCAGCCACTCGCGTCAAATACATGCACGTGGTTGTTTCCCATGCTGCTCTGCTGCGCTTTCCGCTCATTATGGTGGCGGAAGAACGGATCATCCCAGCCATTGTCGTTTCGCTTTCCGCTCTCGGAATAGCTCTCGCGCTCCTGGTGGTTCTCGTCCTCATAGCCCTGACGCACCGTTTCCGCATCCTCGGCTTCTGTTTCGCAGCTACGCGCACCGGTGCCGCTTCCATAGGTCTGCCGAAAATGGTCAAACGCATCCGAATCCGGCTCGAGATCGACGGTACCGCGGATTTCATCATCCTGACTTGCGATTGGGTCACCGGCCGCCTCCGCGGTATCGATGATGGTTTTCGCAAGCAGTCGTGGGGAGCCGAGCTCCTCGATGACCTCTGCCTCCGAGCGGCCCTTCTGGACCTCTCCACAAATATAGCTGTCGTAATACGCAATCTGCTCACGAATCACCTGATCTGAAACGCTCAGGTTAAGCTGTACAGTTAAATCATGCAGGAATTGTTCCTTGTTCAAATTCGTTTCCTCATCGCGGCGACTGCCGCCTTCTTTTCTATTCCGATCGATGTCTGTTTTCGCAGGCCAATGCCTACATGCACGCAGGGCTTCGTCCATAAATCGAGTTTGCATCTTCATCAGCACGAAATATCACATGCACGCAGGGCTTCGCCCATACCGGAAAAACTCTATTCCACTTCAGATGAAGTACCTCTAGAATATACAATAAACCGAGACCTGCACAGTGCGCAAGTCCCGGTTAAAATTTTCACAGAAAATTCGAAATCACTCGTAAACGTTCCGTCAGGAACCCCCGACTCAGATACCACCGTTCTCGAAGCACGATGCTTCTCCTTCCAGTTTTCCGAGGGACGTTCCGAACTTAAACATTACTCTTCCGTCGTCTCTGCAGTCTCTTCCTCTTCCGGAATTACAGCAATCCCGAGGTCGGTGAGCTGTGACTCATCAAATACCGGTGCCGGTGCTTCCATCATCGGGTCAGAGCCATCCTTGATCTTCGGGAAGGCAATGACATCACGAATCGTGTCGGAGCCAACCATCCACATCGCGAGACGGTCGAGACCGTACGCGAGACCAGCGTGAGGCGGTACGCCGTACTTGAAGGCCTGCATCAGGAAGCCGAACTGCTTCTGCGCCTTCTCCGGTGTGAAGCCGAGCTTCTCGAGCATCTTCTCCTGAACGTCGGCCTGGTGGATTCGAACAGAACCACCACCGAGCTCGGTACCATTGAGGACGATATCATATGCCTTCGCACGTACAGCACCCTGATTGGTATCGATCATCGGGAGGTCCTCCTCCATCGGCATCGTGAACGGATGATGCATCGCCTGATAACGGCCGAGCTCATCGGACCACTCGAACATCGGGAACTCGGTAACCCAAAGGAACTTCCATGCCTTGCGATCGATGAGATCGAGGTCTGCACCGAGCTGGAGACGAAGTGCGCCCAGTGCGCTCCACACCGTCGTGTTCTTGGTATCGGATACGAACATAAGGAGATCGCCCGGCTCGCCGCCCATTTCTGCGCAGAGTGCCTTAAGCTCCTCTTCGGTCATAAACTTCGCGAAGCTGGACTTGTATGTGCCATCCTCGTTGATTGCGAGATAAGCGAGCCCCTTCGCGCCATAACCCTTTACAAGCTCGGTGTACTTGTCGATGTGCTTACGCGGCATCTTCGCCTGACCCTTGACATTTAAGCCCTTGATCATACCACCGTCCTTCGCACATGCGGAGAACACGCCGAAACCACAATCCTTCACCACTTCGGTGACATCATGAAGCAGCATCTCGAAACGCATATCCGGCTTATCAGAGCCGTACTTGTTCATCGCGTCGATCCATGGCATACGCATAATCGGGAGTTCAATGTCTACATCACACACTTCCTTGAAGATGTACTTCAGCAGACGCTCATTGACCTCGATGACATCATCGACATCCACGAAGCTGAGCTCCATATCCACCTGTGTGAACTCCGGCTGACGATCTGCACGAAGATCCTCATCACGGTAGCAGCGTGCAAGCTGGAAATAACGGTCGAAACCGGATACCATGAGGAGCTGCTTCAGAAGCTGCGGAGACTGTGGCAGAGCATAGAACGAGCCGTGGTGCATACGGGACGGTACGAGGAAGTCTCTTGCGCCCTCCGGTGTAGACTTAATGAGGGTCGGTGTCTCGATCTCGAGGAAACCGTTCTCGCTCATGAAGCTGCGAATCAAGTAGGCAAGCTTCGCTCTCGTCATGATGCGCTGTGCCAGCTCCGGACGACGAAGATCGAGGTAACGATACTTGAGGCGTGTGTTCTCGTTGGTTGCGATTCCATCCTCGATTGGGAATGGTGGTGTCTCAGACTCCGCAAGGATGCGAAGTGCTCTGGCAGAAATCTCGATGCTTCCTGTTTTCAGATCCTTGTTGGCGTCCTTACCACGGGAACGAACGATACCGGTCACCGCAACGACGAACTCCGAACGCAGCTTCGCTGCCTTTTCAAATACTTCCGTACCGCACTCGGATTCCTCAAATACGATCTGAAGGAGACCGGAACGATCACGAAGGTCTGTGAAGATCAGACCGCCCTTGTTTCTGGAGCGCTGAACCCAGCCCATCATAGTGACTTCTCTGTCGATATAGGACTCGTCAAGCTCTGTACATCTGCACGTTCTGTGCAGACCTTTCATAGACTCTGCCATAGCTATTACCTCTTATATATAGAATAAAAATGATTACTGTAATGAATCCTGATAGAATTCCTTGAACTCTGTGTAGCCCTCGGATGTAAGCTGTTCCTTCTGGAACTTCTTATTCTTGTTCATGCGGGATACCAGAACGGTCTCGCCACGGAGACGACGTGTCATCGCCTCGCTGATGGCCTCGGCGGTCTTCTCGCGGTCGAGGTTCTTATCGAGGAGGAACGCCACCTTCGTGCCCTCTCCCGGAACCTTCTCATCTGCGTCGAGCATGATGGTGATGATACGCTCGAAACCGATGGAGAAGCCAACTGCCGGTGTATCCTGACCGGTGAACTTACCGACCATACGATCATAGCGTCCGCCACCGCCGACGGAGCCACTGAAGCCCTCGGCACGAATCTCGAAGATCGGACCGGTGTAGTAGCCCATACCACGTACGAGGGTCGGATCGAAGAGGACCTTCACATGGACACTCTTTACAGACGCGACCGTCTCCACGATGGTGGCGAGGTTATCGGTCACGCTCTCCGGAAGCACATCCTTCAGCTTCTCGCCGAGGGTGCGGATATCCTGTGCGCCGGTACCGATGGTCGCAAGCAGCTCCTGATACTTATCGATAACGCTCTCCTCATAGCCGAGGGACAGAAGCTCTTCCTTTACGCCTTCGTTGCCGATCTTGTCCGCTTTATCAAGGCTGATGCAGACCTTCTCGAAGTCATCCGCAGGGAAGCCGGCATACGCCTGCATGCCGCGGAGGATCTCACGGTCGTTGATTACGATGGAGAAGTTGTACT
>CAKQWR010000046.1 GCA_934279105.1 uncultured Oribacterium sp. | reverse complement strand
GTTTCCGGTGGATGCATCCGTCTGAAGGCCGTCGACTGTGCATGGATCTACAACAACTGTGGAAACGGCACACCCGTCATCATCTACAACGATATGTGGGATAAGGGCCCGATCGAGAAGGATGCCATCGAGCAGCCGATCCCGAGAGACCAGACCTACGATCCGACCGATCCGGTCGTAACCGCACAGCAGGATGCCGCTGCACGCGCCGCTGAAGAGCAGGCCGTGAAGGAAGCAGAATCCGCTGCCGCTGCCGGCCAGGGCGAACCACAGTAAACTTTGCATTCATTCACCATTAAAAATAACAGGCTGCCCCACGAACGGTGTTCACCGATCATAGGGCAGCCTCTTTATGTTGTCATCAAAAGATAGAATAATCAGGATAATCAAAATCAACATACTGGAAAAACTAAAACTCGTGATATAAAATAAGGAAACCACTACATAATATGTATTATGTAGTGCCTCATCATGGGTACGGGAGAACGAATATGCAAAAAAAAATAGCATGGCTTTCAAGCCTGCGTGGAATAGGCTGTCTATTTGTACTGGCAGCACATCTCGGCGCAAGCTCGACAAATTATGGAATGTATTTTAGCGGCTGTGGAAAAATAGGTGTCTGGCTGTTTATGATTTTCAGCGGATTCTGGTTTTTTTATCCGCTCTGTCAGAAGAAGCAGTCTTTAAATGGACAGAACCTTATGAGCTATTATGTCAGGAAAATCATTCGGATCATGATACCGTATCTGGCTGTGCTGTTGATTTCCATGGGACTCGGATTTATTCCGGATGGAAAGGAACTGCTGCGGCATTTATTGCTTGTAGATGGATATGGGCACTTCTGGTACATGCCGGTGATTATGAAGTTTTTCCTGATTGCACCGCTGTTCTGGCTGTTGCAGCAGATCATAAAGGATAGGAAATGGCTGTTTGCGGTAATCGCAGGAATCGGCATCATGCTATCAGTGGCTTTTCCATTTACGACATATACAGAAAACTCCGTGCAGTTACGCTGGTATGTTCCGGTATTTTTGATGGGAATGCTTCTGGCAATGATCTGGGACTTCTGGAGCAACTGGAAGCAAAACAGCCTGGGAGCAGATGCATTCGTACTGGTGCTGGCAGGCATTATGCTGTCCCTTACGCCATGGTTTCGACAGAAGCTGTGGGGCATAGCGCCGTCTGCTTATCTGCAGAATAAATATCTGCTGATGGGCGGATTATGGTGCCTGATTATTCTTGGAATTGTAAAAGGTAAAATATGGATAGAGTGGCTTAATAAAAGCCGCATTCTGCAATGGATCGGAGAAATCAGTTTTCCACTGTATCTCATTCATTATCCGATATTAATGCGATTAAATGCAACAGAAACAGGATGGGCGAAAAAAGTAATCATTGTACTGGTTACAAGTGTGTCACTGGCGGCAATTCTCCATTCAGGAGTAGAGAAACCATGTATTGCATGGTCGAAAAAACGGATAGAACATAAACAGGCCGGCAGCCATATATAGAGGCGACATACGAAGATACTCTTTTCGCTACACTCTATGTGGATTAAGCTCTTTATTTTTTTCGTCATTTCAAGACGGGTGGTTCAGAACGAATATGCATCATTTTAAAATTACGTCTAATAACCATTCTGTAATGCAGTATGTCACACTGCTTGTACTCATACTGGCATTGATTACAGGTAATAAATGTATAAGTGCAGGAAAGCAGACCGAAACGGGCACCTGGCTCTTTACCGACGGAGAGTGGTATTACACAGATGGTTCCGGTGCGGTAAACAGATGGCTTTCAGACGGCTATTTCATAGATGAGCGCGGGCGTATGGTTACAAGTGAATGGGTGTACACAAAAACGGATGGAATGCTTCATCACTCGAAAGATATCCCTTTATCTTCGATGCAGGACATCGATATGACTCGATTATCTTACATTGGAGAAGATGGTAAAAAAATAAAAAACAAAACGATCTATTACACACCACTTTATTTTGACAGAAATGGAGAGTGCAGCCTCACGATCGATGAACTTTCATTTATTGAAGGCTCGAACAGCGGACTAGACGGTTTACGGAGGTACATCATTACAGATGGAGGATATAAAGAATACTATTAAATCAAGCTACGCATATATTTTTCTTATAGGCGTGATCGCAAATGCACAGGCGCTTTTCTTCTATACAGATGCAACGGATTCCATTCGGGCATACGGAAGCACACAGGCACTTATGACATCAGGGAGATTCATCGGTCATTACCTCGACATTTTGTTTGACCTCGCCGGCTTTTATTTCCCCTATCGTTATATAAATGTTTTATTATATATTCTCTTTGTCGCCCTTGCGGTCATTTTTATCCTTCTTACATTTGATGTAAACAGTACAGTGAAGAGCTGCCTCATAGGGGCAGTTATCATGACGTCTGCTGTTAACAGCGGCGTACTCGTCTATTATTATGTTGCGCACATGTATGGCTTCTGTTTTTTACTATCCATGTTCAGCACATATCTCATTGTTAAACGAAAAATGATGGTCATGCCGGCGATACTTCTGATGCTGTCGCTCGGCATCTATCAAGCGTATTTTGCGACGGTGATCCTGGTCATTTTCCTTTATCAGATGTTTGAACTGTTAAAGGACGATGCAGAAGTGAAGACATGGTCCGAGCATACATTTCGCTATATATTCACAGTATGTTCCGCGCTTATCCTTTATGTGCTTGCGAATAAATTTGCCTTAAAGGTCGCAGGCTTATCAATCGAGGGTTATGCAAATATGAGCGAAAACGTCGTTCCCTCTTATGGATTCACGGATATCTTGCATCTGATAAAAACGTCGTATACGCTTATATTCTCGTTCATTTTTACGAATAAATACTTCTTTTGTGATAACATGGTGGCTCGAATCAGCATTGCGCTGTCATTCCTTCTATTTCTATATCTGTTCGTTTTTTCATTCGTAAAAGTGAAGACACAAAGTAAAAAAGACCTTTTGCTGCTCCTTTTTATCATCCTTCCAATAATGGTCAATTTACCGATGTTTGTTGAAAAAGAAGTACCGGAACGCATTTGTATGAACTGGTATTTCATTTTCATCCTGCCGCTGCTTTTCATAAATGCACTTGACGGCATGCCGATTCAAGGAAAGACGGCTACTCTCGCCGAAATAAAGAAAACCGCATTGCCTCTCGTAACACTCGTAATGATCACTGCAAGTTTATATTCCACTTATCGAAACGTCACGATTTATACAGGATTTCAGAAGGCAAATGAACTTGCAGCGGAAGCGGTCCATGATATCGAAAGTAAACTCGCGGCATGTGAAAATTTTCAAAACGAAAACGAAATCTGTTTTATCGGCACACTGGATGTAAATGAGGTAAACAGCTACTTTTTCAATGTGGAATACTCAGAATACCTTCATAAACTTTTCAACAGAGACCATAGTTCGATATTTAAACGATTTGCACTTCACCGATATAAATATCTGACACCGGATGATACTCGGGTTGCGAAATATACGGTAGAAGATATGAAAAACGGAATGCCAACCAAAGAAGCGAAAACGCTATACTGCATCCGTGGTGTCCATAGCGGATTTCAAACCATCCATAGCAACGATCTACGAATAAAACAGATGCCTTCCTATCCGGATAACGGATGCGTGAAAGTGATCGATGGAATTACGTATGTGAAATTAAGCGATTAACCGGAGTCAGCTCGAAGGAGCTGACTCTTTTTTCATTCAAGTGGTTATCACTGTATCAAATCTGCCAAATCCACCTGTATTCCCGTTTCTTCTATGCTATAATGATATGACTTTTAACAGAAACTGCTGCTTTCTGATCCTGTCCATCATCTGAATCGAGGTATCTGTCTATGCCGACATCTGAAACCACACATAACACGAGCCGTACCCTGGTCGTGATTCCGAACTATAACGGTCTTCGCTTCCTGCCGGACTGCATGGAGGCGCTGTCCCGCCAGACGGTGAGGGATTTTACGACCCTCGTGATCGACAATGCTTCCGGCGAGCAGGATATCACCTGGCTCCGCACGTGGCAGGCGGAGGATCCTGCACGACGGAAGTTGCTTCTGAACGACGCGAACCTCGGTTTCTCCGGTGCGGTCAACCAGGGCATCCGACAGGCGCTCGAGGAGCACTACGAGTTCACGCTGCTTCTCAACAACGATACGAAGGTCCGTCCGGACTTCATCGAGGCCCTCGAGAAGCGCATGGATCAGGATCCGAAGGGCCGTGTCTTCGCCCTCTCCAGTAAGATGGTGAAGATGCATGATCCGCACGAGATCGATGATGCCGGCGATGCCTATACTCTCCTCGGCTGGCAGTTCCAGCATGGCCTCGGCGAGCGTGCCGAGAAGCCGGTCTGGAACCGGGAAGCGGTCGTGTTCTCGGCCTGTGCCGGTGCTGCGATGTACCGCACAGCACTTTTCAGAGAGGTCGGTCTCTTCGACGAGCATCACTTCGCCTACCTCGAGGATATCGATGTTTCCTTCCGCGCACAGCTCTATGGCTACCGCGTCCTCTACTGCCCGACGGCCGTGGTGGAGCATGTCGGCTCCGGCACGAGTGGCTCGAAGTATAACGCGTTCAAGGTACGCCTCAGCGCACGGAACTCCGTGTATCTTCTCTATAAGAACATGCCGCCACTCCTGCTCCTCGTAAACGCCATCCCGCTTCTCCTCGGTTTCCTCGTGAAGCAGCTCTTTTTCATCCGGAAGGGTTTCGGAAAGGAGTATGCCGCGGGTCTTCTCGAGGGCATCCGCACCCGGAAGCAGCTCGAAAAGGCCAAATTAAAAGAGGTATCGTTTTCACGATACCTCTCGATCGAGCTTCGTCTTATCGATCAGACGCTGGCGTACGTCCTGCAGCTAGCCCGTAAATATACTGCAAAGGCTCGCGGTTAAACAGGAGCGAGAGAAAAAGATATAACATCACACCGACCAGCATCTGAAGAAGCAACATCGGGAGTACCCCGAGCGGTAGACGATGCACCAGATAAACTACGACGCCCATCACGATGGAGATGAGGCCACTCGGCAGGACGTCCGCCCACTGGCGGAGTGGTCCGTAGCCGATCAGCGTCCGGTTCGGCCAGGCGTTGATGAAGGTACAGAGATACTCATCAAACACCTTCCATAACAGCATCGGCCAGATGCCGAGCGGTAAACTAAGCACCAGGATTACGATCCCGAGTGCTTTTTTTATGATCTCGAGCTTCAGGAAGAGATCGGAGCGTCCCATCGCATTCATCACCTGCAGGTTAATGATGTGAATCGGATAGGTCGCATAGCTGACCGCGAGCAGCACAAGATACGGTGCAGCCACGAGCCACTTTTCCGTGAGGAGCAGGGTCACCAGTGGCTTCGCTACCGCGGCGAGGCCCGCCATCATCGGAAACAGTACGAAGGCACTCAGTCGGATGGAGCGGCGTGCCATGCGCTGCAGAGCCTCCGGGTCATCCTGTTTCTTACTGTAGGCCGGCAGAAGCACGGACTGAATCGCGGTCGCCAGGTTCGTCGAAATAATCTTCGGAAACTGCTCGCCACGGTTATAGGCACCGAGATCGGCGCTCGTATATTTCCGACCGATGATGAGACCGTAGATGTTCTGCCACAGTGTATCGAGCAGCCCGGATACGAGAATCTTCCATCCGAAAGAAAAGAGCTTTCGGAGACGTTCCGTTCGAATCATCCTTCGAGGATACCAGCGAATCGTCACAAACAGTACCAGCATCAGTGCAAAATAATACACAATCTGCTGGGCCGCCATCGCCCAGACACCGAACCCCCGCATCGCGAGTGCGATGGAGACGGCACCGGAGATCACGACCGCGACCATCGTCGACTGAAAGAGCTGTCGGAAACGGAGATTCCGGGAGACAAAGGCGGTCTGAATCGAGACTACCGCACCCGGAAAGAGCACGATGCCCATCACCCGGACGAGCGCTTCGAGGACCGGCGTACGGAAGTAGGCCGCAATCCACGGTGCACCGAGGAAGAGGGCGATGTACAGCACGAACGATAGCAGCATCGAGATCCAGAAGACGGAGGAATAGTCCTCGTCCTCCACATCCTTTCCCTGTACAAGTGCCGTTGCAAAGCCGGACTGCACGAGGGTGTTTGCGATGGTGATAAAAATGGTGATGAGGCTGATCGTGCCATACTCCTCCGGCATCATGAGCCGCGCGAGAACGAGGGCGACGATGAACTGGATCCCCTGGGAACCGCCCTGCTCCAGCCCCTTCCAGAAGAGGCCATGCACCACCTTTGATTTCAATGAATTTTCTGTCATTTTTTTAATAATCTCCGGAGTCCGTGATACAGCTTCGGGAAGCGATGCTCGAAGTTGATGAAGAATCGGTCATGCGTACTTAGCTCCTGCAGAAAATCTGCATTTTCCGGCCGATAGATCACATCGAAGTTTCGTGTGTTGACGGCGGTCAGGAATTCCACACGCCGGCCCGCGTGTTCACAGGCCTCATGGAAGCGTCCAGCGGTTTCTGCATCGAAGCGATGATACATGTTCCACATATCGGCCGCATATTTCTGCTGCTTCTCCACATAGTCCCCACTCATCTGGGTCTCCGTCCAGGAGCCGCGAATGCCGAAACGATAGACGCTCATCGGCTCATCGAAGTAGTAGCTGTCTCCGAAATCCGCCGCCATCAGTTCGAGCGGACGGTCGCCGACCGGGCAATCCACATAGTAATCTGGCAGTTTTTCCACGATTTCACGTCGCAGCAGGAAGCTCGCGAAGGGACTGCCGATGGCTTTATCCACAAGCTCCGCCGGTTTAACCACACGGGACTCGTGATACGGCCGCATAAGCTCCCCATTTACGAGGGCACCATCCTCATTGACCACCTTCGCCGAGTGAAAGCTGAAGCCACACTCCGGATGCTCCTCCATATACTCCACCTGGCGCTGCAGCTTATAATCATCGCACCAGTAGTCATCACCATCCGTCAGCGCGATGTACTTTCCGACGGCACGCGGGAAATTAAAGGCACCGGAAATGTTCGTGATGCCCTTACTGTACTGATTCTCCACACGGAGAATCGGCTTGATGATGTCCGGATAGCGTTTCTGATATGCCCGGATCACCTCCTGTGCGCCATCGGTCGACGCATCATCATGGATGAGGATCTCGATGCGGAACTTCCGACGCTGCCGGAGGATATGATCGAGGCAGGTGCCGATATATTTTGCATGGTTATAGGTCACGACACACACCGAAACCATGATGTCATTTACTGGATAAAGAGACATTCGCCCACCGTCCTGTGAAATAAATTATAGGTAAATCCATAGCGAAGAATCGTATAGATCTTTCCGATCCGGTTTCTCTTCGGAATCGACATAAACTGTTCCAGCAGCTTCTTCTGCCGTCCGGAAAGCGTGGCATCGAAGGTACGACGGAAGCACGCAGCCTGCAGAAACATCTCACGGTATACGCTCTGCGAGTGTGCATCCATCTCCGCCTTCGTTTTTCCGTCCTTCCGGCCGATGCCGAATCGCCCGAGGACCTCCATGATGCGGGAACCCTTCCCGGCACCGAGCACATTGTCCCCGTGCTGTCGGTACAGGTAGAGCGACTCCGGAAGGAAATCGATGTGTCCGAAGGCACTTGCGATGAGCGCGATCCACTGATCATGCATGACACAATGCTCCGGAAGCTCCGTGATGCGCGATGCGAGCGCACGGTTCATCATGAGCGCACCACCGACGACGTTATTCTGCACCAGCAGCTGATGCAGATGACAGCGGGAAGGTGTCATCTTCTGATACGCTACGAAGCTTGGGGCGATCTCGCGAAGCTCCCGATCAACGATACGTGAATCACAGTGCACCAGGATGGAAGCATTGGCCTCCCCCTCCGCCCGACAGCCGGCCTCCAGCGCCTGCATGCGGAACAGTGTTTTCTCAACCTTCTCCGGCAGCCAGACAT
The DNA here is from genome assembly GCA_934279105.1 of uncultured Oribacterium sp. Lineage (GTDB taxonomy): Bacteria > Bacillota > Clostridia > Lachnospirales > Lachnospiraceae > Oribacterium. The sequence continues at coordinate 4,392 of CAKQWR010000046.1, read as the reverse complement.
CGTCCTGATCGGAAAGCATGATGTAATCGGCACGCATTCGTGTTTCGTCCACCGTTGCGGCATCCGTCGCTTGTTTCACTGATTTCTCTGTCAGCTTTGCTTTTAATGCGATGCCCGTTTTCGGCACATCGTACGCCCGCTCCACGAGAAGCTTCAGAAAGTGCCGCTGCGCACTGCCGGTCGGCGGATTCTGCCGCAGGATCGTGATACGCCCAGGGTGTGCCGCTGCCATCTCCTCGACGATGGCGAGGGTACCATCCGTCGAGCCGTCATCCGACACGACCAGCTGCAGATCCTGCACGGTCTGGTCGAGAATCGACTGTATCTGCGCGCGAATGTACGCTTCCCCGTTATATGTACATAAAAGAACGGTAACCATAGCTTTCTGTTTTTCCCCCTCTATCTCTCGCTTTCCATCGATCTGCGGCCAATGCTTCCGAATCTGCATCTTCACCGGACGCACGGCTTCTGATCACAAACCGGCCTCCGTGCTTAGCCGAACAGCTCCTGCAGGAACCCATCGAGCTTGTAACGATCATAGATTTCAGCCGGAAGCTCACGATACGGTGTTGCCAGAAACGCTTCCGGAATCTCGAAGTGATCCGGATCATAGACATAAATATTCTGCGGATCATAGAAATCCGCATCCTTCACATGTGGGTTGTTCGTGATGAGTTTACATCGACAGCCCATGGCATCGTAGGTCCGCATACTGAAGCCGTTCTGCTGTGGGAAGGTGTAATCCACGATGCAGCGGGTATGCGCATAGAGCGCATAGGTCTCCGCCTGTGGAAGCGTCGAAAAGTGAAGCACATCACGTGCACCGTCATAGAGCGGATTATGCTTTAAGATGGCTTCACGGATATACTGCAACCGCGGCACATAAATATAACTGTAGAGCGTTTTCTTTCGCTGCTCCGCGAACGACCGCAGCTTCCGAAGCACCTCCATCCGACGCGTGTGCATCGAACAGATGAGCAGAAAATCATACCGCTTCTCCTCGGACGCGTGACAGATTTCCTCCTCGAAAAAGGTCGGACGATAGATCCAGCCATACTGCTTCGCGTCCACCGGATCGAAGGTATAGATCTTCGTAAAGAAACGATTGATCCGCAGCTGATCCGGGAAGGTCGCAACACTGTCCCAGTGGTAAATGCGGAAATCCGCCGTCGGGAACTGTGCCTGCAGGTAGTGAAGCACCTCGTCCGTCATCCAGGTTCCCTTGATGATCATCACCTCATCCAGTACCTCCGGCACCTCCCGAAGCGCATTCCGGTAATAGCGAAAGACCAGACGATCCCGCAGTACCTTCGTATAAAACATGACGAGCTTCTTCCCGAAGCCATAGGCATGGATATTCGTATCTACGAGATAGACCTCCGCCCCGGCCTTCTCGAGGTGCGCCCTGATGGCATCCTCATAGTGATAGAAGAACGGCATGATCAGTAGTATTTTTTTATTTTTCAATCTGTTCATGATAGTACTTGTCCGAAATATACTGCCGTACCTGCGGGCAGAGGAAGGTCGCGATGTTCATCGCATGATACAGCGCCATATAGGCTTCCTTTCCCTTTACACGCGGCGCACCGGCAAACGGCGTCAGCTTCAGATACTTATCATAGGCACGCGTATAATGATTCAGATTACCGCGATTCCATGGACGCTCATCTGACGCATAGTGAACGATCACCGGATGATGCTTCGCAAGCGAGAAGCTCTCCTTCGACTCACCGAGCGCGAAGGACGCTGATTTCGCACAGAGCGTCTCATAACGGAAGTAATAGTAATTCGTGATGAAATCATAGGTCTGACCGACCCGCTTGATCCGTCCCTTCAGCACATGATTCAGCACATCCTGATCATTAAACGGAAGCTTACCGCCCATCTGATTATAGTAAGCGAAGCAGTTCGCCTCCATATCCTCGAGGCGCCAGTCTGAAAGATTCATCAGGACCATACCGGCATTAAAATAGGTATCCTCCTCTGTAAGACCGATCTGCTCCTTCACCTCCGGATAAATGGTCGGTTCCGCCGCCATCGCCACCATATGGTCATCCAGACGCAGCCGATAAAGCGGCACGATCGAACGAAGCACCACCGTATCACAGTCGAGGTACAGCGCCTTCGTCACCATCCGTGGCAGAATCGAGCCCATCAGAAGACGTGCCAGTGTCGTAATACGGAAACGTCCGGTATCCAGCCCATAAATCTGTCCCTTCAGCTCCTCCATGAGATGCTCGATCGGATAAAACACGATCTTCTTCCCATAGCTACGAACCATGGCACGAAGCTGGTCTTCTTTCTCCATCGAAATCCCATCCGAAAGAATATGGAAGGTCAGCTGCTCTCCTTTATTATGTTCAATCAGAGAAACGATCGACACCGCCATATGCTGACAGTAGCCCTCGTCCGATGCATAAACGATATTCATCATCATCGCCTTTCTGCGCAAAACGTCGCATCATCGCATAGTTCATATTATTATAGCGTAATTTTCCGCAATTAAGAAGAGGCTTCGCATGACGCTACCGACGCTTCTTCTTACAGGAGGATTCGTCACATCCTCCGAAATCGACCCACGTTTGCCGAGAGGCGCCTGTGGGCTGCCAACGGAAGTCAATACTCGCGGCCGGAAAAATCTAAAATCGAACCCCTAAGAACCAGTAGGCGCTCCGCAATCGACGGAGTTTCCTTGATGGAAACTCCGTGTTGCGGAGCGTGCCATGGAAAGTTTACCAACTGGTTCTAAGGGGTTCGATTTTGATTTTTCAGCGGTCGACTCGTGTGACTTCCGTTGGCAGCCCACAGGCGCCTCTCAGCAGACACGGATCCGCTTTATGAATTTCCGAAGAGATCCCGCGGATTCTGTCCGGCTTTCTTCTGCTCTACGCGCTTCTTTCCGGCCGCCTCTGCTTCCTCCGGGAAGAACATACGATTGACCGCACTGAACAGTCCACGAATCGACGACCGTGTGATATTCGAGCTCAGGCCGACACCATAACTCGTCTTACCGGAATCCACATCCAGAAGATGAATGTAGGAAACCGCCTTCACATTCGAGCCGGTACCCAGTGCATGCTCCTGGTAATCGAGGACCTTCACCTTGATCTTCAGCTCCTCTGACAGACCGGCGATCACCGCATCGATCGGTCCATTACCTACGCCGCTGAAGTTCCGCATATCTCCGTGATTGAGATAGCTGATGGTCGCCATCGTGGTGTAGGTATCGTCGCCGGTCTCGGTATCGGTGGTGCGAAGATTCTTGAAGTGCATCGGTTCCTTCGTCTCGACGTACTCGGCCTGGAAAATATCGTAGATCTCCTGTGGGGATACCTCGCCCTCCTGCTCGGAAAGTGCCTGAATATAATCCGCGAACTCACGCTGCATGCCCTTCGGGAGCTTGTAGCCGAACTGTGCATCCATGACGAACGCGACGCCGCCCTTTCCGGACTGGCTGTTGATACGAACGATCGGCTCGTACTTCCGTCCGATATCGGCTGGATCGATCGGAAGGTATGGAACCTCCCAGATTTCGCTCTGACGCTCGCGCATCGCCTGTACACCCTTGTTGATGGCATCCTGATGGGATCCGGAGAAGGCGGTAAATACCAGTGCACCGGCATATGGCTGTCTCGGTGGAATCGTCATCTTCGTGCAGCGCTCATAGACCTCCTTGATGGCATTGATATCTTCAAGCTCGAGCTTCGGATCGACGCCATGGGAGAACATATTGTACGCCAGGGTCAGAATGTCGACATTACCGGTACGCTCACCGTTGCCGAAGAGGGTTCCTTCGACACGGTCTGCTCCAGCCAGCAGTGCCAGCTCTGTAGAAGCCACACCCTCACCACGATCGTTATGCGGATGTACGGACAGCGTCACATACTTCCGATACTTGAGATGATTCGACATATACTCGATCTGATCGGCATAGACATTCGGGGTGTTCATCTCGACCGTCGATGGAAGGTTGATGATGACCTCACGGCCCTCACCACACTCCCAGGCATCGAGTACAGCATTGCAGATTTCTGCCGCATACTCCATCTCGGTTCCGGTAAAGGACTCCGGTGAATACTCGAGGCGGATCTTGCCAGGGAAGTCGTTCGCATACTTCTTCACCAGCTGTGTTCCGGTAAGTGCGATGTCGATGATTTCCTGCTTTCCCTTATGGAATACCACATCTCTCTGAAGAACAGAGGTGGAGTTATAAATATGAACGATGGCCTGCTTCAGTCCGGCGAGACAGTCGAAGGTCCGCTCCAGCTGCTCTGCACGGCACTGTACGAGCACCTGCACCGTGACATCATCCGGAATCATCTTCCGCTCGATCAGCTGACGCAGGAAGTCATACTCGATCTGGGATGCTGCAGGGAAGCCCACCTCGATTTC
>CAKQWR010000045.1 GCA_934279105.1 uncultured Oribacterium sp. | reverse complement strand
GGGGTCGAACCGACACGACCATCACTGGTCACAGGATTTTAAGTCCTGAGCGTCTGCCTATTCCGCCATACCGGCAGCACCAAATCATAATACAAAAAAACCTGCATCTTGTCAATAATCGATTAAAATCTCGCAATTGACTTTTTACATTCCGAAGCGCATAATCGGTATATACCGAAAATAAGGAGGAAACAGCGATGGCGAGACCACCTAGATGCCGCAGAATATGCAGTACCCCCAAGGTAGATCGATTCTGCCCATACGATGGCGCAGAGAGTGATCCCATTCTGCTGACGCTCGATGAGTATGAAGTCATCCGCCTCGTAGATCTCGAGCAGCAGACACATGAACAGTGTGCGGCGCAGATGGATATTTCACGATCCACCGTGCAGGAAATCTACGAAGTCGCTCGACGCAAACTTGCAGCCTGCCTCGTGTACGGAAAACCGCTGCACATTACCGGCGGCAATGTACGTATTTGTAATGGGCATGAGCAGCTCTACGGTAATTGTCATCCGTCAGGCGTATGCCATAGAGCAGGTGAAGGCAACGCTGACGATGGATCCGTCGCAATCGACACACGCAGTACCTCTCATTTCAAGAGTGATCAAAAAGGAGAAATAACTATGAGAATTGCAGTAACCTATGAAAACGGCCAGATTTTCCAGCACTTCGGTCATACCGTGCAGTTTAAGATCTACGATGTAGCCGACGGCCAGATCGTTCGCGCAGACGTCATCGATACCAACGGAAGTGGTCATGGTGCGCTGGCAGGATTCCTTATGCAGCTTGGTGTCGATGCTCTGATCTGCGGCGGCATCGGTGGCGGTGCACAGATGGCACTTGCAGAGGTCGGCATTCGCCTTTTCGGTGGTGTCAGCGGTGATGCAGATGCCGCGGTCAATGCTCTTATCGCCGGAAATCTCGGCTATAACCCGAACGTCCACTGCGACCACCACGACCACGCACATGGCGAAGGCGAGCACAACTGTGGCAATCACGGTTGTGGAAACCACGGCTGCCACTGATGGAAGCGCGAAAAAGAACGAAACTGTCGATTAATGCACATCCGAAGGTCGCAAAACGAAAAATTTTATGAACTCTGCCACGTGATCGCGTCCTTTCTTTGCAAAGCTGGTATAATAAAAATATGAGAAAACTCGAAAGGAGACAGGTGATGAAGGAAAATAAATATGCAGGCACACAGACCGAGAAAAATCTGATGGAGGCATTCGCCGGCGAATCACAGGCGCGTAATAAGTACACCTACTTCGCATCGAAGGCGAAGAAAGAAGGGTATGAGCAGATCGCAGCACTCTTCCTGAAGACCGCCGACAACGAAAAGGAGCATGCGAAGCTCTGGTTCAAGGAGCTGAACGGCATCGGAGATACTGCGGAGAACCTGAAGGCAGCAGCCGAGGGCGAGAACTTCGAGTGGACCGATATGTATGAGGGCTTTGCGAAGACCGCAGAAGAAGAGGGCTTCCATGAGCTTGCAGAGCGTTTCCGTCTCGTGGCTGCCATCGAGAAGCATCACGAGGAACGTTATCGCGCGCTGCTGCACAACGTTGAGATGGCCGAGGTTTTCGCAAAGAGCGAAGTGAAGGTTTGGGAATGCCGTAACTGCGGACACATCGTGGTCGGCGAGAAGGCACCGGAGGTTTGCCCGACTTGCAATCATCCACAGAGCTATTTCGAGGTTCACGCAGAAAACTATTAATATGAACGTTTCATGCGCTGTGAATATCATGTATATCCCGTCTGCGAGGCGTCGGTATGCCAGACCGCCGCATGACCGTCAGCATAAAGCATGAAACAAAATCCAACAGAAAGGAGATCATACGATGGAGCAGAAGTATTACATTTGTAAGCATTGTGGAAACATTATTTTGAAGGCAAAGAACAGCGGCGTCCCGGGGGTTTGCTGTGGCGAGCCGATGACGGAACTCATCGCTGGTACCAGTGACGGCGCGAGAGAGAAGCACGTTCCGGTATGGAACGTCGAAAATGGCATCGTGCATGTACAGGTGGGCTCCGTAGAGCACCCGATGCTGCCGGAGCACTACATCGAGTGGATCTCCATCTTCACGAAGCAGGGCTATCAGCATAAGGCGCTTCATCCGGGCGAGAAGCCGACCGCCGATTTCGCACTCTGTGAGGGCGACGAGGTGGAGGCGGTATATGCATACTGCAATCTTCACAGTCTCTGGAAGGCATAATGCAGCTGTGGCGATATCGCCATAGCCAAGTCTCCGGAAGATACGAGGTGATTCATATGAAAATCGAACTGAATCCAAATCAGGAAGTCGTCAACACCGTACGTGATGGTCTGAAGCGGACCGGCGGATACTGCCCATGCCGTCTCGAGCGCACGGAAGACACGAAGTGCATGTGCAAGGAGTTTAAGGACCAGATCGCAGACCCGAATTACGAAGGCTTCTGCCACTGCATGCTGTACTACAAATCCCTGAAAGACTAAGCGAAACGTTTCGATCTTGAAACGACGAACGAAGCGCCTGAAGCATTGATGAACCGCATGAAAATCACGCCCCGCACATGCGCCTGCTGGGCCGCCCACAGGAAAGGAGCCACGATGGCTGAATTTAAAATCACAACAACAAATTTCGAAACAGAAGTGCTTCACTCCACGAAGCCGGTACTGATCGACTTCTATGCTGACTGGTGTGGTCCATGCAAGATGCTGTCTCCGATCGTCCATGAAATCGCCGAAGAGTATGCGGATACCCTGAAGGTAGGGAAGGTCAATGTCGACGAGCAGATGGATCTGGCGATGCGCTTTAAGGTTTCCAGCATTCCGATGCTTGCACTGATCAAGGACGGAAAGATGATCGACCAGTCCATCGGTTACTGCCCGAAGGAAGAAATCCTCGAGATGTTGAAGAAAATCTGAGTGCATCGTACAGATGACGTAGGCGTGGCCGTTTCCGGGCCACGCCTTTTCGATTTCTTCCGAAATCAGCATCCGGCGAAAAAAACAGAAAAGTATTCAGTCTTTTGTAAGTCGGATTATTCTACGGCTATGCTATAATACTGTCATCTATCGGAGGTATCACTATGGAATTCAGAACCTACAAAAACCGTATCGTACTTATAGATGATGAGGAGCAGGCACTGGCAGAAATCGACTTCCCGGCGATGGAAGAGGAGCCGGGCACGGTGGAAATCACCCATACCTATGTTGACGAAACTCTGCGTGGCAGGGGACTCGCCGGAAAGCTCATGGAACGGCTCATCACCTATCTTCAGCGAAATCAGCTGAAAGCCTACCCAAGCTGCAGCTACGCCGTCGACTGGTTCGCAAAACACAGCGAGGCTGCCGACCTTCTGAGTCCTTCTTATGACGCGTTGCAGAGCGCTACGTTCACCGTACCGGATCGTGTCCTTCGTTCAACCACTCCTGCAGATGCAACGACACCGACACCCACGACATCGGCAGACCATGTGGACAGCAGTACGACACCGTCCTCTATGGCGCGTTCTTTCCAAGATGATACGCGCAGTGCGAAGCGACCGCCCATACGAGAAGAGGAGGATGATGAGGCAGATGCATATTTCCGTGATACTGAATATGGCACCGATGAAGAGGATGGACCGGTCGACGGCGGCATCCATGATCACATCCTCATGGGCGTGAACCGTATCCTGCAGCTCTTCTCGGTCGCAGCACTGCTCCTCAGCTACATCCTGATGATCGTGCCGGCACTGGAAAACCTCGATGCCCTCGGACCGATCGAATCGATGATCACCGACCATAACGTCGCTGAAATCTGCTTTATTTCCGTTTTCGCAGGCATCACCATCTTCACGCTCATTTCCTTCTTCTGGATTCTCTCCAGAAAGAAGTATGTCCGCTATGGCCAGCTGGAGTCCATCGATACCGGACGCGGCATCACGACGTTTATCGTCCTGCTCCTCGTGGAGCTTCTCGCCTCGCTGCTTAGTCCGATCATGGAATCCGTGCAGCCTGTCATCATCGGTCTCGCCATCGCCTCGTCGCGACTCGTGGTGAACCGTGCGATGATTCTGATGGCAGCCGGTCTCGGCCTCGTGCTGTCCATCATCCGAAAAATCATCAAGCATTGACATCGGCGCGCAGCATTTCTATACTGATTCCGCGTCCCCGTCCGATGCACGTGTTCCGGCGGCCAATGCCTCCATCCGCGCACCATCCGGAAACGGCCGGATGCCGAAAGAACTACTCGAAAACGGAGAACATCGATTGAAAAATTTGAGATTGAAAAACACGCTGGCACTCCTGAGTGCCGCTCTGATCCTGACGACCATCCTTCCAGGCTGCAGCCGCCCGATGAAGCTCGAGCGGTATAACAAGCAGTTCCTGGATGTCTTCGACACGGTTTCCATGGAAATCGGATTCGAAAAGAGTGAAGCAGACTTCCAGAAATGCTACGAAGCTTCCCATCAGCAGCTTCTGAAGGAACATAAGCTCTACGATATTTACAACAGCTACGAAGGGATGAACAACCTGAAGACCGTCAACGATAACGCCGGCATCCAGCCGGTCAAGGTGGATCCGGACCTCATCGACCTCGTCAAGTGGGGAAAGGACGTCTATAAACTCACCGATGGTCGCGTCAACATCGCCTACGGTGCGGTGCTTCGTCTCTGGCACGATCAGCGGGAAGCCGGGATCGAGCATCCGGAAACGGCAGCGCTGCCAGATCCTGCGGCTCTCGAAGAAGCCGCACAGCACACCAGCATCGACGACGTCATCATCGATGAAAACGCCGGAACCATCTTCCTGAAGGATCCGGACATGAGCCTCGATGTCGGCGGAATCGGTAAAGGCTACGCCACAGAAAACGCTGCGAAGCTGATCCAGGCATCCGGTTCTACGAGCTTCCTCTTAAATCTCGGCGGAAATCTCCGCGCCATCGGAATCCGAGGCGACGGCTCCAAATGGGTCTGCCCGGTAGAAAGCCCGGAATATCGCGACCGCCAGACCGGCGATCCGTATGCCATCACCTGTTACCTCGATGGTACCTCCCTCGTTACCTCCGGTGACTACGAGCGTTACTTCGTCGTGGATGGCAAACGCTATCACCACATCATCGACCCGGATACCCTGTATCCGGCTGCATATCATCGAAGCGTCACGATCCTGACCGAGGATTCCGGACTCGCCGACGCACTCTCGACCGCCCTCTTTATGATGCCTGTCGACGATGGCAAGGCACTGATCCAATCCATCCACGAGGGCAGCAGCCCACTCGGCGAAAATTTCCAGGTCGAAAAACTCGAAGCCATGTGGATCGACGCCGACGGGCAGCAGGAGTACACGGACGGCTTCCTGAACTACACGAAGGCATAAAGAAAAATAGAATAGAAATCAGATACGGATAGCCTCCGGAAACATCCCACTATACAGTGTGTGTTTCTGGAGGTTTTTCTATATAAAATTTTTAAATTCATTCTGTAAATACATCTATGCATGTATATCTTTGCTCATGTACAGCAAATAGTGACACAAAATAGAAAAATTCACAGGCTAAGTTTGTATAGTTTTGAATCCCATGAGACTGGATATATAAAGTCAATCGTTGTATAACGGTTTCGATTGTTGTTAAGAAATAATCAATAAAATCTTAATAAGGAGGAATCATGCAAAAGAAACGATTGACAAAAGCACTGGCTGTTGTTCTGACAGCAAGTATGCTGATGCAGAATATGCCGATTTCGGGTTTTGCAGATAATATCGCAGAGAAGATTTCGACAAGCGCAGCAGAAACTTCGTCAGAAGAAGATCACCGTGCTGAAGACACACAGGCGGCGAAGGAAGAAGCCGCGAAAACCGATGAAGACGTCGGCGAAACAGGTGAAGCAGAAACAAATGCCGAAACCGAAGAAACAAGAACGGAGGAAGGCAGCGGCTCGGCCGAAGAGACGGGCGCAGAAGAGACAAATGCGCCGACCGAAGAGTCCGGTGCAGAGAAAACAGACGAAAAAAAGGAGGCGAGCGACTCTGAGCTTCCAAAGGATGATCTTTCTCTTGATAATCGAAAACGTTTAAGTTGCGCTGGATCTTTCGACGAGGACATCAAAGAGAACAAGCTTCATGTAAAAGCAGAATATGACGATAATGTTTTTCCAGAAGACACATACATGGTTGTAGAGGCAATTACCGGCGAAACGAATCTGAAAGAAGCGGGAGAAAAAGCCGTTGCAGATGCGAAAGAAAATGATGACAAAGACCTCACGGTAACTTCTGTCCTTGGTTTTGACATCAGCTTCTATGTAGAAAACGAAAAAGGCGAAAAAGAAAAAGTCCAGCCGGCAGATGGAAAAGATGTCACCATTACGCTGACGATGCCAGAGGACAAGGCTGAAGCATCCGAAGAAACGACCGCATCTGAAGATGGCACGGATAAGACCGATGCACAGAACAGCACTGTAGCAAAAGTCATCCATGTCGAGGATGAAAACAATCCAGTTGTGCTATCGGATGTGCAGGAAAACGGACAAGATGTTACATTTACATCCGGCAGCTTCAGTCCGTTCTATGTCGTAAAACTGGCGTCAAAAACGGTTCAGCAGAGCGACTTTGTCTTCAAAACCTATTGGAAGAATTCGGTAGAAGACAATGCAGACAAAACTCCACGTTTCACCTACACAAACGTGGATTTTGACGTAAATAATCCGGAAACCCAGAAGGATCTTCAGTTCCGTCCGGATACCAATAATCTGGTGAATACGACGGTTCAGCTGTCCTTGGCCTTAAAGGGCGATGAAAACGTTCACTATCCGGCAGGGTCCATCAAAATCGATGTCCCGGAAAGCTATTACGAGGGCTGGGACGATAATGATATTCATCGCGTCGCCGTAAATGATGATCTGAAGCGACTGGATCCGCTGTACTGGATGATTCCGAAGGCACCGAAAACCAACACGCTGAGTGATTTCAATTATACAGTGATCACGAAAGACGTAAACGGGAAAGAAGAGACCTATTATGAACTCACAAACCATAAGGATCTGACCGGAGGCACTGTTTTCGACACAGAAATCGCCTATCGCCTTCGTCCGACCATGCTGAAGGTAAAGGATACAGAAACAGAAAAGGGCACGCATGTTGGTCATTATTCTAAAGAACTGCCTATTTCCGTAAGCATCGCTCAAGCTTATGCGGCCCCCGTCACGAAAGAGAATGAGCTTTCCGTAGATGTGCAAACGAAGGTCAATCCGACCAAGCTGACGATGGGCCCATCGAAAGCCGATCCAAATAATGGTATCTTTTTCAACTGGGACAGTGCCTGGGGTAAAAAGCCCGAGGATGCAGATAATTTTTTTTATATCGTCTGGTACCTGGATCTTCGAAGAGGTGCCGGTAGTACCCAGCCGTTCGATTATGTTTTAAACCTTGATGAAAAAAAGACCCAAGGTGGCAAACTGATCGGTGTAAAAAAGTATACTGTCTCAAAAAAAGAAGAAGCCTACGAACAGCCAGGGTATATATTCTCCCGCATGGATAAAAGCTATACCGGTCTTTATGGCGATACCTCTGCCATCGAAAAAACATGGCCGGGCATCATGGATAATCCGGTAGACAACACCATCTATAATCTTGATTTCTGCACCTACAGAACAGAGAACCTGAATAGTAACTGGCTCGATCAGGTGTACTGCCTGCTATTCCGCTATCCAATCAGCAAGGTGAAGGATGCAGAAAACATCGGATACAATGTTGCAAAAGATGGTTTCCCAGTTTCAAACGATAGTATTTCTATCACGGAATACTGGCGAGACGAATATAAAGTAACACATCAATCTACAAAGGTGGATAGCGCACAGGTAAAAACGATGCCGATTTTAGGCGGTGGCCCTGGTTCGGTTAAACAGGTAGTTGATGCAAATCCGAAGCAAAGCAGAACGATTGTCGGTCTACAATCCATCATAGCAGACGGATCAAATGATGCTTTATTAATTCCGAAGAATTATCATTGGTCATTTGCATTAAATGCAGACAGTGTTGCATCCACATGTACCTGGGATCCGGAGAAAGGAACATATACTGCCAATGGAAATTCTGTCGAAATCCTAGACCGTCCATTAACTCTGTTTACAGATATAAATAATAAAGGCTATGCCATCTATAAATCTCCAGAAGATGATATTTCTGATGCAACTCCACTCAGCTTAACTGATGATGATTATCGCTATACCAGTTTCTATATCACAGGCGCAGGAGAATATGACATTTCCTATAACAGCGAGCTCGGATGGCAGCGAAATCCAAGGGCCAATACGAACTACAACAGCTATGAGCCTTACGAAATCTGGACACGTGCCGCTCATTCAAAGGTGTGGACACATTTCGGCGATGTCAAGATAAATGAACATCAGCAATATGTTTTCACAAATTTGGAAACAAAAAAATCTCAAATCGTATCATCAAATGCGCGCGTGGATTTTCCAGCGGATACGGTACAGATTTATACAAAGCATAATAGTAAGTTTTATGAATCGCAGTTCAGTCTCATCTATAACTTACAATTAAAGGCGACGCCTCAAGTCATCAATCGCCTAAAAGAGGATATGGCTTCTGGACAGGCTACCTATGTCGGTAGCTTTGCAGATAAGGTTCATAAATCCGGAGACAATATGGAACGTAATGGTGTGATCGGCCAGTACTGGAATCAGGTCGCATATCGTATGGACGCATTGTCTTCAAAAGTTTACCTCTATAAAGAGGGACGTAATTTAAAGAATGATTCCACGAAGTCCGAAGAGACCTACGACATTTCGGTTCACTTTTATAATGATTGTCACAGCTCTAACGAATTCGCCACTGCGAAATATATGAAGCCGTATATGTTTACATCTGGTGTTTTCTATGATCTCCTTCCGGCAGGAACCTATGTGAAGGCAGACGAAATCACACTTGGCACCAGAGAAGGTCCTGGTACAACCATCAGTAAGGAAAAAATATCATCGTATACGCTCGAAATGTTCGACAACTGGGAGAATTCCGGACAGACGATGATGAAAATTACGTTTTCCGTACCGAACGATGAGACACACCGAACCTGGCATGACTACTGGTATGGTGCGAGACTGAATTATAAGCTTCATAACTCGTACACCAATATCACCGATCGTGGTACGAATGTGGTGAATACCGTCGCTTTCGTCAATACCAGTAAAAAAGAAGATAATGTTATTTTCAACACCAACGTGAATAAGGAGAACATTGACAAAGCAAACTTTGATAAAAAAGCTTACTTTAAGGAGCTTGTCACGAACGAAAACAATCAGGATCATGAGGTTGCGCTCGCGCAGGCGACGCTTGTCTATGATCCGGTAACCGTTCTTCAGGCCGCGTTTACAAACCGTGTGGAGAGCGACACGAATCCATCATATGAGCAGGATAATACGGCATATCTCGGCGACAAGTATAGCTATCGTCTGCAGTATACCGCGGCATCCGATACCCGTACCGACAACATGGTCATCTATGATGTGCTTGATGGTAACAAGGAGAAGAAGGAGAACAAGGTTGGCGATGTTTCATGGATCGACGTCTCCAGTATCTATGCGAAGAGAAGCTACGATGCGTCAAATCCAAACACCACGGACACTTGTAAACCGGTCGTATACTATGCAACTGTCGTTCCGACGGATGAACAGAAAAATATAGATACCTGTAAAGACATCTGGAAGACAGACCCACCAGCGAAGGCGTCTGATATAAAGGCCATCGCCATCGACTGTCGTAAAACAGATAACGGCCAGGACTTCGTCCTCGACAAGAAGGGAACGCTCGTTGCGTATGTGCATTGCACGGCTTCTAGTAAGAAGGACTGGGCAGAGCGCGTAAATACGAACGATGCGACACTTTCTGCACGGCTGTTTAACGGTGATACCGCAGGTGCAGCGGAAACGAAGATGATTGACGTAAAGTCAACCCTCCATCTTATTGCGCCGAAGCTTGAAATTCACAAAGCCTCCAATCCTGAAAGTGGTACGAAAGCATCTCCATCAGAGATTGGAAACGGCCCGGATACAGCACTTACTTATACACTGAGGATTGAGAACAAGGCGGATGCGTCCTATCCTGGCATATCGAATGTAGTGGTTCACGATACACTTCCGGATGGACTCACGCTCGTCGGCACAGATAGTACCGATCGTATGAAGTCCATAACGGTTCATTCGGATGTCCTCGGACTTAATCCTGCGAAGCCGATTACCGATACCAGCATCAAGCCTGAGGTTTCCGGTCAGGATCTTACCTTTACCCTTCCGCAGTTTACGAGAGGCGAGATAGAGATCAGCATTCCGGTTATACGGAAGGGCGGTATTCATGAGTCTACCCTTTATGAGAATACCGCAGAAATCGTGAAGGCTGGAAATGTCGTCTATGATGGCTCTGATAATGATCATCGGAAGATTTGCAGTAACACAACCTATCACAAGTCCAGTGCCCACACGCTGACGGTAAAGCCGAATGGTGGAAGCTGGAATAACAGCACGGCGGATTCTGTCTTCCCGCTGTACCATTCAGAAACGATGAAAATTCCAGTTCCGACCCGTGAAGGATATACCTTTGCCGGCTGGACCATCGTAAGCGGAAACGGCACGCTTCAGCAGACGACGGATACATCGACAAGCGGCACACGAGCTCTTCCTGCTGACCAAACGCTGCTCTTTACCATGGCCGACACAGATACGGTGCTTCAGGCAAACTGGACGATGAATACGTATCTGGTAACGGTTACGAAGACCTTCCGTGGTATCGGTGCACTTCCGAGCAACTTTGCTATCGTAAACACTTATGATGCCACCACGAAGTTTACAACAGCCAACGCTTCCGGTGACGGTAGTGCAGCCAGTCCGTATACATGGACGATCTCCGTTCCATACCATACGAATATTACATTTACCGAAACGGGCTATGATGCATCCGGCTATTCGGTAACCACCTCTGCGCATACCGCAAATGCAGCAGGCAGCAGTACTGCCGCAAGCGGCACGATTACCGTACCAGCGAACGATAACGCGAGTGTTTCCTTCAACAATGTCTATTCCCACACCTCCTATAAGGTCACGAAGACATGGGCTGGACCGGAGAAGTATCTGAAAAAGTCTATCCCAAAGGAGCTTACCGTAGCGCTTTATAAGGACGGCGCGGAGGTAGCAAATGCAGAGCAGACACTAAGCGCAGATAATCAATGGAGCGCGACGTGGGCTACACTTCCGGATAAAAATCCGGATGGTTCGGAGATTCAGTATAGCGTAAAGGAAGTCCTGAACGATCAGCGCTTCGAGCAGGGAACACCGGTGGCAAGTGCATCCGAAATCGGAACGGAGGCGAGCATCACGAACACCCTGAAGACGGTGAATGTAACAGCTGTAAAGACCTGGGAGGATCAGAGCAACAAGTTCAAGATTCGACCGGCGAGCATCAACATTCATCTTCTTCAGAATGGTGTTCCTATTGATGAAGATGCCACCATCAGCGTCGATAAAGATGGTACCTGGACGCATACCTTCACAAATGTTCCGAAGTGCGATGCGAATGGCCGGGATTACGTTTATACCGTCACAGAAGATCCGGTAAATGGCTACAACACCAACTGCAACGGCATGAGCATCATCAACACGCTGAAAACCATGGATGTCACCGTACAGGTGAACTGGAAGGACTTCGATGATCAGTGGAAGCTCCGTCCGGAGACCATTCACATCACGCTGCTGAAGAATGGGAAACCATTCGACGGTAACAAGGTCGATCTTTCCAGCGAAGATGGCTGGGAACATATCTTCACCGATCTTCCGGTCGAAGACGCAGATGGCAAGGCTTACAGATACACCGTAACCGAAGATGATGTGCATGCGTACGACAAGAAGATTGACGATACGCAGAATACGCTTCTCACGATCGAAAACACGTTGAAGACGCGAGATATCACCGCTACGAAGAACTGGGTAGATGATGACAACAAGAAGAAAACACGTCCGGACAGCATCACACTGCGACTCACGCAGCGAGAAAAAGAAGCAAGCGCTTCGGAGCTTTCACTTGCATCCGACGAGATCTGGGCGACGGCTTCGGAGATTTCGCCTGCCTCCGATGGAAGCTGGACGACGTCCTTCGATCATCTCCCTGTGGAAGATAAGAAGGGGCACCGCTACTGCTACGATGTAAGCGAGGATGCGGTCACCGGATATACATCCTCGATTGCAGCGAGCAGTGATCATAGTCACTATACCGTTACAAATACGATTTGTACGCCGGTCGTTTCCGATCCTCCGATCAAGAAGGTCATCGAAGGCGATACTCCGTCCGAAAACGCTACGTTCCAGTTTACGCTGAAAGCGCTTCGCCAGTT
>CAKQWR010000044.1 GCA_934279105.1 uncultured Oribacterium sp. | reverse complement strand
GGTGTGTCGCGACAGACCATTAACGCCATCGAAAAGGGCGATTATAACCCGACGATCCGACTCTGCATCGCGATCTGTAAGGCTCTGAATCGGACACTGGATGAACTGTTTTGGGAGGCGTGAATGGAAAAAATCAGATTTCAGATACATGAAAAAGAGCTTACGCTGTATCCGGCGGTGGATGAGAACAGACCGCTTATCGTTTTCCATACGGTGATGGGAGACGGGGAGGAGCTGTGGCAGGTGCTTCGGGATATGGATGCGCCGGACTGTAATCTGCTGGTGGTTGGAAACCTTCAGTGGTATCATGATATGACGCCGTGGAGCTGCCCGCCGCTGTCGAAGCGGGATCCGGCCGCTACGGGAGGCGCGAATGCTTATCTGGAGACATTGGCGTCGGGAATCGTGCCGGCAGCCAGGAAAAGAATCCGCGGAACCGCGCCGTACGTCGGCCTCGCAGGATACTCGCTGGCCGGACTTTTCGCGCTCTATGCGATGTATCGTTGTGATTGCTTCGCACGGGTAGCCAGTATATCCGGCTCCCTGTGGTTCCCGAAGTTCCGGGAATATGTACTTCGGCATGCGATGGTACGGAAACCGGAAAAACTGTATATTTCGTTAGGCGATGCAGAAGCGAAGACGAAACATACTATACTAAAAACCGTGCAGGAAAATACAGAGGCGATCGTTCGGTGCTACCAGGAGCTCGGCGTGGATGTGTGCTGGGAATTGAATCCCGGAAATCACTTTCGGGACGCGACACTGCGGAGTGCGAAGGGCATAAAAGCGATACTGGAAGCATGATGAAGAAACATATTTGATTGATTTTAAACTTAGAGAATGAAAGGAAGGACAGACCGATGAGTGAAGAAAGATATGCTATTATTTTCAGTAGTTTAACTGGTAACACAAGGAAACTTGCGGATACGATTCATGAGACACTGCCGAAGGCGCTGTGTGATTATTTCGGCGAAGCAAAATCTGCAGAAATAAGTGCGGAAAAGGTATATGTGGGATTCTGGACGGATAAGGGAACCGCAGACCAGGCGTGCTTAGAGCTTCTGGGTAAACTTCGGAACAAACAGATTTTTCTGTTTGGAACCGCGGGCTTCGGTGGAAGTGAAGAATATTACCAGAAGATTCTTACGAATGTTCATCAGGTGATCGATGCAAGCAACACCGTAATCGGAGAGTACATGTGCCAGGGTAAAATGCCGCAGTCGGTACGGGATCGCTATGTGAAGATGAAGGAAATGCCGGATGCGAAGCCGAATCTCGATGCGCTGATTGAAAACTTCGATCGTGCACTTTCACACCCGGATCAGGAGGATCTGGAAAGACTTCGGAGGATGATTGCTGGGTGAAGTTCCTGATTCATCCGTGTATACAGAACGGAACATGCCTCGTCATGCGTGTTCCGTTCTGCTTTTGTTTATGATAAAATAGTTCCAATTTCTGTTTTTAGGAGAGTGTAGCATGTACGAGCGAATAATGATTCTCATCATGGCCCTGATCGTCGATCTCGTGTTCGGTGATCCACATAACTGGTTCCATCCGGTGATGGCGATGGGGCGCGGCATCGAGTGGCTGGAGAAATTCCTGCGCCGCAGCCTTCATATTTCGGATGATCCGGAGGCGGACCGTGGGAAGAAGCAGTTTGCAGGTGCGGTTCTCGTCGTGCTGATGCTCGTGATCTTTACGGTCATCCCACTCATCATCCACAACATCGCGACGATGTTCGGCGAGTCCCTGACCTGGGCGATCGATGCCTTCCTCGCGTACCAGATGCTCGCGATGAAGCAGCTGAAGCGGGAATCCATGAAGGTCTATGAGGCGCTTAAACGGAAAAACATCAAGGATGCGCGCGATTCGGTCTCGATGATCGTGGGCCGTGACACGAAGCGTCTCAACATGACCGGTGTCACGAAGGCAGCGGTCGAGACGGTCGCGGAGAATGCTTCCGACGGGGTGGTGGCACCTCTCCTGTTTATGATGGTGTTCGGTGTGGCCGGTGGCTGGTTCTATAAGACCGTCAATACTATGGATTCCATGATCGGCTACAAAAACGATCAGTATAAGTATTTCGGCACGGCGGCGGCACGCCTCGATGACATCTGCAACTTCATCCCGGCACGCATCAGCGCCTTCTTTATGTGCATGGCCGCCATGTTCCTGGGCCTCGACTGGAAGGGCGCGTTTCGTATCTGGCGTCGCGATGCACGAAAGTCTACGAGCCCGAACTCCGGACAGACGGAAGCGGCCATGGCCGGAGCACTCGGTGTCGAGCTTCTCGGCGATGCGTATTACTTCGGAAAGCTCGTTCACAAGCCGGCGATCGGTGACAGTAAACGCGAAATCACACCGGAGGACATCGAAACAGCGAACCGCATCATGTATCTAAGCGTGTTCATGATTTATTTCGTCGGCATCATGATCATGCGGACCGTTATGCTGTATACAGGGTGGGTTTAAATATGAATTATGTACATGGCGGCGATGTGTATCGTCGCGCAGTTGATCTCGATTATTCTGTAAATATCAATCCGCTGGGCATGCCGCCGCGTGCGTGCCGAGCGGCGAAGCACGGCGTCGACCGGAGCATCGCCTATCCGGACTGGAAGGTAGAGAAGCTCCGGGACGCCGTTGTTTCGTTTCTGAATCGGAAGTTTGATTCCATCGCGCCGGAGTGGATCACCTTCGGCAACGGTGCCGCGGATCTGATCTATCGTCTGATGCAGGTGCTTCGTCCGCAGCAGGTCATCGTTGCGGCGCCGGCTTTTGCGGAGTACAGTGTCGCCGCTGAGCGCGTGGGTGCGCAGATCATCCCTGTATATCTGCAGGAAGAGGATGACTTTTCGTTCACACCGGTTGTAGAGGTGGCTTTTATCCGGGCCATCGAGGCGGCTCCGTCCGGCTCTGCGGTTTTTCTCTGTAATCCGAATAATCCGGATGGCAATGTCATCCGCGCGGAGGTGCTGCAGCGCATTGCAGCGGTCTGTGAATCGAAAAACAGCTGGCTCATCGTGGATGAGTGCTTCCTGCCGTTTCTTCGTTCAGACGACAGCTCAAATACAGCAGTGGCGCGGATTTTCGATGCGGAGCATACGCTGCGTCCGAGCGAACGGACATGCAGCATGGTGCCGTCGCTTCGAGCGTTCGAGCATCTTGTGATCCTGCGTGCCTTCACGAAAATATATGGCATGCCGGGGCTTCGCCTCGGCTATATGCTGACGGCGGCGCAGGCGCTGACGGACGCGGTGCGGGCGACGATGACACCATGGGAAATCAATCTTCCGGCACAGCTCGCCGGTGTAGCTGCGCTTGAGGAAACAGAATTTGTAGAGAAGACACGAGCACTGATTCGGGAGGAGCGGACCTTCCTGGTGCGCGTACTTCCGACGCTTCCATATGTGGAGAAGGTCTATGTGCCGACATCGGATGCGAACTTCCTCCTGTTCCGGACGGCCTGGAACGGGCAGCCGACACAGGATGTTAGGGAAGATAGGACTGCGCGCACACAGCGGTCGAACGATAGCCGCGGTGCAAGCGAGTGCGGGCCGGAGTCTGAACCGCTGGCAGAGCCTTACCGTGTAGATTTAAAGGACCTGCTTCTGGAGAAAGGTGTTCTGATCAGGGCCTGTGGAAACTACGAGGGCCTGGATGAGCGCTACTACCGAATCTGTGTGCGGACGCATGAAGAGAATCTGGAGCTGATTCGGAGATGGAGAAGCTTATAAAATGCGTATTCGGCATGATCCCTGACGATGAGAATAGGCACAGGGAACCGGGAGAAAGCTGGCAGAAAAAAGAGGAGTGGTATGCACGCTGACGAGATGAACAACGAAACGATTTCAAAACCGAACAGAGCATCGCTTGCGTTCAGTGTAGCGGATGTATCCGGCATGACGAACTCGAAACATCCCGCGCACCGCGCCCGTGCGATCATGGTGCAGGGCACGATGTCAAACGCCGGAAAGAGTCTGCTGGTGGCGGGGCTCTGCCGCATCTTTCATGAGGATGGCTATCGGGTCGCGCCGTTTAAGGCGCAGAACATGGCGCTCAACAGCTTCATCACCGATGAAGGCCTCGAGATGGGGCGTGCGCAGGTCGTCCAGGCAGAGGCCGCCGGCATTGCCCCAAACGCGCTGATGAACCCGATTCTCCTGAAGCCGACCACGGATGTCGGTTCGCAGGTGATCGTGCGCGGGGTGGCGCAGGGCAATATGACGGCGCGCGAGTACTATCGCAACAAGAAGGCGCTACTGCCGATCGTGCGCGAGACGTATGAAGCGCTCGCGGCGCAGTACGATATCATCGTGATCGAAGGGGCGGGGAGCCCGGCGGAGGTAAATCTCCGAGAGGACGACCTCGTCAATATGGGCATGGCGGCGATCGCGGATGCACCGGTGCTGCTGGTGGGTGACATCGACCGCGGCGGGGTCTTCGCACAGTTGCTCGGGACGATCGAGCTGCTGGAGCCGGAGGAGCAGGCACGCATTCAGGGTCTCATCATCAACAAGTTTCGCGGCGATAAGACGATCCTCGATCCGGGGCTCGATATCCTCGAAGCGCGGACCGGCAAGGCAGTACTTGGTGTGGTGCCATATCTCGATGTCGCGCTGGAGGATGAGGACTCACTGTCGACGGCGCTCGAGCAGCGGCAGGCAGAGAACGGTATCGATATCGCGGTGATTCGTCTGCCACGCATCAGCAATTTCACGGATTTTACGGCGCTCGCGATGGAACCGGGTGTTTCGGTCCGCTATGTATCGAGCGTGCGCGAGCTCGGCGCGCCGGACGTGCTGATTCTACCGGGCACGAAGAGTACGATCCGTGACCTCGACTGGCTGCGGAGCACCGGTCTAGAGGCGAAGATTCTGCAGAAGCAGGCGCATGGCACTCTGATTCTCGGTATCTGCGGCGGCTTCCAGATGCTGGGCACAGAGGTGATCGATGCCGAGGGAGTGGAAGGACCGGCCGGTGCGCATGCACGGGGCCTCGGACTTCTGCCGTTCCGTACGGAATTCGAAGCAGAAAAGACCCGGACGCAGACGCACCTCGTGCTCGAGGACCTCACGGGTGACTTTGCAGCGCTGAACGGTCAACGTGTTGACGGTTACGAGATCCACATGGGGCGTACGATGCCGGATCACCACATCACCCATACGGCGGCGCGTGGCGATGCACCGGCAGATTCGACATCCACGGGTGCCATGACCAGCCGCTCAGCGGACAGCTTCATCTATGCACAGGCTGGCAATGTCTTCGGCACCTACCTGCATGGCTTCTTCGACAGTGACGAGCTCCGGAACGCCTTCGTGGAGCGACTGTATCGACGAAAAGGCATTGACCGAGAAGGCTGCGAAGTCGTAAACTATGAAGCATTCAAGGAAGCGCAGTTTGCGAAGCTGAGCGCGGCGCTCAGGGCGTCGCTCGACATGACGCGCATCTATGACATTTTATCAGGAAGAAACCATGATTGAAATCTACCACGGTGATGGAAAAGGGAAGACGACGGCGGCGATCGGTGCCGCGGTGCGGGCAGCAGGTCACAGTGTGCCCGTGGTGTTCTGCCAGTTTCTGAAGGACGGACTATCCGGCGAAATCAGTACACTGGAGAAGATCCCGGGTGTGTTTGTACTGCTTCCGGAGCATTGCTATGGCTTTACCTTCCGGATGACAGAGGAAGAGAAGAGAGCAACTCGTGCGGACTCGGATACCCTGTTCCGGCGTGCGCTACATACGATGGACGTCCTCCAGAAGACGGCGCCGCGGCGACGCGAAGCCGCTCGTGCCCGCAAGGAAAAAATCGGTGTCGTAAAGCACGAACCGGAGAAACCGGAAATTGCAGGACTCTTCATTTTCGATGAGATTCTGGATGCCCTGAATAAGGACCTCCTCGATCGCGATATGCTGATTCACTTCCTGTTCCGCCTCCCGCAGAACATGGAGGTTATTCTGACCGGCCGAAATCCGGACATCACCCTCCTCTCGATGGCCGATTACGTCACGAACATGGAGAAGGAAAAGCACCCATATGACGACGGCATAAAGGCCAGAGTCGGCGTGGAGAAGTGAGAATCGTGATTCAGCCAGGCGTTTCCTGGCTGATTTTCAGAGATGCCAAGCGAGAAGCGCTTTGCTAGAGTAAAAGTGAAAGCAAAAACAGCGGAAAAGCGTGGGACATCGCCCGGCGACAGGAGAACATCGTGGAAATCAAACTGGAACATATCGAACCGAAGGATATCGAACGTCATTCGATGGCGCTGATTCAGAAAGAGCTGGACCGACGGCACATTCGTCTCGATGCGGTGGAGGCACCGATCATCAAGCGCTGCATTCATACCTCTGCGGACTTCGACTACGCCGAAAATCTCGTATTTTCAACCCATGCTGTCGACCGCATGCGTATGTCACTTCGCGCGGGGGGGGCTGGCTCCTCGAGCGCAGACGCATCGACGGGCGCAATCGTCGTCACCGACACGGAGATGGTGCGGGCGGGCATCAGTAAGAAGGCGCTCGCAGCGTTGGGCGCGGAGACACGCTGCTTCATGAGTGATCCGGATGTGGCGGCGGAGGCGCGGACGCGTGGCGTGACGCGCGCGGTCGTCAGCATGGAGTATGCGGCGCAGATCAAGGATCGTCCGCTGATTTTCGCCATCGGGAACGCACCGACTGCACTCATCGAGCTCTATCGTCTGATTCATGACCGCGGACTGCGTCCGGCCGGTATTATCGGTGTCCCCGTCGGCTTCGTCAATGTCGTTGAGGCGAAGGAACTGATTCTCAGTCTTGCGGAGGAGACCGCGCCGATCAGTGATATCCCGTGGATCGTTGCGCGCGGACGGAAGGGTGGCTCAAACATCGCCGCCTGCATCGTGAACGCACTACTGTACGGTATCGACGATGTGAAACGGTGAACATGTTGCAGTTCAGGTAGGTGGGGACCCGGCTTGATTTCACACAGTCTCTGCGTATGGCCTCCGTTGCCGCCCCTCCGGGTCCCCACCTACCTGAACGGTTACATGAAAGGATATTTATAGGAGAAACTGCACTTGTAAAGGAGAGACAGCATGGCAGATCGGATGTTTGATTTTAATCAGTTGGAGGATGAAGCGAAGGCACAGGCCGAAGCTGCTACGGGGGTGAGGACCGCAGCGGGATGGACGTTGCTTCGCTGCATAAATGACCGGGCAGATGTGACGAATCCGATTCTGACGATCGCGGATCCGGAACAGAAGCTCCCGCACCACGCGCTCGGCGTATTCCTGAATCCGGTGCGCGGAACCGCGTTTGCCTGGACCGATGGAAAAACCGAGGCCAATGTCAGCGGTCGGGACAAGGATGGCCATGACCTGAGCCTTCCGATCACCAGCATTGACCAGCGCTTCGTCGCGCTCGAGCAGTGGCTCGGAGAGAATCATGTGTCGCTACGGCTGTCCGGTGAACATACGGCGCAGGGCTATGCAGTGTATCGCATGCGTGCGATGACTGCGGATGGGGAGCGGATCCAGACCGAACGGGATGAGTTTCTGCAACTCGTGATTCGTCGCCTGCTGGAGAGTCGCGCACCGGAAGAGAAGAGCGAGGCGGAAGCTGCGTTTGATGCGGAAGAGCGCGAAGGGAAGAATCCAGGTGTGACCCCGATTTCAGACCTCAATTCCATGCTGAATTATCTCGCCTGTGCAGGACAGACCCTGCCGGAGAATATGCGTGCCTGGGCAGAGCGAAACGTCGCGACGATTCGTTCGAGTACGATCAGCCCGGAGGAGCGGCGACATGCGGAGCGTGCACTGCAGATGGTGCTGAATATCCAGTGGAAGGGAGATTACTTCGAGTCCATCGATCCGGTAAAGGCGCGGGCGATTCTCGATGAGGAGCTGTATGGCCTCGAGCGCGTGAAGCAGCGTATCATGGAGACCATCATTCAGATCAACCGTACACATACCCTGCCGGCATATGGCCTGCTGCTTGCCGGTCCGGCGGGAATCGGAAAGTCCCAGCTCGCTTATGCGGTAGCGCGCATCCTGCGACTTCCGTGGACGAGCCTCGACATGAGCGCGATTCATGATTCAGAGGCGCTGACGGGCAGCCCGCGTGTGTATGCTAACGCGAAACCGGGCCGTATCATGGAGGCTTTCTCCCAGAGTGGTGCGAGCAACACGGTCTTCATTATTAATGAGCTTGATAAGGCAGATCACAACAGCATCAACGGTAATCCGGCAGATGCGCTGCTGACGCTACTTGACAATATCGGTTATACCGATAATTATATCGAGTGTCGTATTCCGACCTCGGGCGTTTATCCGGTTGCGACGGCGAATGACAAGAATCGCATCAGCGCACCGCTGATGAGCCGCTTCGCAGTCATTGACATCCCGGATTATACACCGGAAGAGAAGCGGACGATTTTCAAACGCTTCTCGCTGCCGAAGGTGCTGAAGCGCATGGGCATGCGCCCGGAGGAATGTGTGGTAGAGGACCGCGCGATCGACGTGATTCTCGAGAAGTACCGTGACGACACGGGCTGCCGTGACCTCGAGCAGGCCGCTGAGCATCTCGCCGCAAACGCACTGTACCAGATCGAAACGACCGGGGTGAAGGCAGTGACCTTTGATGCGCATACGACCAGAATGTTATTATTTTAGGAGAAATATGGATAATAAGAAACTAAGAACTGCACTGTTCTTACATATCGTGCTGGTGGTGCTCGAGATGATCGACACGAACCATGCCTACGCGAAGGACGGCCTCGGTATGCTGATTTACTACACCGAGGATTCAAACCTCCTTTGCCTCATCGTGAGCGCACTGTTTACGCTCGTCATGCTGCCGATGATCTTCCAGGGTCAGGCGAACGGCTTCGTCTCGACCTTCCTGATGCGAAATTACCGGAAGAATGAGGAGCAGAAGGCGACGATTCCAACCCTTCTTCTGGTGCTTCGTTACGTGACGACCTGCTGCCTGCTCGTGACCTTCCTCGTCGTGATCTTCGTGCTCGGTCCGACAGACGGCTATCGGGAGATGCTGCTCGATGGTACGCATCTCATCAACCACGTCGGCGCACCGCTCCTGTCGCTCTACATTTTCCTCTGTCTCGAGACCGAACCGCGCCAGAAGCTTCCGAAGTGGGCACCACTCTGCGCCGTAGGCACGACGATTGCGTATGCCATTCCGGTGCTGATCTTGAATATCGCGAAGCGCTACGTCGGTCCGTACCCGTTTCTGCATGTCTATGAGCAGCCGGTGTACATGTCCGTGTTCTGGATCCTCGCCATCATCGGCGGCAATTATCTCATCGCGCGCCTCGTCGAGATGGTTTATAATAGAGGCATACGGAAGTAAAATAACGTGGAAACCGGAGGGCGAGAGCCTGGAAAGGAGAGCGTATGATTCTATATATGACTTCAACACCTGGTGGCATCAACCGGGCGACAGGGCGGCCGGAGCTGCTGAGTAATAAAAATCATTTCGTGGATCGACTGAGGGCGGACTGGAAAGCGCACAGCAAATGTGTACTGATTGCGTCCGAGCCGGACGATACGAAATTTAACAGTGCCATGGCGAAGACCTATCTCGAGTGCTTCAATCGCTCGGGGCTTTCCATGGATTCCATCGATGTACTGGATCGTCGGGAGCCGGACATCGTCGAGATCCTCGATCAGTTTGATGTCGTGATTCTGGCGGGTGGACATGTGCCGACGGAGAATGCCTGGTTTCACAAGATCAAGCTTCGCGAGCATCTGCAGAACTTCCATGGCATCGTGATCGGCATCAGTGCCGGTACGATGAACTGTGCGGAGGTAGTTTATGCGCAGCCGGAGGAGGAAGGCGAGTCAGTGAACCCGCACTATCAGCGCTTCCTCGAGGGACTCGGGCTTACGAAGACGAAGGTTATCCCGCATTATAATCAGACCATCGATGCGGTGCTGGACGGCAAGCGTCTCTTCCAGGATATCACCTATCCGGACAGCATGGGTGAGTCCTTCTACTGCCTCACAGATGGTGCGTACATCCGGAAGGATACGAAAACGAAGAAGGAGATGCTCTATGGAGAGGCATACCTGATTTCGGATGGCGAAATCGGCATGATCAGTAAGACCGGCGGCGAATTCGAGATTCCGGTGAAGCGCCGGATTCCGAAGACGCTGCTCTGGGGCGCGGCTGTGCTGGCGCTCGGCGCACTGATCGGCGCGGTGGTGACACAACGCATTATGGAAAGTGATTAGTTCATGCGGTGAAAATCGCCGTATCATAAGGACATGACGGCGTTGTGTTTGTGCGCTATCGGTGCGGTAGATATAGAGTAGATGGCAGATATTTTTGACGGCGATGTGTCCGTGCGCCATCGGTGCAGTGGATTCCATCCATAGTCGATGGTTATCGTGCTTCGGATGAAGTGTCGTGAATTAGAGGAGATGTGACGAATGGATGTAGAAACAGCGCTGGACGCGCTTCGACAGAAAGCGAAAAAAGATGCCGTTTTTCGAGCAGAGCTGCTCGGCACCGCAGAAGAGAAGAATCCACTTGCGGCATTCTGTGCGATCGCACAGCGAGAAGGGTATCCGCTTTATGAGATGGACATCCTTACCTACGGTGAAGAGTTCTATGCGGCGATCAAACGCTCCACAAACGGCGGTGGAGAGAACTCACCGAAGCTGGATGGACAAGACGACTACTACGATATGTTCCTCGCGGAGCTTCGGAATATGGACTGACAGGCGGTCATGAGGGCTGCTCCATAAAGTGCCGCGAAGTGACGATGGCTGTGGCCGACGGCATTGACAAAATAAGAGATAGAGGTGTGAAAATGAGTGTAAAACTGGAATTTCCGGATGAATATATGAATATTCTGCATTCCTACGCGGAGCAGAACAACGTGACGGTCGAGACGGCGCTGGCAGATACGCTGGAGTTTCTCGAGCTGAAGAACGAAGAATTCGATCACTACCAGGTGACGATCGAGGATCCGCGACAGTATCTGAATGATGCAGACGACATGAGTGCAAAGGCGATCCGCCAGGCATTCATGGATCTGTTCGGCGAGGACAGTGTCGGCGATACGATTTACTGCTACTATAACCCGGATAAAATGGATGTGCTGATGATGGACATCCAGTATGACGATATGGTGCCGCTCTGGACGCTGCTCGAGACCTTCCATAACAAGATTCCAGGCATGGAGCTAAGCGGAGACCTTCTGTCTCTGTTCTACGTACGTGACCGTTTCGACGGCCGCCACGACGAGATGGCCGAGCTCATGGACTGGTTCCTCGGCGAGCACGAAGATGACGGCTTCGAAACCGCCGGCTACTACGAGTCGATTTTTATGGACCCGGAGGATGAAGACGCGGAGGAGTTTGACGACGAGGACTTCGATGAGTTCGAGGATGACTACGACGAAGAGTCGGATGGCGAGTTCGATGAAGATGACTACGACGAGGAGTCGGATGACGAGTTCGGTGGTGCGGACAATGAGGATAAGTCAGGTGAGGATTTGACGCAATAGAAAGAAAAAATGGAATCTCACATTATATATTTCGGAAATTGACACAATAGAACGAATTCTCGAAATTTGACATTAACCGAGTTTGACATTAACGATGGTTTTAATAATTCGACATTATCTTTTCTCGCAATACGTAGTAATGACGCAAAACGACATTATAGAAAATCAGAGTTTTCACACAATAGGCGCAGAATTCTTCAAATGACATTATATGTATATAATGTCAAACTAAGCAAATACTCGCTATTGTGTCAAATTCATGAAATCATCAGTGGATTTCACGGAGGGAAGCTTGAAAAGTTAATGTCGTATTCATCATTACTTCACTATTGTGAAATTTCCTAATGTCGTTGGAAATTTGATGGCGATATTGCGAAAATCAGGTAGAAATAATCAGATCATCAAACTTTTTGAAGATTTGTCGATCATAAAAAGTCCCATGGTGAAGATTCATCACAGGACTTTTATTGAGTGCGCCTGGTGACGCACGTTTCTAACCGATGTAAGTCCGGAGTCCACCCGGTAGAGGGAAGGGCCTACCTGGTATCAAACGGGGCGGAGTACCGGCGGCCGGAGTCCATCCGGTAGAGAAAGGACATAGCCGAAGAAGTCCGGAGTCCACCCGGTAGAGGAAGGACATAGCCGAAGGCAAGGGTGTCTGCCGTGAGACAGAATCTGAAGGAAGCTGGATTCATGTAGTACCTACTGCAACTGCCTGACCTAAATACCAGATTTTAAAATCCATTGTATCGAGACAGCTCTATAATTCTTTTATCTTTGCTTCACTTAATAACTATTTCAGGACGCTCAGAAAGGGTAGAATCGCCTTCAGCGTTGATTTTTGTCCATGCAGATTTGCTATCATGAATCCAGAGTTCATGTATTCTCTGCCATCATACCAGACGGCCAGTGGTTGCGTAGATATTAACATCGGCAAATAAATTTTTATTGCGTGAAATTTACAACCAGTAGGTTTTCGATAAGCAGCATTG
>CAKQWR010000043.1 GCA_934279105.1 uncultured Oribacterium sp. | reverse complement strand
CGACCAGCAAGATCATCGAGTACATCGAGAGGAGGATGCGTCAAAGTGACAACCGCTAAGCCAATGATTCAGGTCCGTGGCCTGAAAATGCACTATAACTACGGAAAAATCAAGGCCCTCGATGGCGTTGACATCGATATTAACAAGGGCGACGTTATGGTCGTGATCGGACCGTCCGGTTCCGGTAAGTCCACCTTCCTTCGAAGCCTCAACCTCCTCGAGTCACCGACCGACGGAAGTATCATCTTCGAGGATCAGGATATCGTAAACGAGAAGATCAACCTCGACCAATATCGTCAGAAGATGGGGATGGTGTTCCAGCATTTCAACCTCTTCCCGCACAAGACGATTCTCGAGAATCTGATTCTCGCACCGATGATCGTAAAGCATCAGTCGAAGGAGGAGGCAGAGAAGAAAGCCCTCGAGCTTTTGGAACGTGTCGGCCTTCGGGATCGTGCCAATGCATATCCCGTGCAGTTATCCGGTGGTCAGAAGCAGCGTGTCGCGATCGTACGTGCACTCTGCATGAACCCGGAAGTGATGCTCTTCGATGAGCCGACGAGTGCACTCGACCCGGAAATGGTCGGTGAGGTTCTCGAGGTTATGAAGGAACTCGCACATGAAGGCATGACGATGGTCTGTGTCACCCATGAGATGGGCTTCGCCCGTGAGGTGGGAAACCGCGTGGTATTCATGGCTGATGGTAAGATCGTCGAGCAGGGTACACCGGAGCAGATTTTCGAGCATCCGGAGAGCCCACGTCTGAAGGACTTCCTCGGCAAGGTCCTCGAGGTTTAACTATCGTAATAAAGCGGCGCCTGTACTGTTTTCGCAGGCGCTGTTTTTATGTATAATGAATATGCTTTTGAACTAAAAAGTATACGGTTCAGACGGCGCTTAGGCGGACCAGCGCCAGAAGTCATACGAAGAGGTCATGAAAAATCAAGCCGGGTCCCCTTAGCGGCACTTGGTATAATTTTCCTTACTCCCCTCTGTCAACGCTGAGTTTTCATCAGGAAAACTCAGCGATTGCAGAGGGCCTAGTGCCGCTTAGGGTCCCCAGCTTAGATTTTTCTGAGCTCGTAGTACTGTGCTTATGGCACTGGTTCCCTTAAGCCCGTCTGAGCAGTTTCAGGAAAGGAGTTCATCATGGAGGAACAGAAAAAGGCTGCCCTTTCGTTTATCGAGCAGCATAAAGATATATTTACAGGTGTAGCAGATTATGTCTGGGCACATCCGGAGCTTAGTCTGAAGGAGTTTACGTGTGCGGCGTACTACGAGAAGGTGCTCGAGGAGGGTGGCTTTAAGGTAGAGAAGGGTGTCGATGGCATCGAGACGGCATTTACCGGAAGCTATGGTTCAGGTCATCCGATCATCGGTATTCTCGGTGAATTCGACGCTCTGTCCGGTCTCAGTCAGGAGCGTGGCGTGACGGAGCATCGTCCGATTGTGGAGGGCGGTGCCGGTCATGGCTGTGGCCATAATATGTTAGGTGCCGGTGCATTGACCGCGGCGTTTGCGGTGAAAAACTACCTCGAGACGAGCGGCCACGAGGGTACGGTGATTTTCTACGGCTGTCCGGGCGAAGAGGGCGGTGCGGCGAAGGCATTCATGGCTCGCGACAATATGTGGCGCGCCCTCGATGCTGCGTTCTGCTGGCATCCGGAGGATGTCAATGAAGTAAAGACCGGTACGAACAACTCGACGATTCAGGTTATGTATACCTTCCACGGACGCTCTGCGCATGCGGCCGGCGACCCGGAGAATGGCCGTTCTGCACTGGATGCGGTAGAGCTTATGAACACCGGTGTGCAGTACCTGCGTGAGCATATGACCTCCGACTGTCGTGTGCACTATGCCATCACCGATGCCGGCGGAATCTCGCCGAATGTCGTGCAGGATCATGCGACCGTACTCTATATGGTGCGTGCCGGAAAGGTACGGAATTGTGTGGAGCTTCAGAAGCGTGTGGATAAGATTGCAGAGGGCGCAGCACTGATGACGGAAACGACATTTGAGCGTACCTTCATCGATGGCACAGCGGATCTGGTGCCGAACTTCGCGCTGGAGAAGGTGCTGTATGATAATTTCGCACAGGTAGAGCTTCCGACCTATACCGAGGAGGAGCTCGCATTTGCCGAGAAGGTGCATGCGACCTGTCCGGTACATACCGCCCCTGGCTTCGCTGCAACCCTCGATGATGAAATTCGAGAGTATAGCGAAGAGAAGTCACAGCATGGTACGATACCGATGAATAACTACCTCATGCCGCTCTACCATAGCAATGCGTTCTGCGCCGGATCTACCGACGTCGGTGATGTTTCCTGGCAGACACCGACTGCACAGATTCACTGTGCCGGTTTCGTAAGTGGTGCACCGGGACACAGCTGGCAGAATGTTTCCTGCGGTGGTTCAAGCATCGGCCATAAGGCCCTGCTTCTCGCCGGAAAGGTTCTCGCCCTCAGTGCCATCGACCTCTATGAGAAGCCGGAGCTTCTGAAGGAAGCGAGAGCGGAGTTTGAAAAACGCACCGAAAGCGGCTATGTATGTCCGATCGAAGAGGGTGCGAAGCCGATATCGATTTAATTTAAGGTTGCAGCTGGAGCGGCTTTTCGAAGAAAAGCCTCGATAAGGTGCAAGCATCCATGAATCTTAGCTTTTCTTCGAAAAGTCGAGATAAGGTGTAACGATTCTATAAATATCACGGAGATTTCTATGTACGAAGGATTTTTACCGGTCAACCGGGAAGATATGCTGGAGCGTGGCTGGACGCAGCCGGATTTCGTCTATGTGATGGGCGACGCCTATGTTGACCACTCCAGCTTCGGACCCGCCATCATTTCCCGTGTGCTTGAGGCGCACGGCTATAAAGTTGCGATGCTGCCACAGCCGGACTGGAACGATCCTTCGTCCGTCATGGAGTTCGGTGAACCACGCCTCGGCTTTCTCGTGTCCGGTGGCAATATGGATTCCATGGTAAATCATTATACCGTCGCGAAGCATCATCGTAAGACAGATTCCTATACGCCGGGCGGCGTCATGGGCAAGCGTCCGGACCGCGCGGTGACCGTCTACTGCAACCTGATCCGCAAGAGCTATAAGCATACACCGATCATCATCGGCGGAATCGAAGCGAGTCTTCGTCGTCTTGCACACTACGATTACTGGTCTGATCGCGTGCGACGTTCCGTGCTCCTCGATAGTGGTGCCGATATCCTGTCCTATGGTATGGGTGAGCACAGTATCGTCGAAATCGCAGATGCCCTGAACTCGGGCCTCGAGGCAAAGGATATCACCTGGATTTCCGGAACCGTCTATAAAACGCGTTACGAAGATGAGATTTATGATGCCATCCGCCTTCCAGATTATGAGGAGATCACCGCTGACAAGCGGAAGTACGCGGAGAGCTTCGCTATTCAGTACCGGAACACGGACCCGATCGTCGCAAAACGGCTCTATGAGTGCTATGATGGCGCGATGTTCGTCGTTCAGAATCCACCGGCAGCACCGCTATCGCAGATGGAGATGGATGATGTCTATGCCCTTCCGTTTATGCGTGCATGGCATCCGATGTACGATGAAGCCGGCGGTATTCCTGCCTTCGGTGAAATTAAGGAAAGCATCACACAGGCACGTGGATGCTTCGGAGAGTGTAATTTCTGCGCTCTCACCATGCATCAGGGCCGTATCGTTCAGTGTCGCTCACATGAAAGCGTTCTTGAAGAAGCAAAGGAAATCACGCAGGACAAGGAATTCAAGGGCTACATCTTCGATGTCGGCGGCCCGACCGCAGAGTTCCGTGGCCCATCCTGTGAGAAACAGCTCACGAAGGGCACCTGTGCCGGTCGCAAATGCCTCTGGCCGGAGCCATGCAAGAACCTGAAGGTCGACCACAGCGATTATGTAAAGCTTCTGCGCGAAGTACGTTCTCTTCCAGGCGTGAAAAAGGTCTTCATCCGTTCCGGTTTCCGCTTCGATTACCTTATGGCGGATCCAAATAAGGAGTTTCTCCGTGAAATCTGTCAGTATCACGTCTCCGGACAGATGCGTGTCGCACCGGAGCATGTCTCCGATGGCGTACTGAAGGAGATGGGAAAGCCGAAGGTCGAGGTGTACGACAGCTTCGTAAAGGAATTCGAGAAGATCAACCGCGAGCTTGGCTTAAAGCAGTACATCGTGCCGTACCTCATGTCCAGCCATCCAGGCTCCACCCTGAAGGATGCCATCAAGCTTGCGGAGTACATCCGCGACATGGGCTATATCCCGGAGCAGGTACAGGATTTCTATCCGACCCCGGGCACCGTTTCGACGACCATGTACTACACGGGCCTCAATCCGCTCACGATGGAGAAGGTCTACGTACCTCGGAACCCACATGAGAAGGCGATGCAGCGTGCGCTCATTCAGTACCGGAATCCGGAGAATTATGACCTCGTAAAGGAAGCCCTCCTGAAGGAGCACCGCGAAGACCTCATCGGCTTTGACCCGAGCTGCCTCATCCGTCCGCGAAAGATGAAGGACGGCGAAGAGCATGGCAGACGGAATGATCGAAGCGGACGTCCTGTGCAGAAATCAAAAAGCAAAAACGCAAAAGGACCACAGAAAAACGATAGCCGTAGACAAAGCACACAGAAGAGCCGTGACGGACACCGTACCCGCCGCAACACAGCGAATCTGTAAACTTATAGTAAGAATAATATGGAGCTTCGTGTGGTAAAATGAGTATGAATTTTTTACAGGAGCGCCATATGAAGCATCATTTTTATTATAAAAAAATCGTAGCCGGGCTGCTGATTGCTGCCCTCAGTGCGACGAGCGTGTCCACTACCGCCCTCGCCGATAGCACATCCTTCGTTGAAATCTCAGAGAACGGACCATTAGCGGCGTCTGCCAATGCCGGCGTCCAGAACACGGGTGGCCAGACCTCTACTGTGACGGAAACGACCACCGGTGCAGAAACAAACGCCAGCGTTTCAACGCAGGTCGTGCAGGGAACAGATGCCATGAGCACGCAGACCGGTCTTACCGGCCCGACCGGTACCGCTGCAGATACGGCGAATCAGATTCAGAACAGCACCGGAGGTGTACAGCCGACGGCGCCGGTCGTGGTCGATACACAGACGACCGAAGCCTCAACCGATCACACACAGCAGACAACCACGGCGACGCAGCAGACCACAACGAATTACTTCCAGCAGCAGAGTGCTGGATTTCTGCGGACCGCAATGACCATCACCCCGGAGGTGGATGCAAATTTCGCAACCCTCGTCAATGCAGATGCCCAGCTCGTCGTTGCCGACAAGAACGGAACGGCGAAAATGTATCCTGCTTCCATGACGAAGGTCATGACCCTGCTGGTGGCATGTGAACATATCACAGATCTCAGTGAAAAGATTGAAATCACACAGGACATCGTCGATTACGTGCACAAAGAAGGTGCATCAAACTGCGGCTTCAAGGCCGGTGAACAGGTCACGATGCTCGACCTTCTCTATGGTCTCATCCTGCCGAGTGGAGCAGATGCAGCACTTGCACTCGTTCGTCACATCGCAGGTTCCGAAGAGAAGTTCGTAGAGCTCATGAATCAGAAGGCGCAGCAGCTTGGCATCGCCGGCTCAACGCACTTCACGAACAGCACCGGACTGTATAATGATAACCACTATTCCACCGCCCAGGACATCGCCACCATCATGCTGGCAGCGTCCCGAAACAGCATCGCCGCAACCGTACTTACGACACGGAACTATACGACACAGCCGAACAACAAGCGAAGCACCGGCCTCAATTTTTCGAATCTCTTCCTGAAGAGAATCGATACGAAGACGACCGGCGGACAGGTGAATTTTGCGAAGACCGGCTACGTCGCAAAAGCCGGAAACTGCGCCGTATCCTATTTCACCAGCGCATCCGGAAAACATTACATCTGCGTAACCGGAAAAACCTCCGGCGCATGGAACGTCGTAGCCGCCCATGCGAACCTGTACAGTCAGTACGCAAAATAAACTTCGATGAAGGCCCTTCGGGGCCTTTTTTCGTTCGTATTCAGGCGCGACTCGAAGATCGTCACGCCTGCGTTCCTCACAAGTGAGCTGTAAGCGCTTGCTTTCACAGAGCAGCCGAAATCACGTTGTACTGCGCTTCTAAATAAAATACAATAGAGAAAGGAAAGGACGAAATGTCCGGGAGGCAGCTATGAGCGATATTTTACGGGATCTCGTGGAACCTGCAGAGCTCGTCGCCATCAAGGTCGGCGGTGAGTCCGTACAGTTCAAGGTAGAAAAGGGTCTGACCATCGGGAAACGGAGCTTTTTCGGCGGAAAAAAACAGGCACAGATTGCACTGGACTATCCGTTTCTCGCACATACACAAGGAAAACTCGCACATTACCTCGGCGAATGGCATTACCAGAATCTGACGAGTGCCAACACGACCAGTATTAACGGGGTCACGATTCTGAAGGGGGAAGACCGTCTCCTCCAGAACGGAGACATTATCCGTGTCCAGAAGGCGAGTGAACAGCTGATCCTCATTTTTCTGCTTCGCTTCGATGGCGAACTCGTCTGGAAGAAGCTCCCGCTTCGAAAGGAGCAGTCCATCTACCATATCTACAGTCATGTCGGACGTGATCTCTCCGAAGCGGAAGCAGGCACGACAGAAAAACCGGACGAGCATCACGCGCTCATCCGCTATATCTATGGTCACTGGCAGGTGGAAGATGTCCGGACGGAGCGTGGTGTTTTCGTCAATCAGAAAAAAATCGAAGGCGTCATGGTTCTCTCGCCGAACGACATCATTAACATCGGCGACACCGTCTTTTATTTCGCCGGCGATTATCTCGCTTACAATCACACCACTTTCCGGAATCATGATCTCCAGATCCATATCGATAATCGTTCCGTCGGCAGCTTCCTGAAGCGCCGCCTCCTTCTGAAGGATATCAAGCTCAGCATCGAGCCAGGCAGTATGGTGCTCATCCTCGGCGGTTCCGGCTCTGGTAAGACGACCTTCGTCAATGCTGTCACCGGTTATGAAAAGGCCCATGCGGAAATTAAACAGGGCGACCTCGACGTCTATGAAGACTACTCCCGGATGAAATATGAAATCGGCATGGTGCCGCAGCAGGAGCTTTTACGAGGTGATGATACGGTCATTATGACCCTGACAAACGCAGCGCAGATGCGTCTCCCGGAGGGAACACCGACCGAGGAGCGGAAGAAGAGAGTAGAAGAGGTGCTCGCTCTATTTGGATTGACGCCGGTCAAGGACGAACTGGTCGACAAGCTTTCCGGTGGACAGCGTAAGCGCCTGAGTATCAGCGTCGAATTTGTATCGAACCCGAGCCTGTTCGTATTGGATGAACCGGATTCCGGTCTCGATGGTGTCATGGCCCGTGATCTCATGGAACAGCTTCGAAAGATTGCAAATCAGCAGAAGATCGTCATGGTCATCACCCATACGCCGGACCGCGTGATCGACCTGTTTGATAAAGTCATCGTCCTCGCGAAAAACAGTCAGCAGACCGGTCAGCTTGCATTTTACGGTACGGTGCCGGAAGCACGACAGTTCTTCGGCCGCGATACGATGGAGGATATCATCCTGGCGATCAATCCGGTCGACGAAGGCGGCGAAGGACTCGCCGATCATTACATCGAGGCATTTCGCACGTATCGAGAAGCAGAAGCCGAAAAGGAAGAGAAGAGCACGACGACACCGACGAGGCTGGAGGGCGTCGCCGATACCTATCGACCGACGCACACCCGCCGTCCTGCACAGGTAAAAATTTACCTCGGCAAGCTGTTCCGTCTCTTTATTCATGAGCATGACTGGGTTCTCCTGCCGATTTCAGCCGTTATTTCACTGATGGTAGCCTTCGTTGTCGGACCGAGCCTGTTCGCAAACATGGAACGCCTGCAGGCTGGTTCCTTCGCCCTGGTCTGTGTTTGTATATGGAATGGATTTTTTAATTCGATTCAGGTAGTCTGCCGAGAACGGGCGATCATCAAGCGTGAGCACCGCGCAGGACTTCATATCAGTGCGTACATCACCGCACACATGCTGTATCAGGCACTGATCTGCCTCCTGCAGGTACTGATTTCCGTCAGCATTTATTACTGGTACGGAATCAAGTTCCCGAAGCAGAGCCTCGTAACAGGAAACTTCCTGCTGGATTTCACATTGACCTTATGGATCATCACCTACGCATCGGACCTGATGGCGCTCATGATCTCCTGTATCGTCCATACGACGACCTCTGCGATGACGGTGATGCCGTTCATGCTCATCGTACAGCTGGTATTCGCCGGTATCATTTTTGAATTTAACGGCGGTGCCGCTGCCGTGATCCAGAACCTCACGATCAGTCACTGGGGCACCGTAGCGATCTGCTCCATCGCCGATTATAATTCACTTCCCAGCCACGCACTCTTCGCGTCGATCTATCAGTTCCGCGGGATACCGGAAGTGAAGAAAATTGCTGACTATATTCAGTCCAGCGACCTTCGTATGAAGATGGACGTGCTCTGCGGAGAATATATGAAGAAACCGCTCTATGCAGGAACAGTGCAGAACATCCTGAAAAGCTGGGGTGTCATCCTGCTCATCGGCTTCATCTGCATCATCGTCGGCATCATCAATCTCGAATTTATCGATCGGGATAAACGATAGAAAAAAGACCTCCTCTAACGAGGAGGTCCCTGTCGGATATATCCCATTTGAACATCGTCGTAGCTTCTTCTGTGGGGGGTACGGACCCACAGAAGATCATAGACACGAGGTCTACTCATCGTAACCTCCTATGGAGGTCCCGTCAGATATGCCTGCATCCTGTTTGAACACCATCGTGATTTCCTTCTATGAGGGGGTCACCGTGTTGATTCACTCCAGTGCACAGAGCACTTCAGCGTCTGATGAGACTTCTCCTCATATTTCTCCTCGATCTGATCGATGAGAATCTCTGCGGCCCTCTGGCCTTCCTCATAGGCAGGCTGGACGATGGTCGTGATTTTCGGACTGGAGAAGGAAGCCCATTCGGTATTATCGAATCCGATGATGCCGAGTTTCTGCGGAATCAGATCGCGAAGATTCTGCAGTGCATCACAGACCTCCGGAAGTGCCCAGCAGTTCGGAACATACACCAGTGTAGACACGTTTTCTTTCAGATTCTTCTTTACGAACGAGAGAATCTCATCGTGGTTGATTTCACCATCACGAATCTCGAGGCTCTGGAAGCTGTAACCACTTTCGGTGATACAGTCGATGAATCCAGACGAGCGCTCGATACGTGTACTCAGCTTCGACGGATCGGCACCGATCATCAGAAAATTCTGATACCCACGCTCGATGAGCTCCTGCATCGCCTTATGCGTCGCCGTATAGTTATCGGTTTTCACCCAGAAAGAGTCATCTTCATATACCTTACTGTCGAAGTAGACGAACGGCTTTTTAAGATCGGTAATGAGCTTCGACGTCTCATGAAAGCCCGGTGTCGGCTGAATGATGAAACCATCCGCGCCGAGGGTCAGCATACGATTCACGTAACTGGATTCCTGCTTCGGATCATACGCCGAATTTCCAATCAACGTCTGATAGCCATGCTTTCGGGCCGTATCTTCGATGCCCTTCACGATCTTGTTCGAGAATGTGTTTGTGATATCGCCGATGATGACACCGATGAGGTTTGTTTTCTTCTGATTCAGCGTACGTGCTGCAACATTCGGACGGTAGTTGGTCCGGAGAATGATTTCCTCGATTTTTTTATGAGTTTCCTCCGACATTTTCTCTGTTTTCCCGTTCAGATAGAACGAGACCGTCGTCTTCGAAACACCCGCCATCTCAGCGATGTCTTTAATGGTTATTTTTCCATCACGTCCCATCTTTGATTCCCCCTTACGATAGCCTATGGTTAACTGGTTTAATGGACTAAACTAATTTTACTAGCATTTCATCGAAAGTCAATAAATCAGTCACATTCCGCCAGCGCCTGTTATATCGTTACTGCTTCACTCATCAACTGGATTCAGGCAGGGGACCGGAGCAGCCATCAGAAACCATACGGAGAGATCGCTGAAAACTCAAGTCGGGTCCCCTTTAGCGGCACTTGGTACTATTTTCCTTAGCACCCTCTGCAACGCTGAGTTTTCATCAAGAAAACTCAGCGATTGCAGAGGGCCTAGTGCCGCTTAGGGGCTCCCGACTTAGAGTTTTCCGAGCTCGTAGTACTGTGTTTCTGATGGCTGCCCCCGGCCCCCTGCCTGTTCAGTACTTATGTGAACAGTAACGTTATATCGCGTGAAGTTATGGAAATACGCGAATGAATCCGCTATAATAGGCAAAAATGTAAACGCTTACAGAATTTAGAGGCAGACCATGTATTATAAACTACTGAAACTGAAGAATCGTGTATACGACGCGGCACAGATCGACTGGGATCATATGCTGTTTGATCGCTCGTCGATCTGGAAGCTCCTGATCCCGCTGATGATCGAGAATCTCCTTGCAAGCTTTATGGGCATGGCAGATTCCATGATGGTTACTCGAATCGGAAGTGCAGCGATTTCTGCAGTTTCCCTCACAGACGCCATCAACAATCTCGTCATCCAGCTCTTTTCCGCGATGGCGACCGGCGGTACGATTCTCTGCTCGCAGTACATCGGCAGCGGTGATACGAAGAAGGCCAATGCAGCCGCACAGCAGGTCGTGTTATCGATGACCTTTATCGCCATCGTCATCACCCTTTTTTCAGAAGCCCTGAACACACAGATTCTCCGTCTCGTCTTCGGCAGCGTGGAACCTGCGGTTCTTTCCGCTGCAATCACCTATTTTATGTTTACGGCAGCTTCCTTCCCGTTCCTCGGCCTTTACCAGATCGGTGCGGCCTTTTACCGTGCAGGCGGTAACAGCCACTTTCCGATGAAAATTTCGGTCATTTCGAACATCATGAACATTATCGGCAATGCGATTTTTATTTTCGGCTTCGGCTGGGGCGTGGCCGGCGCTGCGCTATCGACACTGCTCAGCCGTATCTTCTCCGCCATCGTGCTTTTCGTGTTTCTTCGTAAACCGAAGCAGCTTATCGTGGTTCGAAATTATCTCATCAAACCGGACTTCAAAATGATCGGTCGTGTACTTACGATCGGCATTCCATCCGGTATCGAAAACAGTATGTTTCAGTTTGGTAAGCTGGCGATACAATCCTCGGTATCCACGCTTGGAACGACTGCCATCGCTGCACAGGCGATGGCCATTCTCTTCGAAAATCTGAATGGAATCGGTGCACTGGCCGTCGGTATCGGCCTTATGACCATGGTGGGACAGACACTCGGAGCTGGTCGAAAGGAAGAAGCGAAATACTATATCGTTCACCTGATGGATATTTCAACCTGGGTGGTAATCCTGTCCTGTACCATTCTGCTGCTTGCCTGCAAACCGGTACTGTGGATCGCCGGGATGGAACCGGAAGCGGCGAAGCTCTGCTTCGATATGGTCGTCTTCATCACGATTTCGAAAATTCTCGTCTGGGTGCCAAGTTTTATTCCTTCCTATGGACTACGGGCAGCCGGTGATGTACGATTTACGATGGTTGTGTCTTCACTCTCCATGTGGATCACGAGAGTCGCGATGGTGACCTATCTTATCCGCGTATGCGGGATGGGACCGATTGCCGTCTGGATCGGTATGGCCAGCGACTGGCTCGTCCGCGGTGCATTCTTCCTTTCCCGCTTCATGGGCGATAAGTGGCTCCAGCATTCGATTATCGAAGCGGACGGACCGACGCAGATTTCCTGACGATGCCATGGTCGTCCGTGCTACATACATCGAATAGCCATCGAAAAACGTTTTTCGGGTATCGATTCTATGTAGAAGATCGTGTTCGATTTGATATACTAGCGGTAGATTGTTTGGAAGGAGATTCTATGATTCAGGATATTTACCCACATAAATTCATCAATCATTATGACCCATCGAAGACCGCGAAGCCGGAAAGCTTCGTGCTGAACTTCGCCGGAACGCGCCGCGATGCGGTACTACTGCACATGCAGGATACAAAAACCTTTACCTACCCGACGCTGCAGGAAGTGCAGGAGAAAGGCAGTATCCCGGTAGAGGCGAGTCATCTGATCTATCTCTTCACCGTCGATGAGGATGATTATTTCCTGCTTCCGGAAGTAGAACTCCGCCTTCCGGACTATATACGCGCGACGCT
Source organism: uncultured Oribacterium sp. (assembly GCA_934279105.1). Taxonomy (GTDB): domain Bacteria; phylum Bacillota; class Clostridia; order Lachnospirales; family Lachnospiraceae; genus Oribacterium. Next base: position 562 of record CAKQWR010000043.1, on the reverse strand, counting down.
TCATGATTTAAGAGAAGACCTGGTCGGTCCGAAGTGGCGTCAGTTCATTAACAGCACAGCCCTTCAGCTCAGCAACTGGTATCATCAGAATCGTTACTGCGGCAGCTGTGGCTCCCGCACGAAGCTCGGAAAAATCGAGCGTGCGATTCGCTGTCCGGAGTGTGGACGTATCATTTATCCGCGTATCGTACCGGCCGTCATTGTCGCCATCACGAACGGCGATGAAATCGTACTGACGAAGTATGCCCATGGTTTCGCGCACTATGCCCTCGTTGCCGGCTTCACAGAGATCGGCGAGACCCTCGAGGAAACCGTTCAGCGTGAAGTGATGGAAGAGGTCGGTCTGAAGGTAAAGAATATCCGCTACTATAAGTCCCAGCCGTGGGGCATCGTCGATGATATCCTGATGGGCTTTTTCTGCGATGTAGATGGCGATCCGACGATTTCTATGGATCAGAGCGAGCTGAAGCTGGCCTCCTGGTTTACGCGTGAGGACATCGTCCTGCAACCGGATGATTTCAGCCTGACAAATGAAATGATGTGCCTCTTTAAGGATGGAAAG
>CAKQWR010000042.1 GCA_934279105.1 uncultured Oribacterium sp. | reverse complement strand
ATCATCGCGGCACTTCTGAAGACGGCGATGGGTGCATCCACCGTTGCGATGATCACGACCTCAGCGATGATTGCGCCAATGATGCCGGCCCTCGGCTTCACATCTCCTCTCGCAAAGGTACTGGTCATCATGGCCATCGGTGCCGGCTCCATGACGGTTTCTCATGCCAATGACTCTTACTTCTGGGTCGTATCGCAGTTCTCCGACATGGATACGAAGGACGCATATAAGTGCCAGACGGGTATGACAGCGGTTATGGGTATTACAACGATTATCGTTGTATTCATCCTGTCACTAATCTTCGTGCATTGATACATAGAATCATATGGATATACACGCAGGGCGCTGGGGTTCCAGCGCCCTGTGAAATTTCTGTGAAACTGTAGATTATCCGGTCGCCGCGGTCTACAATCGGTTTATGAAAAGCGGTGAAAGGAGTGAAGAAAGATTATGTGTACAGCAACAACCTACAAAACGAAAGATTTTTATATCGGCAGAACGCTCGATTATGAGTTTTCCTATGGTGAGGAGGTCACAGTCACGCCGCGAAACTATCCGTTCCGCTTCCGTCATGCGGGCGAGCTGAAATCGCACTATGCAATCATCGGCATGGCATTCGTCGCCGGCGGCTATCCGCTGTATTATGATGGTATAAACGAGAAGGGTCTCGGCATGGCGGGTCTTAATTTCGTGGGCAATGCAGTCTATCAGGATGTACTCACGGATGCGCCGTCGGAGACCGATCAGGTTGCACAGTTCGAATTTATTCCGTGGATTCTCGCACAGTGTGCGACCGTCGACGATGCAAGAGCGAAGCTGGCGACACTTCGACTGCTGAAGACACCGTTCAGTGAGCAGCTGCCATCCGCACAGCTTCACTGGATCATCGCCGATCAAGACGAGTGCATCGTCGTTGAGTCCATGGCAGATGGTCTTCATGTATATGATAACCCGGTCGGTGTCATGACGAATAACCCGCCGTTCCCGCATCAGATGTTCGCACTTAACAACTATCCTGGCGTTTCCCGGAAGCAGCCGGATGCGACCTTCGCAGGTGTACTGCCACTTCAGGCCTACAGCCGTGGCATGGGCGGCATTGGTATCCCGGGTGATCTGTCGAGCCAGTCTCGTTTCGTGAAGGTTGCCTTTACGAAGCTCAGCTCCCTATCCGACGATGACGAACGCTCGAGTGTGAGCCAGTTCTTCCATATCCTCGGCTCCGTCGATCAGCAGCGTGGTTGCTGTGAAGTAGCCGACGGAAAGTACGAAATTACGATCTATACCTCCTGCTGCAACGCAACGAAGGGCATCTACTACTACACGACCTATGACAACCACCAGATCCATGCCGTAGATATGCACCGCGAAGACCTCGACGGAAGCGAACTTCGCCGCTACCCGATCGAACCCGAAGGCGAAGTAAAGTGGATAAATTAACGCTCATGAAACAAATTGCATACCAGTCTTAGAATAGAACATCCCTGCCATGAACGACAGTTCACAGCAGGGATGCTTTATTCTATATCTTTATCTACTATTTAGATACTACCTCTTTCGGGCCTCCGAAATGAAGTACTCGTAAAGGCGCATCTGATACGGCTGTCAATGTAAACTCGCCAGTTCCAGCCGGAACGAAAATCTGATTGGTTTTCCGCAGTGGCAGACTCCGTCCGTGTGCCGTCAGTGTGCCGGCGCCATCGAGTACATAGAGACCGCTGAAACGTTCTTCATGCGGCACGGTGAGTGATTTCGACACCTGTAGTTCGTCCAGCCAGAACAGAGGAGTTCGCTCATATCCCACTAGATTTGTAATCGTTCCACCAGACTGTGTGAGGTTTTGTCTCGATTCTATGAATCCTTTCATTCGGATTTCCTCACGCGTCATCGGCGCATAGTGGAAGCACTCAAACATTTTCTCAAATCCGAGTCCCTGATGACACATGCTGTCCGCTACAGCAAATCCGCTCGGTGTCGTGCGCTCCACCCGAATCGTATAATCTGTCGGCTCCTGAATCTCCACCAGAAAACACCCTGCGCCGATAGCATGTGGCATGCCACCCTCGATGAGGATGGTATCTCCTGGATGAACGATAAATTTCTGCATGGCATCCAGCATACCGACGATATCCTGCGCATAAAACAAAGCTTCCCACCTCTCCCTCGTGAGATTCTCTTTAAAGCCATAATAGATACATGGTTCTTCACCATTCACTGGACACACGTCAAGAATATGCCAGCACTCTGTTTTCCCATATGGGCTGTGAAACAAGCGAAGCGCCGTCGATTTGTCCGGATGAACCTGTAAGGTCAGACGCTCCGCACTATCGATCAACTTCGTCAGCACGCCGGTATCGGAGGCTGTCCTTCCGACACCGAGATAGGCTTCCGGATTCGATTCCAGTATCGATTTCAGGCTAATGTCGCTGCCATAGAGGTGGCTCATCCCTTCTTCTGGGAACTGCTCCCGACCGGCATTGCGCGCCGCGACAGTGGACAGTATCCACTCTTCCGGAAAATGATCGATTTTTCCCGGCTGATCATGTAGAGCATCCAACATGCGCCCGCCGAGATATGTACGCCACGCTCTGGGATTATCTAATAAAAACGGAAAGTCAGCACTCGCTATCATCGTCTACCTCCTGTATATCTCATCTTCTAAAATGTAGTACAGCCTGTCATTCCATTAAAGAAATGACAGGCTGCACTGCATACATAGAAATTCAGAGAATCGATAATTTATAAAATCTTATTCGGCTTATATCCGCTCAAATCGGAACCGCTGAAAAGTACTCCATATAGCTTTTCAGCACGTGTTCACTGCTTATGCGCCGTATACGAGATTCGGCAGGAAGAGTACGGCCTGCGGGAAGAAAATCATGAATACGATAACGCCCACAACCGCGAGATAGAACGGCCAGCCCTTCTTGAATGTTTCTTCGATCGGACATTCCATGATATCTGATACGGCATAAAGGGCCGTACCAACCGGCGGGGTCATAACGCCGAAGGTAACCGTCGTCATCATGATCATACCGAATACGACTTCATTGACACCGATGCTACGCATAACCGGCAGAAGAATCGGGGTCAGGATCAATGCGATAACCGTGGTCTCCATGAACATACCGCAAACCAGCAGGAAGAGAACAACCAGAAGCAGTAATAATGCACTGTTTGTGGTAATGCTGAGAAGCGCATTTGCGATGGTCACTGTGATGTTGTCGAATACGACACCATAACCGAATACACCGGAGAATGCGAGGATGATGGTGATAACCGTAATATCCTTTACACTGTCACGTAAGGTCTGAAGCAGGCTCTTCCAGGTAAGCTCGTGATAGAACACGGTACCCACCAGAAGTGCATATGCACAGGCGAAAGAACCAGACTCGGTCGGGCTCATGATACCGAAACGGATCAGAATAATCAGCAGAACCGGGAACAGAATCGCCCAGATACTGTCGAGTAATGCCTTCAGAATCTCGGACAGTGGTGCCGGATGATCATGCTCCGGCTTATAGCCGAAACGACGAGCACTCCAGGTAACCGCCAGCATCAGCAGGATGCACATCAGAATACCAGGAACCCAGCCGGCCATGAACAGACGACCGATGGAAACTTCACCTACAGTACCGTAAATGATGAGACCCATGCTTGGCGGAATGGTCGCTACGATCAGTCCGGACAGACCATTGATGGCTGCGGACCAGCCGCGATCATAACCTAAGCGAGTCATCTCCGGTCCGAGAATACGGCACTCCATGGACGCATCGGCTACAGCAGAACCGGATACACCACCCATCAGAGTGGACATCAGGCAGGAAACCTGACCGATATTGCCATACATGTGGCCGGTGCAGGCATTGGCGAAACGCATCAAACGCTTCGTGATACCGCAGCTGTTCATCAGGTTACCTGCCAGAATGAACAGTGGAATCGCGAGCATGGTAAAGCTCTGCGAAGTCGAAATAGATTTCTGAACCAGAACGGTCATCGGAAGGTTTCGAATCATAAAGAATGATAAACCTGAAAGACCGATGGAAAATGCTACCGGCATGCCGAGCAGCAGAAATACGAAGAAAATACCGATTGCGATTAACATTAGCCGATGTCCCTCCCCTCTTCATGTTTCATAGCCTGACCGGCAGGCGTCTTCACTCGCTCGATGATATTCAGTACAGTGGAAATCAGCATAAAGAAGGATCCCACCGGAACGGCCATCGTTACCCAGCCGTAGCTGACATGAAGTGATGTGATCTGACGTGCCCATCCAGATGTCGTCATACCGTAGCCATAATAAATCAATACGCAGAGGAACACAGCGATGATTAACTTAAATACGATATCCAGGCCCTTCTGCACTCCGGCCGGAAGCTTCTTAACGAAAAGGTCGACACCGATGAGACCGGAACCTCGCATCGCGACATCACTTCCGAGAAAGATAAGCCATGCAAATGCAATCAGCGCAACATCCTGCGCCCAGTTCAGTGGATGACCGAAGGTTCGCATCATTGCTGAAATGAAAACCAGAATGGCGATACCCGCAACCAGAAGCAGTGCGATGAGCTCTTCCAGCTTACAAGCTTTTTCATAAATCTTTTTCATAAATTATCGTCCTTCATTTAAAATGCCCTGCATAGTGACCACCATGCAGGGAATATGATACAAAGTGGTGAAAGGATGGAATATTAAGCAGTAATTCCAGCTTCCTTATAGAGCTGCTCACGGAGCTCTGTCCAGCCAAGCTTCTCGTATGCGGTCTTCACAGCATCACGGAAGATATCCTTATCTACCTCAACGATGGTCATACCGTTATCCTTCAGGGTCTGCTCCATGTCTGCCTGTGCAGCGATGATCTCCTGTGCATTCTCATAAGCGCAATCATGGAAATCCTTCTTTACGATCTCCTGATACTCTGCAGGAAGCTTATCAAACCAAGCCTGACCACAGATGACCATGTTAAAGAGATTGATGTGCTCTGTCTTGCTGACATACTCACAAACCTCGTAGATCTTGCTGGATACTGCAGAAGTATACTGAACTTCGCAGCCATCGATGGACTTCGTCTGGATACCATTGTAAACCTCAGACCATGCGATGTTGTATGGTGTTGCACCCATTGCGGAGATGGACTCTACATATGGATCTGCACCCGGTGTACGAATAACAGCACCCTTGAGATCTGCCGGTGTGTTGTATGCCTTGTGGCCCATGAAAGAACGTGCGCCATCATAGTAGTTGTAGCACAGTCCGGTGATACCATTCTTTGCAAGGTCTGCATCCCAGCCCTTGAAGGTGTCTGTATCCATGATCTTCATACCATCATCATAGTTATCTACGATGTATGCCATGTTCATGATACCGATATCATTTACATAGCTGGAAAGACGACCTGCATCGGTCAGAACGGCGATGCCCATGCCCTGGAGCGCCTGATCGATCATATCTTCCTCACCGCCGAGCTGGCTGGAAGGATAGATGGTTACCTTTACGTGGCCATCTGTGTCCTCTGCGATCTTATCCGCAGCTGCCTGAAGACCTTTATAGATCATCGATGTATCCGTCTGGGTTGTGGAAAGCTTCAGCTCATAAACTTCACCAGAAGCAGCTGGCGCAGCGGTGGCAGTACCACCTGCAGCAGCGGTGGTTGCAACCGTCGTATTGTTTGAACCGCAGGCGGTCATCGCAAGCATCGCTGCAGTTAAACCGCAAGCATACAGTAAGGAACGGCAAGAGATTTTTTTCATTTTGTTTCCTCCTAGTTTCTTTTGTCCGTTGTTTTGACAGATGTTTTTCGCTTTTCTGTCGATCTTGGATAAGTTTACTATTTTCACAATTTGTTCACATCTGTGGAAAATCATATTCGCACAATGACATTTTACCAAACCGTATATGACTTATGTCACATTGCCGTTAAAAGTCACAAAAATAGTCGCTCTTTTGTTACATCATGCACAAAAGGCGACTATTCAGCATTCTTATTCTGTCAGCAAATGATCCAATTCCTGCTGCACCTGCATGAGCTGTAACAACAGATTTCGATCGGCTGACATAACTTCTGTAATAAGACGATCGGCGGTTTCCATCACGACACGATACTTCGTAAACTGTGGCTGCGCAACCGCATTTTCCATGATGCGTGGCAGTACTTCCAGGCCGAGTGAAACCGTACCCGGTGAATCCTGACGAAGGATCTCGGTCACTTGCTGTGACTCGGTCACACTCCGCAGTGCCGACACTCCTCGCAGGGTCGTATACACTTCGGTCTGCATTTCCTGTGTGCAGGATATCGTTTTCAGTAATTCCCAGGCCAGTTTTTCATGCCGTGTCCGACTGCTGATACCGAGAAGCAAGGTGCTCAGCGTGGAGTAATTTCCTGCATCCGCACTGATTCCTGCCGGCATCGGGATACAGTCCCACTCGAAATTCGAAGATCGTTTGATGCGCCATGGATATGGCTCATACCCTCGATACTCCGAAAACAAGAGTGGACGAAAAGCAACACAGCCTTCATCGAAAGTCTTTTCATCGATTTTCGATCCCTGATTTAATCGGAACAGCTTCTGCGCGAAACTGACCGCTTCTTCCTGTGCCGTCTGATCCAGGAGACACTGGCGTCCGTCCTCACTGACGAGCGAGCAGCCATTGGCGGTCATCGCTTCGTCCCATCCGTAATCGTACACACCGAACTGATCGATGATGCTATCTCCATCGGTATCTTTCGTTACCTTTTCACAGATATTGTAAAAGTCGTCCCAGGTCCAGTCACTATCCGGAATAGGAATGTCCTCCTTCTGTAAAAGTGTCTTATTAATAAACATCATCTGCGGTACACATTCCAGTGGCAGGGCATACTGAATGCCATTATCCGCACCGGATTGAAGCGCAGCCGGATAGAAATCCTCCCAGTTCACATGTGAATCTGTAAGCTTATATGGCTCCAGCCTTTTTAATGCGCCCTTGTCGCTCAAACGGATGAAATCCTCCGGCAGAATCACCATGACATCCGGCTCTCTTCCTAAAAGATAGCGCCCGCTCAGCCACTCACTGTAATCTTCACCTAGAATACCGCTCGTGTACTTCACCCTTACGTTCGGATGCGCCGCCTCGAAGCGTGCGATTGCATCATCCATAAACGTATAGTAGTCTTCACCGGGCACACCCCAGTAACTATCACAGGGAAAGCCGATCTCCAGCACCACCTTTCGATTTCCTGCCAGCAGTATCACGATGACCGTCGCCAGAAACGCGAGCGCCCACTTCCCGAAGCGCCTCATACATCTGCCTCCACCTGACTTCCTTTCGTCTGTACCGCCCAGATGGCCAGTTGCGTTCGGTCTCTAAGCTCCAGTTTCCGCAACACGCTACTGATATAATTTCGCACCGTTCCTTCTGAAAGAAACAGTCGGGCAGCGATTTCCTTATTCGACAGTCCACAGCCTACTTCCCGAATCACCTGCCACTCCATCTTCGTAAGCTCACTGACATCCTTTTTATCCACCCGGATCTGCGAATCGCCCTGTGCCATACGAGAAAACATCTGCAACACTTTCGATGCCACATCCGGTGCGATGATGGATCCTCCCCGTGCAGCTTCCCGTACCGCATTAGTGAGTCCATCGACAGAGATTCCCTTCAGAAGATAGCCGGAAGCACCATATCGAAGCGCATCAAATACATACTCGTCGTCATCAAAGGTCGTCAGTACGATGACCTTGATCCAGTCGTAGGCCTGCTTGATGCGGCGGGTACACTCTACACCGTCCATTTCCGGCATGCGAATATCCAGCAGTACCACATCTGGCTGCAGTGTTTCGACCGCTTCCAGAGCCTCCAGACCATTTCCCGCGGTCCCTACCATTTCGATATCTTCCTGCTTACTCATGACGAAACTCAAGCTCTGTCGAATAAGCTCCTGATCATCGACCAGTAAAACCTTAATCATCCTGTTCTCCCCCTCTAAACATTCTTTTTCCGCAGTGGAATTCTGGCTTCGATTCGGAAACCATCTCCGCTTTCATATCGTAAACTTCCACCCAGCATACGCATGCGTTCCTGCATATGCTGCAAGCCGAATCCTGGTGTCACGATTTTACATCCGATACCATTATCTGAAACCGTAATGTCTAAAATATTATCCTCGATATGACAGACGACACTTACACGCGTCGCATGTCCATGTCGAATCGCATTTGTGATGCCTTCCTGGACGGTGCGATATACGGCATCCTCCTCATCCTGAGAAAACATCACGCCCTCCAGATTTTCTTCGAGCTGAACATTCGTCCCGCTGCTTTCTGCCATACTGCCACACATCTTATGCAGTGCAGCAGAAAGAGTCAGATTTTCCAGAGAATCCGGGCGTAGTGCCCTCACCGAACGTCGTACATCCGTCATACCATTACGGGCGGTCTCTGCAATCAGCTCCATCTGATGACGTGCCATCTCCGGAGAATCGTCCATCATCTGAATACAGGCATCGGCGCCCGCCGTAATACCGGTCAGCACATGCCCAAGCGTATCATGGATTTCGCGCGCCAGACGATTTCGTTCCTGCACCTGTGCGGTATGTGCACTTTCCTCCGCATAGATCCGCAGCTGTTCATTGGCCTCCTCCAGCTGTTCATTTAATTGAAGAACTTTCTGCTTCTCACTGGTCTGCTCACTGATGAACAGCACCATATATAAAATAAATAAGATCATTTCCAGTGCAGAAAGACTCTCGGTCACAAACTGGAGCATGGCCCTGGTATGCAAACTGTAAAATGAGAGATACTGTTTCAGCGTAACTGCATGAAACGCACTGGTCGCGGAATCCATATTGCAGAGCAGATATACGAAAATCATGGCACTCAAAAAAAGCTTCTGATGTCGCGAACGAGGGTCATCGACCATATCCACGATGGCAAACAGGGTGATTTTATCGCAGTTCTGCTGCAGCAGCAACGCTGCTGCACTGTACAGGATGCCCTCGAGCAAATATACATACCAGTTCTTACGGGAGAGAAAATCCGCATCTGCCGCCTTCGAATATCTGCTCAGCAGAATGCCGGCCCCCGCAAGATACACTGCCAGTGCCTGGGTACCCGGTCGGTACGGAAGCCACTCCATCTGCTGCAGTAAGACCTCTGCCTGGCCGACTTTAGAAGCATACACCGGTGTTACGATTTGTATCGCAAAAATAAAAAGTACGAGAAAAATGCTGATCCACTTAATCGCATGATACAGTGCCCGGAGAACAGGACTATGGATTTCTGCTTTCGTCATTGCCACCCCTCCGTACCGAAGCGCTGAATATCTTCAGCGGTGATTTGCGTAACCGGAACGACGATGTTCGTCAGAAACGGCCGCCCTTCCAGGATTTCATACACCACTTCCGCTGCCATCTTTCCGATACGGAACGGTGACTGCGCAGAGGTCGCCGTCATGAGTCCATCTGCGATCAGTGTCTTCGCTTCCGGTGAACCATCGATACTGTACACCAGTGTCGATGATAACATACCTTTTTCTTCCAGTGCCGCCATCGCGCCCAGCGCCGCCTGATCATTGACTGCCATGACCGCATCGATTTTCGGATATTTCTCGATCAGCTCATTCATTACCTGCATCGCCCGATCCAGCTGGCCGCCACAATCCCGACGTTCGAGGAAGGTGTAGGCATTGCCGCTCTGCACCAGCGTATGCGTAAATCCGGCCAGACGGTCTTTGCTCGAAAAAGACTCTGAGTTAAACAGCAGAGCGATGTCAGCCTCTTTCGTCTGGCTGATGAGATGACGCGCATCCAGAAGTCCTGCACCATAATTATTCGATGTAATCATACAGGTAATCAGTCGGTCATCATTTACTTTTGAATCGATCAGAATAACTGGGACATTCCGTTCTTTCGCTTTTTTCAGTGCAGGCACCACGCCTTCATAATCCACCGGATTTAGAACGAGTAACTGAATCCCCATGTCGAGCATGTCCTCGATTTCCTGATTCTGACGCTCCTGGTCTCCCCTCGGATCACGTGTAATCAGGATATCGCCCTTACTTTTAATCTGGAGCTGGATTTCATCATTGATCACTTCATAAAACGGATCACTTAAAGATGTATACGTCGCACCGATAAAGCACTGATTCGTTGGTACATGAAGCAGGTCAATGAAATCACCCCGGGCGCAGAGAACCATCAGCAGCGCTGCGAAAAACAGCCCGATGACGATCTTTAGTCGATATATATTTCGCATTCTTCTCCCCCTGAAAAGAATTGTATTTAGAATCAAACATAGCATAATCGGTTTTAAATTCTGAAACAAGAGAAAGTGCTTCATCTTTTTCGCGTTATTTTCATGAAGCATTTCATCTTTTTCGCATTTTTATTCTGTTTTCCGGTCAATGTCTACATATATGATGTAAAATAAATGTATATTATACCATTCGTTCAGGAGACATCCATGAAAAAGAAACTCTATACTCTGCTGCTGGCGACAGCGATTGCACAGTGCCTCGTGATGCCGGTGCAGGCGGCGACCGTGGCCGGATCCGGAATTTCGCTCAGTGATCGAAAGGCCCCTCCGGTTTCCGGCAGCTCAACAAGCCAGAATACAGGCAACCGTCTTTCGACGAGTAGCCGCTCCGTAAGCGAAAGTCTGGCATCCGACGAGACTCTCCGTCGGACATCCGAAGTCCTCAACACTACGATTCAGAAGCTCAGTGATCAGCTGCTCATCAGTCAAGTTGCGAAGGATGGTGCCTTCGCAACCAATGTCTATGCCGCGCCGGTGGGCGGCTACTACTGTGAGGCAGTTACGACCTACACCTATACAAACCTCGAGTCCGATCTCCGCGCCCTGAAGCAGCAATACAGCGGCATCCGCTACGACGCGCTCGCAACCACTACAGACGGCCGCAGCATCTACCATGTCGCCATCGGCAACGCCAGTGCGCCGCGCCAGATCTTAGTGGTCGGCAGCATTCACGGACGCGAGTACATCAGCTCGCAGCTCATCATGCGTCAGCTGCATGCACTCCTCGAGCTTGCGAAAACCGGCGGCACCATCCAGGGGCAGTCGGCCGCCGCACTCCTCGAGACCACGGGCATTCACTTCGTACCGATGAATAATCCGGATGGTGTATCGCTGAGTCAGTTTGGTCTGCTTGCGGTGCAGAACATCGCTAATCGCGCCGACTTCCAGACGATGATTACGAACTACCGTGCACTCGCCGGCTATTATGGTACCGAGGACTGGATCTTCCGCCGCTGGAAGAACAACATCCGCGGCGTAGACATTAACCGAAACTTCTCGACCGGGTGGGCCGCCCTCGATGATAAGACCTACGTCCCGTCCATGGACTTCTTCAAGGGTGCCATGCCGGAATCCGAGCCCGAAACGAAGGCGCTGATCAGCGTCCTCAGCCAGTACCACATCAGCGAGATTCTGAACTATCATTCGCAGGGCAATGTCATCTACTGGAACTGTGGCTCCTCCCCTGCCGGTGTCAACGAGCAGAGTCGGCACATGGCAGAAATCGCGAAGGCAGCCACCGGCTATGTGATGGACAGCGGTTCAGAAGGCAACAAGCCATCCGCGAGCTATAAGGAATACGCCTCGGCCTGCGGCATTCCATCCATCACACTCGAAGTCGGCTCCGGCTCCTGCCCGGTCCCGGAAGCGCAGATCAACACCATCTGGAGCCGCAACCAGAACGTGCTGAATGCACTCCTCTATGACATCAATACACGATGATACGCTGAAATCCACCTGCCTTTCAGACAGTAAAAACCCGAAGATGCGCAACACACATGCACATCTTCGGGTTTTTATATACTTACCAATCTACTGCTGTCCATGCATTCATGGACATGCTCACTCCGATGATATCACTCTGCTTCTTTCACCGCATAGCCCGCTTGCGCAACCGCAGCGATAATCGTCGACGCTATGATGTCACGATCACAGTCGACGTGAGCACGCTTCTGATGAAAATTCACCTCTGCAGATGCACCATCGATTGCATTGATGGCACGGGCCACTCTCGCAGCGCAGTTCTCACAGTGCATACCCTCGATCTGGAAGTCGTAGCTGTGCAGCACCGGACCTTCAAGCTTCTTTTTTTCTGGCTTCGCGCTACGCTCACAGGAGCCACCGCCACAGCAGCCGCCCTCGCCATGCATATGTCGTACAGATTCCTTCACAGCCCAGGCCACGATGAACAGCAGTACGACAATCACTATCAGATTTGACATGTTTTCTCCTTTTTCCCTGATTATTCACCATTTCTCACGTAGGTCGACGCCTTAATATAATTCTGCAGGCATGCTCTTCCGAATTTCGGATGTCGTATGCCTGCACTCGCCTTCCCTTCATTTCTTTATGAAGCGCTCTCCAGCAGATTCGTCATGCTGTCGATGCCGACCATCATGGTGGAACTGTTGTGCAGCAGCGCCGAGGTCGACGGTGTGATGAGGCCACCGATGCCGAGGGCGATCAGCAGGGAATTAAAGCCGACGATGAATCGGTAGTCGCTGTGGACGCGGTTCATGAGTGCGCGGCTCAGGCGACGAAGCACGACAAGCTCCATGAGGTCGTCTGCAGAGATGGTGATGTCTGCGATTTCGCGCGTAATAGCGGCGCCGGAGCCGATGGCGACACCGACATCTGCCTCGGACAGGGCCGGTGAGTCGTTGATGCCGTCGCCGATCATGATGACCTTATGGCCCGCCGCACGACGCGACTTCACATAGTTCACCTTATCCTCCGGCAGGACTTCTGCCTGGTAATGATCGAGGCCGAGCTGAGCTGCGACGCTTGCCGCGGTACGTTCACTATCACCGGTCATCATGCAGATCGTACTGATGCCGAGCATCCGAAGTTGACGGATCACCTCACTGGCTTCCTGTCGAACTGGGTCGAAAATGCAAAGCACCGCGGCCAGCTCGCCGTCGATGGCGAGGTAGATCCTCGAGTAGCGGCCGTCGATGGACTCGAGCTTCGCTTCCTCTCCGGCCGGGATCGTGCAGTGCTCATCCTCCATGACGAAGTGGTAGCTGCCGATGACGACCTTCTTCTCGCCGACATGACTGCTCACGCC
>CAKQWR010000041.1 GCA_934279105.1 uncultured Oribacterium sp. | reverse complement strand
AGCTAGATATTTTTCTACTACTTATATTACTAATGAGGTGAAGACGTGATTAAAAAAGAAATGATCGCCATGCTGCTTGCTGGCGGCCAGGGCTCTCGCCTTGGCGTACTCACAAAGAATGTCGCAAAACCCGCTGTATCCTTCGGTGGAAAGTACTCTATCATTGACTTCCCACTCTCCAACTGCATCAATTCAGGTGTAGATACGGTCGGAGTTTTGACACAGTACAAGCCTTTACGTCTGAATGCCCATATCGGAATCGGTATTCCGTGGGATTTGGATCGTAACAGAGGAGGCGTAACGATTCTGCAGCCATATGAGTCGCAGAGTGGTGCGGACTGGTTCTCAGGCACGGCAAATGCGATCTACCAGAACATCGAGTATATCGATAACTATGACCCGGAGTATGTACTCATCCTCTCCGGTGACCATATTTATAAGATGGATTACGAGGTTATGCTCGAGTATCATAAGGCGATGAACGCCGACTGTACGATCGCGTCGATGCCGGTTCCGATGGAAGAGGCAAGCCGTTTCGGTATCACCGTAACCGATGAGAATAATCGTATCATCGACTTCCAGGAGAAGCCGAAGGTACCGAAGTCAAATCTTGCGTCCATGGGTATCTATATCTTCTCATGGCCGGTGCTCCGTGAAGCACTCATCACGAACAAGGATGTTCCGGGTGAGGACTTCGGTAAGCACATCATCCCTTACCTTTTCAATAAGGGAAGTCGTATTTTCGCATATGAGTTCAATGGCTACTGGAAGGATGTCGGAACCCTCGAGTCCTACTGGCAGGCGAACATGGAGCTCGTTTCGATCATTCCGGAGTTCAACCTCTATGAGGAGTACTGGAAGATCTATACCGATACGAAGAATCCGGCACCGCAGTTTATTTCCCAGAACTCTCATGTAGAGCGCTGCATCATCGCAGAGGGCTGTGAGATCCATGGTGAGGTACACAATTCGGTGATCGGTGAAGGCGTTACCATCGAGTCGGGTGCAGTGGTCAATGATTCCGTTATCATGTCCGGTGCAACGATTGGTGCGGGTACCAGAATCGATAAGGGCATCATCGCTCAGAATGTAAAGATCGGTAAGAACTGTGAGCTCGGCGTCGGTGATTTTGAGCCGAGTGTATATGATCAGAGAGTATACAATGCAGAACTTGTCACTGTGGGTGAGAATTCTGTGATTCCGGACAATGTAAAGGTCGGAAGAAACACCGCAATCTATGGCGTAACGACAGCAGAGGATTATCCTGACGGATTACTCGCAAGCGGCGGAGCAATCATTAAGGAGGACGAGACAGTATGAGAGCGATAGGTATTATTTTAGCAGGTGGTAATAATAAGAGAATGCGTGAGCTTTCCAACAAGAGAGCCATCGCAGCGATGCCGGTAGCCGGATCCTTCCGTGCCATCGACTTCGCTCTTTCAAATATGTCCAACTCCCATGTACAGAGAGTGGCTGTACTGACACAGTACAATTCCAGATCCCTGAATCAGCACCTTTCTTCTTCGAAGTGGTGGGATTTCGGCCGTAAGCAGGGCGGTCTGTATGTATATACACCGACCATCACCGCGGAGCACAGTGACTGGTTCCGTGGAACCGCAGATGCACTGTACCAGAACCTGGATTTCCTGAAGCAGTCACATGAGCCGTATGTTATCATCGCTTCCGGTGATGGTATCTACAAGCTCGACTATGCGAAGGTACTGGAGCACCATATCAACAAGAAGGCAGATATCACCGTGGTTGTGAAGACCATGGAGCCGAACACAGATGTTTCTCGTTTCGGCTGTGTGAAGATGAACGAAGATGGACGCATCGTCGACTTCGAGGAGAAGCCGATTGCAACCGATGCGAATACCATTTCCTGTGGTATCTACATCATCCGTCGTCGTCAGCTGATCGAACTTCTGGAGAAGGCACACGATGAGGATCGCACCGATTTTGTACAGGATATCCTCGTTCGTTATAAGAATGTAAAGAGAATTTATGGCTATAAGATCGACAGCTACTGGGCAAACATCGCATCCGTAGATTCTTATTATAAGACCAACATGGATTTCCTGAATCGTGATCTCCGTGAATTCTTCTTCAAGGAGCAGCCGGGTGTATATACGAAGCTCGAGGATAACCCTCCTGCAAAGTATAATCCGGATTGTAATGTGCATCATTCTATTCTCGCAAGTGGATGTATCATCAACGGTACTGTTGAGAATTCCGTACTCTTCCGTAAGGTTTATGTCGGAAACAACTGTGTCATTAAGAACTCCATCATTCTGAATGACGTATACATCGGTGATAACACCGTGATCGAAAACTGCATCGTAGAGAGCCGTGACACGATTCGTGCGAACACGACTTATATCGGAACTCCGGATGACATTAAGATCGTTGTAGAGAAGAATACAAGATACCAGATGTAATAGGAGGATCGGGACATGCAGATAACAGATGTACGGATCCGTAAAGTGGATAAGGAAGGAAAGATGAAGGCCATCGTCTCCATCACCTTCGATAATGAATTTGTCATTCATGATATCAAGGTCATCGAGGGCGAGAAGGGTCTTTTCATCGCGATGCCGTCCAGAAAGACAGCGGATGGCGAGTACAGAGACATCGCACATCCGATTAAGTCTTCGACCAGAGAAGCGATTCAGGAGATTATCCTGGATAAGTATCAGGCGGAGATGGTTTCCGAGACGGAAGGCTACTAAGTAAATGTAAGAGAGTCATCGCTGCGGCGATGACTCTCTTTTGAATTGTGTTCATTCATGCGGAGCTTTGTTCAGGCTGCTCCCCGGCACCGGCCTGAACGAAGCTCCACCTGTTACGTATCTCTATATAAAAAGAAATGAATTTGTGTTATGATGGCGTTTATGGTGGGACCGGAATGAAGAGGGGTATCCTTTTCGTTTCAGTTCCGCTTTTGTGATGCTTTTCATAATTCGTTTTATATATGGAGGAAATAGTATGTATCTGATTGCGGGTCTTGGGAATCCGGAGAAGAAATATATCGGTACGCGTCATAATACGGGCTTTGCGGCGATTGAGGTGCTTTGCGGAAAGCTGGGGGATCTAAAGCTGAATGAGACGAAGTTTCAGGGGGTGTATGGGAAGGCACGGTATATGACCTCGGTGGGACCGGAGCAGCTCATCATCGTGAAGCCGCTGACGTATATGAATCTGTCCGGAAACTGCATCGCGCCGCTCGCGAATTTTTATAAGATTCCGCCGGAGAACATCATCGTGGTGTCGGATGATATTAATCTCGACGTCGGTCGGATGCGAATTCGGAAATCGGGATCGGCGGGAGGCCATAATGGACTGAAGTCCATCATTCAGTGTCTCGGCACGGATCAGTTCCTGCGTGTGCGTGTCGGTGTCGGTCAGAAGCCGGAGTATATGGACCTGGCGGATCATGTACTGGCGAAGTTTGATAAGAATGATGCGGCGGTGATGCAGGATACGTATGATGCGGTTTCAGATGCGATTCTCGACATCGTGAATCAGGGGGTGGAGCACGCGATGAACCGCTATAATCCGATGGACTGCGCGAAGGCATAAACCGGCGTGGTTTTTCAACAAATGCTGCGCAGTGCCGCCGATGTGGGGTGCTGCGTTTATGTTCTCCGCTTTTATGCGTCATGTGTACAGTAGAGGAAACGCTATGATCAATCCATTTCTGAAAACAGAAAGCTATCAGGTACTGCAACAGGCCCTCACCGATGGTGCGGGTCCGCTTGCAGTAACCGGAACCGTGGATCCGGTGAAGGCGCAGCTTCTGGTATCGCTCTCGGCAGCGTCGAAGCGTACGAAGCGTGGGGCGTCGAAGGATGGTAAGCGCCCGTGGAAGCTGCTTGTGGTGAAGGATGAAGCAACCGGCAAGCGTTTCGTCCGGGATATCCATGCGTTTTCTGAGCAGGCCTGGTACTATCCGGCGAAGGATTTTCTTTTTTATCAGGCAGATACACAGGGAACACTCATCACCCGGCAGCGTGTCGAGGTGCTGAAGCATATCATGGAAGATGATGGTGGCGTCGTGGTCGCCAGCATTGACGCACTCATGGACCGTGTGCTCGGTCGAGAGAACTTCTCGGAGTCTGTCCTGCTGGTAGAGCCTGGGATGACGATGGAGATGGAGGCGCTGTCGACGAAGCTTTCGCGGCTTGGTTATGAGCGAGTCGTCGAGGTGGACGCCATGGGTGAGTATTCGATCCGTGGCGGTATCGTGGATGTCTATCCGTTCACCTCGGAAAACCCGGTCCGCATCGAGTTCTGGGATACGGAAGTGGACGGCATCCGGACCTTTGATGCGGAGACACAGCGTTCCATCGACAGTCTGGACTCCGTCGAGATTTTTCCAGCGTCGGATCGTGCGCATGGTGCGGGCAGTGAGAAGCAGGAAGTGAGTCTGCTTGATTACTTCGATGACCGGACGCTGCTGTTCCTGGATGAGCCGGACCGACTGCTGGAACGTGGACGTGCAGTTGAAACCGAATTCCGGGAGAGTTTCGAAGCTCGCGTGGAGGAGATGAAGCATCACGCGAAGCTTGCGGCTACCCTCGAGGCGCAGGGACTCGCAGAAAAGGATGAGCGTGATCCGGATAAGCTGATCTATGGTGTCGACCAGATCATGGAGCGTCTCGATACAGAGCGGACCGTAGCATTCAGTGCGCTCGGAAATAATGTAAGTACTCTGAAGTGCCAGAAGAGCATTCATTTCGACACCGCAGAAGTACCGTCCTACAATAAGTCGGGCTTCGAGATGCTTCTGAAGGATCTCCGGCACTGGCAGACAGAACAGTATCAGATCGTACTGCTGAGCCCGTCTCGTACACGTGCGTCCCGTCTCGCGCAGAATCTTCGAGATTATGATCTTCGAGCCTACTGCCCGGATGTGCCGGAAGCTGCCGAGATCGATGCAGGCGCCGGTCAGCTGGATGACACAGCCACGGCTGCATCGGATACCGTTGCGCGGAACGCGAAACCGAAGGGGACAGGTACCGGCAAGACAGGCTCCGGCCGTGGTGGTCAGGGAAGCAGTCTTTCAGCGCAGATCCTCGATGTGGCTGGCAGAGAGATTCGTGCGGCACATGAGGAAGAAACGCGTGGCGCCATCATGGTTATGTTCGGTGTGCTGAACACCGGCTTCCAGTTCCCGGCGGAGCGCTTCGTGCTGCTGACCGAAGGAGATATGTTCGGCAATACAAGTGCTGTTCAGAAGAAACGGAAGCAGAAGAAGCTGGATGGCCAGACGATTGCGAAGCTGAGTGAGCTCAGTATCGGCGATTATGTCGTGCATGAGGACCATGGTATCGGTATTTATCGTGGAATCGAGCGTATCGAAAGCCAGGGCGTGACGAAGGACTATATCAAGGTTGAGTATGGGGATGGCGGAAATCTGTATCTGCCGGCGACGAGACTCGAGGGTATTCAGAAGTATGCGGGGGCCGATGCGGCGAAGCCGAAGCTGAATAAGCTCGGCGGTACGGAGTGGCATAAGACCAGAAACCGTGTACAGCACGCAGTAAAGGAAATCGCACGCGATCTGGTGAAGCTCTATGCAGCGCGTCAGTCCGAGTCCGGTTTTCAGTTCGGCCCGGATACGATCTGGCAGAAGGAATTCGAGGAAATGTTCCCGTACGAGGAGACGGTCGACCAGGATCTCGCAATCGAAGCTGTCAAACATGATATGGAGAGCCATAAAATCATGGATCGTCTCATCTGCGGCGATGTCGGTTACGGTAAAACGGAGATCGCACTGCGCGCTGCGTTTAAGGCGGTACAGGACAGTAAGCAGGTGGCTTACCTCGTACCGACGACGATTCTCGCGCAGCAGATCTACAACACCTTCGTAGAGCGCATGAAGGGCTTCCCGGTGAACATCGCACTGCTGTGCCGTTTCCGGACACCGCAGCAGATCCGAAAGTCACTCGAAGACCTGAAGGCCGGCCGTGTCGATGTCGTCATTGGCACACACCGACTGCTGAGTAAGGATGTCGAGTTTAAGAATCTCGGACTCCTGATCGTCGATGAGGAACAGCGCTTCGGCGTCACGCACAAGGAGCGTATCAAGAATCTGAAGAAAAACGTCGATGTACTGACGCTGACGGCGACCCCGATTCCTCGTACACTTCATATGTCGATGGTCGGCATCCGGGATATGTCGGTACTGGAAGAGCCGCCGATCGATCGTGTACCGATCCAGACCTATGTCATGGAGTACAACGATGAGCTGGTGCGTGAGGCGATCAACCGCGAGCTCGCGCGAAACGGCCAGGTATACTACGTGTATAACCGGGTCAATAACATCGCGGATGTCGCAGGACACGTGCAGAAGCTCTGTCCGGATGCCCGAATCGCGTACGCGCATGGACAGATGTCGGAGACGCAGCTCGAGGATATCATGCTCCGTTTCATTAACGGTGAGATCAACGTGCTGGTGTCCACGACCATCATCGAAACGGGACTGGACATTCCGAATGCGAACACGATCATCATCCAGGACGCGGACCGGATGGGCTTAAGTCAGCTGTACCAGATCCGTGGCCGTGTCGGACGCTCGAACCGGACCTCGTATGCGTTCCTGATGTACCGGCGTGGCAAGATGCTGACGGAGGAATCCGAGAAGCGCCTGAAGGCGATCCGGGAGTTTACCCAGCTTGGCTCGGGTATCCGCATCGCGATGCGGGACCTCGAGATCCGTGGTGCGGGCAATGTTTTAGGCGCGGAGCAGCATGGCCATATGGAGGCGGTCGGCTACGATTTGTACTGTAAGCTTCTGAACACCGCCGTAAAGGAAGAGAAGGGCGAGGTTCCAGAGCTTCCGGATTTCGACACGCAGATCGACTGCGATATCGATGCGTTCATTCCGGATACGTATATCGCAAACGAGTACCAGAAGCTGGATGTCTACAAGCGGATTTCGTCTATCGAAAACGAAGAGGACTACAGCGAGATGCAGGATGAGCTGATCGATCGTTTCGGTGAGATTCCGAAGCCGTGCGAGAACCTGCTTCGCATCGCACTGCTTCGTGCAGAAGCGCACCGGAGCTATGCGACTGAGGTGGATATCCGGAAAGGCAGCTGGAAGATCATGCTTGATGCGAAGGCAAACATCCGGGTAGAAGAGATTCCGGCACTCGTCCGCGAGCAGCAGGGACGCCTCCGTTTCGTGACCGGAAAACAGGCGATGCTCGTCTTCCATCAGAGCGCCCGCGAAAAAGCCTGGACACTGCTCGAAACCATGGACAACGTAGAAGAGGTACTGAAAAGACTACAGTGCAGCTGAGAATCACGGATGCGCAAGTTCCGCGAGGGGCCTGCCCTCTAGGTACTCCTCCCGGACTCTGAACTGTATCATCGGCCCCTCGCGGGACCAGGCCACCACGTGTTTCTTTATTGACATGCAAGGATGCAGAGGATATACTTTTTTATGTTAATTTTAAATATGGAGTCCATGGGCATTTTTCAGAATTCGCCTGTGGTCACGTGGAGGAAAACAAAATGAATAGAGTTGAATTAGTAGCAGCCGTTGCAAAGAGCGCAGACCTTTCCAAGAAGGATGCAGATGCAGCTGTTAAGGCCGTATTTGATACCATCGCTGATGCACTTGCTGAGAACGATAAGGTTCAGCTGATCGGTTTCGGTACATTTGATGTCGCTGAGAGAGCAGCCCGTGAGGGTAGAAACCCAAGAACCGGTGCTACCATGAGCATCGAGGCTTCCAAGGCTCCTAGATTCAAGGCTGGTAAGGCTCTCAAGGATAAGATCAACGCGTAATTAACCGCTATAGGTTGGGACCGGGAACTTCAAATGTTTTGAACATCAGGAAGTTTGGTTACGACACAAAGTGAAAAGGATTACGAGTGGAGGCGGCCTGTCGGCCGTCTCTTTTTGCTTTTTGTATTAAAATCGTTCGTGGAAAGTTCGTTCTTCTTAAGATTATTCGTGCTAATATGGTAAAAAGAAAGCACGAGCTTTTTAGAGCGTTTGTGTTCACCGTTCATAACAGAGTAGACAGGGAAATATGAGATTAGACAAGTATCTGAAAGTATCGAGACTGATCAAGCGCCGCACGGTGGCCAACGAGGCCTGTGATGCGGGAAGAGTGCTGGTCAATGATCGTCCGCAACGTGCATCGTATGATGTCAAGGTGGGTGATGTGATCGAGATTCGCTTCGGTGAGAAATCCGTGAAGGCAGAGGTTCTGGCTGTGCAGGAGACTGTACATAAGGAAGAGGCAGGAGACCTTTTTAAATATTTATGAAACGAAGACAGCGTCAGCGTAAAAATTTTTCCAGCAACCGCTTAGCCATCATCGGCATCACGATCGTGGTTCTGTTCCTTGCGATTGCCATCAATATTCGGGGTAAGACGCTTCGGCAGCAGGAGCGGGATTATCAAGCGCAGGAAGAGAGTCTGGATGCTGCGATTGCGGATGAGGAGCAGCATGGTAAGGAACTGGAGGAGAAAAAGGTCTACGTGAAAACGAAGGAATTCACGATGGAAAAGGCACGTGAAATCTTCGGACTGAAGCTGCCGGATGAAATCATCATAAAACCGGATGAAAAGTAAGAAAGAAATTAGTAAAATGAGGTGGAGAGACGAAGTGTTTCTCCACCTTGCTTTTTTACGGGTATGTAGAAACGTGTAGACAGAAGACAGAAATGCCGGTTCGGAAGAGAGGTTTGAAAAAGCGCTGATCACAATGCGGACAAAGAATGTGTGGAAGATGGGAGAGAGGAGTTCGGCATGGATACGGAAATGCTGGAAGTCAAACGCTATATCGAGAAGTATCAGCTGATCCGACCGGGGGATGGCGTCGTCGTCGGCGTTTCCGGTGGCCCGGATTCGGTCTTTCTTTTGCATGCACTGAATGAGTTGAAGAACCGGATGCCATTCGAGCTTCAGGCCGTGCATGTTCATCATGGCATCCGAGGTGCAGAGGCCGATCGGGATGCGCACTTTTCTGAAGAACTGTGTGAGAAACTCGAGATTCCGTTTCGAGTCGTGTATGTCGATGCACCGGCTTATGCTGCGCAGCAGGGGCTTAGTCTGGAGGAAGCGGCGCGTATTCTTCGTTATGATGCACTGGAGAAGGTACGGCAACAGCTTGCGGAAACCGGCACTGCCTGGATCGCGGTGGCACACCATCTCGATGATCAGGCAGAAACCGTACTTCATAATCTCGTGCGCGGCGCGGGTCTTCGGGGCCTCGCCGGTATGGAGAATCGACGGGATCATGTGATTCGGCCATTGCTTTCCATAAAAAGAGAAGATATACTGAAGTGGCTAAAATGGAATCATGTACCGTATGTGACGGATTCGACGAATGAGAACCCACAGTACACGCGGAACCATATTCGTACCCTGGTGCTGCCGGAGCTGAAAGAAATCAACCCGGAGGCGAGTGTCCATATCGCCCGGAGTGCAGCGCTCCTTCGGGAAGCGGATGACTTCTTTCGCCAGCTTGCCGTTCGCTATGTGGATGAGCATGTGGTGTGGGGACCATCGGTACCGTTACCGGAGCCGAAAAAGCAGAACGAAGAGATGATGCCGCGGTCGATGGCATTGACCATGAGCAGCGTAAAAAATGAAGCGGATGTGTCAGGAGAGAGTACGAAGCTGCGCTCGATTGCGCTTCCCGTGACGGAGCTGAAGGCTTATCCGGAGCTCGTGCGGCAGTATGTTTACATCGAAATGATCCGGCGGATCGGAACACCGCTGAAGGACTGGAGTTCCGTACATTTCCGGGATATGGACCGACTGATTTTCGGGCCGGGCAATGCGCATCTGGATCTGCCGTATCGGATGAGTGCAGAGTATCGTAAGAAACACTTGATTCTTCAGGAGAATCAGGAAGTTATAAGTGTAAAAAGGAGAAAAAACCATGGCTGAGCATGTAAGAGTGCTGATCCCGGAGGATCAGATCGAAGCGAGAATTACAGAAATTGCAGATAAGATCTCAGAGGAGTACAGAGGACAGTCCCTGCACCTCATCTGCATCCTGAAGGGTGGCGCGATGTTCATGTGCGAGCTCGCAAAGAGAATCCACGATGTAGATGTTTCTTTCGATTTCATGTCCGTATCCAGCTATGGCGCCGGTACGGTTTCCAGTGGTATCGTAAAAATCGTAAAGGATCTCGATGAGCCGCTCGAGGGCAAGCATGTCATGATCGTCGAGGACATCATCGATACCGGACATACGTTGAATCATCTGAGTCGGATTCTGATGGAGCGTCAGCCACTGTCCATCGAAATCTGCACGCTGCTGAACAAGCCGTCCCGTCGTGAGAAGGAAGTGCCGGTGAAGTATTCCTGCTTCGAGATTCCGGATGAGTTCGTCGTCGGCTATGGCCTCGATTATGATCAGCGTTACCGTAATCTGCCGTTCATCGGTGTGGTAGAGTTTGATCAGTAAACCGTTATCAGACGAAGACGTCAGCATAGACGGATGAGGTCCGGCCTGGGAAAATGGCCGGACGAAAAAGAGAGTGATAGATGCGCCTGATCCGGGGATGATCGGGTGAGAAGAAATAGTTAGTAGGGAAGAAAAAATCACATGAACGAAAATACGATCGACCGGGAAGCACTATATACCTGTGGAGCGGCAGATTACCGCATTCCGGAGGAGCCGAATCCCGGAGACACCGTAACGATTCGGTTCCGGACCAGACGGCAGGACGTGGATGCCGTGTATATTTTTTTCCACGAAGCCAACAGCAGTACGAAGATGAAGCTTGGGTTCAGTGAAGGCTGCTTCGACTTTTATGAGTATCAGGTCATGGTCGGCCAGGCAACGCAGAGCTACAGCTTCTTCGTCCAGAAGGGTACGGAGCGGCTGCATTTTAATCGTCTGGGTATCTGCGAGGATATGAACCCTGAGCTTGCGTATCGCTTGATGCCTGGCTTCCATGTTCCGGACTGGGCGAAGGGTGCCATCATGTACCAGATCTTCATCGATCGTTTTTGCGATGGAGATTCGGCGAACAACGTACTGGATAATGAATACATCTACCTCGGCAGAGCAGCGCGCGGCATCAAGGACTGGAGCGCTCCTGTGGAGGCTTTTGACGTGCATAGATTTTATGGCGGTGATCTGAGTGGTGTGCTCAGTAAGCTCGATTATATTCAGCGCCTAGGCGTATCGGTCATCTATTTCAATCCGCTGTTCGTGTCTCCGTCGAATCATAAATATGATGCACAGGACTATGACCATATCGACCCGCATATCGGTAAAATCGTAAAGGACGGCGGTACACTCGTCGAGGACTGGGAGGACGATAATGCTCGTGCGACACGTTACTCGATTCGCACCACGAGCAGAGAGAATCTCGAAGCAAGTGACCGACTGTTTATCGAATTTGTCAAAGCCTGCCATGCACGCGGTATGCGCGTCATCATTGACGGCGTATTCAACCACTGCGGTTCCTTCCATAAGTGGATGAATCGTTCCGGCTTCTATAATTATAAGGATCAGTCCAATGCTTATGCCGCCGGTGCATACCAGCGGAAGGACAGTCCGTATCATGCGTACTTTGCGTTCAGTGATAACCGCGATGAGGCCTGGCCGAATAACAACAGCTATGAGAAGTGGTGGGGCAATGATACCCTTCCGAAGCTGAATTACGAAGGCTCACGGGAACTGGCCGAGGCCATCCTCGAAATCGGAAAGAAGTGGGTGAGCGAACCGTTCGGTGTCGACGGCTGGCGGCTCGATGTCGCGGCCGATCTCGGCCACTCTGCGACCTACAATCACATGTTCTGGAAGAAGTTCCGTATGGTCGTGAAGGAGGCGAATCCAAATGCCATCATTCTTGCGGAGCATTATGGTGATCCATTCAGCTGGCTGCAGGGGGATGAGTGGGATACGGTCATGAACTATGATGCCTTTATGGAACCGGTGACCTGGTTCCTGACCGGTATGGAGAAGCATTCCGATGCGCAGAATGAAGCACTGCGCGGCGATGGCGAGCAGTTTTTCAGAGCGATGCTGTACCATATGTCCCGTATGCCGGAAAGTTCGATTCTCTGCGCGATGAATCAGCTGTCAAATCATGATCACAGCCGCTTTATGACACGTACGAATCGTACGGTCGGACGCATCGCTACGATGGGATCGGCGGGCGCTGATGCGAATACCTGTCCGGCGATTTATCGGCTGGGTGCGATGATGCAGATCACCTGGCCGGGTGCCCCGACACTTTATTATGGTGATGAAGCCGGCATGACCGGCTGGACCGAGCCGGACTGCCGCCGTCCGTATCCATGGGGCCACGAAGATCTCGAGCTGATTGAGTATCATAATTACCTCGGTGGTATGCATAATCGCTATCCGGTGATGAAACGGGGGGCTCTTATGAAGCTGATGGCAGGGCATAATTATGTCGTATATGCCCGTAAGTATGAGGATGAAGTGATTATCGTCGCGGTAAACTGTGGTGCTGAGACGCTGGCCCTGCAGATTCCGGTGTGGGTGACCGGCCTTACCGATGACGTCGAAATCCGTCGACTTCTGCGCACGGATGAAAAGGGCTACAATGTCGGTGTTACGAAGCGATATGCCGAAGATGGCATCATCGTTTCACAGATGCAGGCGTACACCGGTAAAATCTACTACGCGGATAAGGCGAAGCATGCCATCCGGGAGTTTGACGACGCGCAGGAAGTGTAACAGCTCTGTCAAGAGCCTTGGAGGGGCCGTCAACAGAAGCGCAGTACTTCGTGGCTGGTAAAATCTAAGCCAGGGATCTTAGAAAAGATACTCTAAGTGCCACTAAGGGGATCCGGCTTGATTTTACACAGCCTCTTCGTATGGCTTCTGTTGTCGGCCCTCCAGGAGCTTTTGACGGAATTGAGTCTATGCTTTAACATCAGATTCAGTGTCAAAAAAGTTTTTTGAAAAAGTGTTGACAAATGTTTGAGAGTAGAGTATTATAACACTCGCGTCACCGATGAGACGACAAACAAAGACAAACGAAGTCACTTGCGGGTGTAGTTCAATGGTAGAATGTCAGCCTTCCAAGCTGAACATGTGAGTTCGATTCTCATCACCCGCTCGATGCCCAGATAGCTCAGTTGGTAGAGCAGAGGACTGAAAATCCTCGTGTCACTGGTTCGATTCCGGTTCTGGGCACTCAAGATTATCAAGACGGCGATAACATTCACACCGACACCGATTATCTTTTGTATAATGCCCCCACCTTCACAGAAATGAAAGTCGGATGGGACATTAAAAATGCGCGAGTAGTAGAGTGGTACTACGTCGCCTTGCCAAGGCGAAGATCGCGGGTTCGATCCCCGTCTCGCGCTCTATGGAGCGATTGAGAAACATCATCCAGAAAAAACCGATTTATCCGGTCAAACGGATAAGCGCATATTGCGCGAGTAGTAGAGTGGTACTACGTCGCCTTGCCAAGGCGAAGATCGCGGGTTCGATCCCCGTCTCGCGCTCGAC
>CAKQWR010000040.1 GCA_934279105.1 uncultured Oribacterium sp. | reverse complement strand
CAAAAGGAGAACAAAATGGATTTCGAGCAGGTTAAGGACATTATCGTAGATACACTCGCATGTGATGAGGAGAAGGTAACGCCGGAGGCACGCTTCCAGGAGGACCTCGAGGTGGATTCCCTTTCACTCGTAGAGCTTCACATGGCACTGGAGGATGCACTTGGCAAGACCATCCCGGATGGTGAGATCGGAAAAATGACCACCGTACAGGATCTCGTAGATTACTGCCAGAACTAAAAAAGATTATTTGTAACCGTTCAAAAGGGGACCAGGAGGCGCGGCAACAGAGGCCATACGTAGAGACCGTGTGAAATCAAGCCGGGTCCCCTTGGCTGAATGGTCATGATTACGTAACAGCTCGGTTTTCATCAGAAAATCGGGCTGTTCTAAAGAGAAGGTTTATATAGGAGGTGGGCTATGAAGTCGCCTATCAAGAAGGTTTATGAGCTGTATAAGAACCGTGCATTCGAGAAGAAGGCCCGGGAGGATATGATCGGACATGCAGGTGTCCACTTTACCTGGCCACTCACCGGAAAGAGCGCAGGTGCTGAGAAAGCAGAAAAGGCAGAGGCGAAAACGGATGCGAAGGCAGATGGAGAGAAGAGCACCGGTCGGAGCCTTCCGGCGGTGATGATTCCATCGAGCTTTATCACCTGCAGAAGCTGCGGACGCCGTGCACTTCGTCGCAAGTGGGAGGAGAACTACTTCATCTGTCCGACCTGTGGGAAGTATGCACCGCTCGGCGGTTACTATCGCCTGAAGCTGATTCTCGATCCGGGCAGCTTCGAGGAGTTGGACCGAGACATCAGCGCTGAGGATCCGCTGGGGTTCCCGGGTTATAAGGAGAAAATCGAGAAGCAGGAAGAGAAGACCGGTCTTTCTGAGTCCGTCATCTCTGCAGTCGGCACCATCGAGGGCATCCGTCTCGTGACGGTCGTTCTCGACAGCCGCTTCTTCATGGGCTCCATGTCCCGTGCCGTCGGCGAGAAGGTGACCCGTGCCGTCGAGTATGCCGACGAACATCATCTGCCACTTCTCATCTTCAGTGCGAGTGGTGGTGCCCGTATGCAGGAGGGCATCTACAGCCTCATGCAGATGGCGAAGACCAGTGCAGCCATCGAGAGCTTCAGTGAGCATGGCGGTCTCTACATCAGTTTCCTGACCCATCCGACCACGGGTGGCGTGACCGCAAGCTTCGCAACGCTCGGAGACATCACACTCGCAGAGCCGGGTGCGCTGATCGGTTTCGCGGGACCACGTGTCATCGAGCAGACCATCAACCGCAAGCTCCCGAAGGGCTTCCAGCGCGCCGAGTATCTCGAGAACCACGGATTCGTAGATCGCATCGTGAAGCGTAGTGAGATGCGTGATGTACTGACCGATATCCTGAAGCTGCATGTCGATTCCGGCAAGCAGCGTAGCGCAATCATCGCCGGGGAGGTAAATGCATGATTAAGAACATCATCGAACAGGCAGAGGCACTTGAGCAGAAGATCCACGTGCTTTCTCTAACGCCAGAAGAGATGGAGGCCAATGCGGAGGAAATCCGCAGACTAGACCAGGAACGTACACAGCTGCTTTCCGAGTGTACCGATCTTTCGGCTGCAGACCGTGTGTACCTCGCACGTCATCCGAAGCGTCCACACATCGACGATTTTATCGAGCACCTTTTCACGGATTTCTTCGAGCAGAAGGGTGATCATCTTTATGATGAGGATGCATCCATCTATGGCGGTATCGCCCGCTACAAGGGAATGCCGGTAACCGTACTCGGCCATCGGAAGGGCCGCACGATGGAAGAAAATATCCGTTTTAATTTCGGTATGCCACGTCCGGAGGGATACCGTAAGGCACTTCGTCTCATGGAGCAGGCCGAGAAGTTCGGTCGTCCGATCATCACCTTCATCGATACGCCGGGTGCATATCCTGGTATGGAGGCAGAGGAGCACGGACAGGGAGAAGCCATCGCGCGAAATCTCGCTGCGATGAGCAGCCTGCATGTGCCGGTCATCGCAGTTGTGACCGGAGAGGGTAACTCCGGTGGTGCACTTGCGATTTCTGTCGCAAACCAGATTCTGATGCTGGAAAATGCGGTGTACTCGGTGCTGAGCCCGGAGGGCTTCGCATCGATTCTCTGGAAGGATGCAAGCCGTCACGAAGAGGCCTGTGAGGTCATGAAGCTGACCGCCCGCGATCTTCGCGAAGCAGGTGTTGCGGATCATCTGATTCCGGAGCCGCTCGGTGGTGCACAGACCGACCCGGAGCGTCTCTATGCGAGTCTCGATATCGTACTTGAGAAGAGCCTGAATGATCTTCTGAAGCTGACCCCGGAGGAGGTCCGGAAGCAGCGCCAGGAGAAGTACCGGAATATTTAATGGAGAACGCAAGCATCGTGTGCAGCTTCGTGTGAACATCACCGCTGCCCGATGCGGAAGCGATTGAACATAAGTTAGGAGAAACCTTGAACGAAATGAAACTTATCGGCCTCGGGGCCGCGTATCCGAGCCGACTGGTGACAAACGACGAGCTTAGTCAAAAGATGGATACCTCCGACGCCTGGATCTATCCACGTACCGGTATCCATGCACGCCGCTTCTGCACTGAACAGGAAAGTGCCGTAACCCTCGCCATCGAGGCTGCCGGTAAGGCACTCGAAGAGGCAGAAAGTCAGGGTGTTCCGGCTTCAGAGCTGGGAGCCATCGTGGTCGCGAGCATGTCTTCGGATCTCGCAACGCCGAGCATCGCTGCCATCCTGCAGCGGAAGCTGAAACTTCCGGAGGTGCCGGCACTCGATATAAATGCTGCCTGCAGCGGCTTCATTTATGGCCTCGAGGTGGCGAGAAACCTCGCAGCGGTGAGTGGAAAGCGTCATGCACTCGTGGTTGGCACGGAGCAGCTGTCCCGTCTCCTTTCGATGGAGGACCGCTCGACCGGTATTCTCTTCGGCGATGGTGCCGGTGCTGCCGTGATCGAATGTACAGACATCGGAAGCGTCCAGAACACAGAAAATGCTATGAATGCCGGAGTATCCTGCACGGAGAAGCCATATGTGCGCCTCTTCGGTTCCCGTGGTTCCGATGTGATTCTCGCGCCGGGTACCTACACAGGTGCATATGAAGCGATGAAGGCCGCATCGGATGCGAAAGACGCAAGTGATGCAGCTGCCACAGCAGGCTGTAGCGGACATGAAGAACAGCGTGAGGCGACAAACGCTGCGCCCGTTCGCATTGACCATATGCTGATGGACGGAAAGGAAGTGTTCGTATTTGCATGCGACATCATCCCGCGGATCATCGGCGGACTTCTTGAGAAGTCTGGGGAAACGATGGAGGACATCGACCATGTGGTCTGTCATCAGGCAAATGCCCGCATCATCCGGCATGTGTACCGGGCGATGCACTGGCCGGCAGAGAAGTTCTTTATGAACATGGAAAACCTCGGCAATACCAGCGCAGCGTCGATTCCGACTGCGCTTTACGATATGCAGCAGCAGGGTCTCCTCAAGCGCGGGGAGCGGCTGATTCTCGCCGGATTCGGCGGTGGACTCACCTGGGGTGGCTGTATCCTGAGCTATGACGCGCCGGAGGTGTAAAGGAGAGATATGACATTACTGAATGAATTACTGGGAACTCGATATCCGATTATCCAGGGCGGTATGGCGAACATCGCGACGGGCAGCTTCGCGGCGGCCTGTGCCTGTGCCGGTGCCCTCGGCCTCATCGGAACCGGTGGCATCCACTCTGCAGAAGAACTTCGCGAAGAAATCAGAACCGCACGGAAGCGGATTGAAGAAGCAGATACTGCCGATTATCAGCCGGTGTTCGGTGTAAACCTCATGCTGATGAATCCGTGTACGGAAGAGTTTGTAAAGGTATGCATCGAGGAAAAGGTGCCGGTAGTGACCACAGGCGCCGGAAATCCTGGTCAGTATATGGCGGATTTCCGGGCAGCAGGAATCAAGGTGATTCCGGTGGTCGGTGCGCCGATCCTCGCGAAGCTGATGGAGCGTCTGGGTGCTTATGCCGTCATCGCGGAGGGCTGTGAGTCCGGCGGACATGTCGGTGAGATGACCACGATGACCCTGGTGCCGCAGTGTGTGGATACGGTGTCGATTCCGGTCATCGCGGCCGGTGGTATCGCGGATCATCGTCAGTATGAAGCGGCGATGGCGCTGGGTGCCTGCGGTGTGCAGATCGGTACTGCGCTTCTCGCAGCCGAGGAGTGTCCGATCCATGATAATTATAAGGCCGCACTTCTGAAAGCGCAGGGCAGTGATGCCATCGTTACCGGTCGCATCGGCGGAACACCGGTACGTGTGCTGAAGAATCAGATGACCGTAGCATACCTGAAGCAGGAGAAGGCCGGTGCCGATAAGATGGAGCTGGAGAAGTTCACACTGGGCTCTCTTCGTCGAGCTGTGTTTGAAGGTGATGTCAAGACCGGTTCGCTGATGGCCGGACAGGTATGCGGACAGCTGCATACGATTCGTCCACTCGCAGAGATCCTCGAGGATATCTGCCGCATGTAAGGAAAGGAAAAAGATGAAAACAGCATTTTTATATGCAGGACAGGGAAGCCAGCATGTCGGCATGGGTGCCGACCTGTACCGGGATTATCCGGAGTTTCGTCGGGTATTTGATAGTGTCAGTGATGCACTTCAGACATATGCAAACAGTGAGGATTTCCGCAAAGAGCATGCGAGTCGCGAGGGTGTGGACCTGAATTACGATCTTCATCGTCTCGTGTTCCAGGATCCGGATGGGGTCATCAATGAAACCCGCTATACGCAGCCGGCGATGGTCGCCTTCGCCTGTGGCGTGACAGAGATTCTTCGTGTACACGGTATTCGCCCGGATGTAACGGCAGGCCTCTCCCTCGGTGAGTATTCCGCACTCGAGGCAGCCGAAGTTATGGATGCGGAGACCGCCGTCAATATGGTGGCGTTCCGTGGTGCCAGCATGGCGGCTGCGTCGGAGGGCATCGATTGCGGCATGAGCGCGGTGCTCGGTGTATCCGCAGAGGATCTCGAAACCATATGTAAGCAGGCGCAGCTCGAGACCGGAAAAATCGTTTCCCTTTGCAACCTGAACTGTCCGGGACAGATCGTCATCGGTGGTGAGAAGGATGCAGTAGCGAAGGCTTCGGAAATCATCAGCGCAAGCGGAAGAGGTAAGTGTATCCCACTTCGTGTCTCCGGTCCGTTCCACACTGTTTTCATGAAGAGTGCCGGTGATGCACTCGCACGTTACTTTAAGCATATTCGCTTCCAGCGCCCGAAGTGCCCGGTGATGTTCAACTATCTCGGCGGTGCATGTGAAGAGGTCAGCGCTTCGGTGGATTCCACGACAGCGACCACTCTCGCCGGACTTCGGAAGGCGATTCCGGAGCTTCTCATCGAGCAGGTACAGAAGCCGGTACGCATGGAGTCAATCCTTCGTGAGATGTTTGAGGATGGCGTAACGAATTTCATCGAAATCGGTCCGGGTCATACGCTTGCAGGTTTCGTAAAGAAAGTGGCGCGCGACATGGGCATCACAGAGTTTACGGTTACGGCAATCGAGACATCGGAAGATATCGCGAAGCTCTGTGCGGAGGTCTGAGTACGATACAGGCTGGGGAGAGAGGTAGGAAGAAATGCAGATGATATGCCGCGTTCCTTTCATACTGAAATTTCCTGTAAGAAGATAAGAATAGCTGTCGAGAGGACAGCTGGAGGAGACAGCAAATGTCAGAAACGAATGAAAAGAAAACGAAGGCGGCACTGATTACCGGTGCAAGTCGGGGCATCGGTCGTGCCATCGCCGTGGAGCTCGCACGTCATGGCTACGATATCCTCGTGGATTATGCAGGCCGTGCAGATGCTGCTGAAGAGACCGTCGCGCTCTGCCAGGCGGAGGGCGTCGATGCGTTCGCTGTCCAGGCGGATGTATCCGACGAGGAGATCGTAAAAACCCTCGTGAAGAGTGCACTCGAGCGCTTCGGCCGTATCGATGTACTTGTGAACAATGCAGGCATCACCCGTGACAATCTCATGCTCCGCATGAGTGCAGAGGATTTCGATCTCGTAATCGAGAAAAACCTGCGCGGTGCGTTCCTGATGACGAAGTATGTCGGAAAGGAAATGCTGCACCAGCGTTCCGGCCGCATCGTGAACATCTCCTCTGTCGTCGGCGTGCATGGTAATGCCGGCCAGGCGAACTATGCGGCGTCGAAGGCCGGTCTCATCGGTCTTACGAAGACGACTGCCCTCGAGTATGCGAGCCGCGGCATCACGGCAAACGCCATCGCACCGGGCTTCATCGATACCGATATGACGAAGGTACTTCCGGAGAAGGTAAAGGACGCGATGCTGCAGCAGATTCCGCTTCGACAGTTCGGAAGCCCGGAGGATGTGGCGAAGGCCGTCGCCTTCCTGGCATCGGACGATGCCCGCTACATCACCGGTCAGGTGCTTGGCGTGGATGGCGGCATGGGCTGCTGATTCGACATGATATGCACAGGACGAATACGGTTCACTGTGAAACGTATACAGTAGTGCTGCAGTTTGTCCGGTGAAAACGTACAGGGATCATCCCCTGTAGATAGAGCAGGTCTGGTATCCGGTCCTGCAGTAGGAGAATAGAATGAATAAACGTAGAGTCGTCGTGACTGGTCTCGGCACTGTGAATCCGACCGGTAATAATACAGAAACTTCCTGGGAGGCTA
Organism: uncultured Oribacterium sp.; assembly: GCA_934279105.1. Lineage (GTDB taxonomy): Bacteria > Bacillota > Clostridia > Lachnospirales > Lachnospiraceae > Oribacterium. The sequence continues at coordinate 6,786 of CAKQWR010000040.1, read as the reverse complement.
TCCGTGCCGGAAAGTGCGGAATCGGCCCGATCACCCATTTCGATACAGAGAATTTTACGATCAAGCTGGCGGGTGAAGTAAAGGATTTCGATCCGTCTGCCATCATCGATCGCCGTGAGCAGAAGCACATGTCCCGCTATGCACAGTTTGCGCTGGTGGCGGCAGAGGAGGCCATCCGTGAGAGTGGCATCCTCAGTGCAGCAGAGCGAAAGACATCCGAGGCGGAGAACGCCGGAACGGATGTGAAGGAGTATGATGCATGCCGTATAGGCGTGATCATCTCCTCCGGTATCGGTGGTCTCAGTACCATCGAGGAGGAGCATTCAAAGGCGCTGAAGCACGGCTTCGAGCGTGTGTCCCCGTTTTTTATTCCGATGGCAATTTCGAACATGGCAGCCGCCAATGTTGCGATTCGTCACGGCTTCAAGGGTATGTGCACCTGTCCGGTTACCGCATGTGCCGGTGGCTCGAACGCCATCGGTGACGCCTTCCATCGTATCCGCGATGGGTATGAGGATGTTATGGTGGCTGGTGGCACGGAGGCAAGCATCACCGAGCTCGGCATCGGCGGCTTCGCCAGCATGCGTGCCCTCTGCCATGCGACCGAGGTGCGTCGTGCGAGCATTCCGTTTGATCAGGAGCGTGGTGGTTTCGTCATGGGTGAGGGTGCCGGTATCCTCGTGCTCGAGGAGCGTGAGCACGCCATCCATCGTGGCGCGAAGATCCTCGCAGAAATCGTCGGCTACGGCGCAAACTGCGATGCGTACCATATCACGAGCCCGAATCCGGAAGGAGAGGGCGGCGCAGACTGCATGCGTCTCGCCATCGCAGATGCCGGCATCCAGCCGGAGGAGATTTCCTATATCAATGCACATGGCACCTCCACACATCTCAACGATGCCTGTGAGACGAAGGCCATCAAGGCTGTTTTCGGTGCGAAGGCTTATGAGATTCCGGTTTCTTCTACGAAGTCGATGACCGGTCATCTGCTCGGTGCAGCCGGTGGTGTGGAAGCGCTCTTCAGTGTCAAGGCCCTCGAGGATCAGTTCATCCCGGCCACCATCAACTATCAGGTGGCGGATCCGGAGTGCGACCTCGACATCGTGCCAAACGAGGGACGCGAGGCGAAGCTCGACTATGTGCTTTCAAATTCCCTCGGCTTCGGCGGTCACAACGCCTGCCTGATTTTCAAGAAGGCCTGAAGGGAGACACGATGATAGAAGAGATGAACACAAGTAAGATGTCGGCAGAGGCCAATGCAGAGATGCACGCTTCTCCGGAGGTTTCCGAAAACGCTGCTTCTGTGGAGGAAACTCCGCAGGCACGCGTCGCACAGCCGCTCAGTGTCGACGAAATCAAGGAGATTATCCCGCATCGCTATCCGTTCCTCCTGATCGATCAGGTCGTGGATTATGAGCCGGGGAAGTTTGCTGATGCACGGAAGTGCGTGACCGTGAATGAGCCGTTTTTTCAGGGACACTTCCCGCAGTATCCGGTGATGCCGGGTGTGCTGATCATCGAGGCGCTGGCTCAGACGGGGGCAGTTGCACTTCTCAGTATGCCGGAGAATAAGGGAAAGATCGCACTCTTCGGTGGCATCAAGAACGCACGCTTCAAGAAGCAGGTGCGTCCGGGCGATGTACTCGAGCTTCACTGTGAACTCACCCGTATGCATGGACCGGTCGGCATGGGAACAGCGGTCGCGAAAGTAAACGGCAAGACCGCCGTTCAGGCCGAGCTGACCTTCGCTGTACAGTAAAGCGAATCTGCGTGTGTTTTATGGCTCAGCCAGAGCCTCGGAGAGGGCCGATAGAAACGCAATACTTCATGTCGGCACCCCTCCGGGCTTCTGGCTGTTCTCACACGTACGGAAATATGTTCGGAATCCAGCAGCTGCACACGCAGCGTCGGCTGGCCTCATGCAAGCGAAAATATCAAGCTTGGAAATGTAGCTTTTGCTGTATTTCTTCGTCGTGGGTATGTTATAATCGCGTTGTTTATGAAAATTATTTATGAGAAATATATGTGATGGAAATTTTGATTGCATATGTTTTATTTTATAGTCTGAGTTAACTGAACTGAAAGTGATAGGTATTTTATGCTGAACCAGTCCATCGCCGATCTGTATAATCGCTTCCGCATCCACTTTTATAAGCGGGTTTTTTCGAAGGAAAATAGTTATGGGGAGTCTCTGACGTCGGTGGAGGCGTTTAGCCTCGAGTGTATCAAGGCGCTTGGAGAACCGACGGTGGCGGAGTTTGCGAAGATGATGGGGATTTCGGCCCCAAATGCGGCTTATAAGGTCAATGCGCTCGTTCAGAAGGGATATATCGAAAAGGTACAGTCCGATGAAGATCATCGGGAGTTCTATCTGCGTGCGACGGAAAAGCTGAAGAACTACTACCGTCGAAGCTATCAGTTCCTCGATGAGGTCGTGAATCGTTTCGAAGAGCGTTTTTCCGAGGAGGATCTCCAGAAGCTCGATGAGATGCTGCAGGTCATCACGAAGGAAATGATTCCGGAGCTGGACCCGGAGCATATCAAAAAACGTGATTGAGAACATGAGGAGAGAAATCGGAGCTTTCGTGTGGTGAGTATGTATGAGAGGAAGGGTACGTACGAGCGGAAAGAGGGCTTATTATAAAAATATGTGAATAAAATCAACCGGCTTTTGTGCGTTTGTCACGAAAAAAGCCGGTTTTTTCATTTTATTTGACGAATTCCTATTTTGTGATTGACTTATTTTGCGAAGGAGAATATATTTTATGTAAGCGCTTACATAAGCAGAGGTAAAAGTCTGTCTAAGAAGCAAATGTATCGATTTTTTTATAGCATTCATAGCTGAAAGGAACGAATCAAAATGGAGAAGTTAAATTATCAGGTACTTGAGCAGTCTGGTTATCAGGGATATATACTGAAGGATGCACCTGTAAAGGTGATGCAGTTTGGTGAGGGTAATTTCCTCCGTGCATTTGTTGATTATTTCTTCGATATGTCAAACGAGCTGGCAGACTGGAATGGAAAGGTGACTCTCATTCAGCCGATCGCACAGGGTCTGACCGATTATATCAATGCACAGGAGGGTCTCTATACACTTTACCTTCGTGGTTCTGAGAATGGCGAGAAGATCAACAACAAGCGTGTGATCTCTGCTGTGAAGGACTGTATCAATCCGTATACTGCAGAGGGCTTCCAGGCGATGCTGGAGCTTGCAAGGTCTGATGATCTCGAGTACATCGTTTCGAATACCACTGAGGCGGGTATCGTTTATGATCCGGATACCAAGTTCGATCAGGAGCCGCCGGTTTCCTTCCCTGGTAAGATGACGAGAGTTCTCTATGAGCGTTTCAAGGCCGGCAAGGGTGGCCTCGTGGTTCTTTCCTGCGAGCTGATCGATGCCAACGGTCAGGTCCTGAAGCAGATCGTAAATCGTCACATCGATGAGTGGAACCTCGGCGAGGATTTCAAGAACTGGGTAAATGAGAAGGTTCTGTTCTGCTCTACACTGGTTGACCGTATCGTTCCGGGTCGTATCCGTGATCCGAAGGAGGTTGCAGAGCTGGATGAGCAGAATGGCTACACAGATCCGCTGACCGATGTCGGTGAGGTATTCGGTGTATGGTACATCGAGGGACCGAAGGAGCTCGAGGATAAGCTTCCGTTCAAGAAGGCAGGCGTGAATGTGCATGTCGTTCCGGAGGTTGCTCCTTATAAGAAGAGAAAGGTTAGAATCCTGAATGGTGCACATACCGGTTTCGTACTCGGTGCGTACCTTGCAGGTTTCGACATCGTTCGTGATTGCATGCATGATGACACCATCCGCGGCTACATGAACAAGATGCTTCAGGAGGAGATCATCCCGATTCTTCCACTTGATAAGGAGGATTGCGAGAAGTTCGCTTCTGCTGTTCAGGATCGTTTCAACAACCCGTTCGTAGATCATCAGCTGATGAGCATTTCCCTCAACTCTACGTCGAAGTGGAGAGCGAGAAACATGCCATCCTTCCTTGAGTACGTAGAGAAGTTCGGTAAGCTTCCGCAGGTGCTCACCATGAGCTTCGCAGCGTACATGGCATTCTACAGCAACGATATCCAGCGCCGTGAGGAGGATGGTCTCGTTTGCAAGCGTGCAGCCGGTAACGAGTACAAGGTACAGGACGATGCATTCGTTCTCGATTTCTACTATGCACACAAGGATGATGATGTAAAGACCCTCGTACATGCGGTTATGTCAAACACCGAGTTCTGGGGCCAGGATCTCACCGAGGTAGCAGGCTTCGAAGAGGCAACCGTAAAGAACCTCACCCTCATTCGTGAGCAGGGTGCGAAGGCAGCATACGCAAGCGTACTGTAATCATCGGCGTTCGCTGTCCGCTGTTTTATGAGAAAATCGATTTATGAAACAGCGGCAACAATTTTGTATGGCTTCGCGTCGAGCACGACGAAAATCGAAGCAAAGTAATTCAATGTTTACATCATAGGCCGGGACAGATCACTGCTCCGGCTTATGTTAACAGGAGGATTAGTATGGCAAGAGCAAAGGTAGTGCACATCAGCCCGGAGGACAATGTCGTTGTGGCCATCGCCCCGATCGCGAAGGGTGATGAAATCAAGGTTGACAACATTGACCTCATCGCAAAGGAAGAGATTCCACAGGGGCACAAGGCAGCAGTGAAGCCGATTCCGGCAGAGGGCCAGGTCATCAAGTATGGTGTGTCCATCGGACATACCACGGAAGCGGTCGAGCCAGGTCAGTGGGTACATACACACGATATGAAGACGAATCTGTCCGGAGAGGTGGAGTATACCTATGAGCCGGAGGTGCCGGAGAAGAAGACCATGCCGGTCGAGACCTTCGAAGGCTTCGTACGTTCGGATGGAAAGGTCGGTACACGAAATGAAATCTGGATCATCCCGACGGTCGGTTGTGTCAATGATGTCGCAAAGCACCTTGTGGAGATGAATCAGGACATCGTAAAGGGCAGCATCGAGGGCCTCTATACCTATACGCATCCGTTCGGCTGTTCGCAGACCGGCCGTGACCATGCGATGACCCGTAAGCTGCTTGCAGACCTCGTACGTCATCCGAATGCCGGAGGCGTTCTGGTGCTGTCACTGGGCTGTGAGAATCTGACCCACGAGCAGTTCCTCGCAGAGCTTGGTGAATATGATCCGGAGCGTGTGAAGTTCCTGACCTGTCAGGATGTCGAGGATGAGTTCGAAGAGGGCAGCAAGCTGCTCCATGAGCTCGCAGCGTACGCTGGCCGGTTTAAGAGAGAAACCGTCGGTCTCGACAAGCTCGTACTGGGCATGAAGTGTGGTGGCTCGGATGGTCTGTCCGGCATTACGGCGAACCCGACCGTAGGCCGAGTATCCGATATGATCGTCGCACAGGGCGGTACTTCGATTCTTACGGAGGTGCCGGAGATGTTCGGTGCCGAGAGTATGCTGATGGGCAGATGCATCAATCAGGAAATCTTCGATAAGGCAGCACATATGCTGAACGGCTTCAAGGATTACTTCATCAGTCACAACGAGGTCGTATATGATAACCCGTCCCCAGGAAACAAGCAGGGCGGTATCACGACGCTTGAGGATAAATCCTGCGGCTGCGTACAGAAGGGCGGTAAGGCGGCGATTTCCGACGTCCTCGGCTATGCAGAGCCGGTACATACGAAGGGCCTCAACCTCCTCTATGGACCGGGCAATGACCTCGTGTCCAGCACGAATCTGACCGCTGCCGGCTGCACCGTGATTCTTTTCACCACCGGCCGTGGCACACCATTCGGCGCGCCGGCACCGGTTGCAAAGATCGCCACCAATGATCGTCTTGCAGAGCGGAAGGCGAACTGGATCGACTTCAACGCCGGCCCGGTGGCTTCACAGGGGGAGTCGGTAGACGATGCAGGTCGTCGTCTCCTTGATCTCGTAAAGGAGATTGCGTCCGGTAAGAAGACGAAGGCAGAGGAGAACGGCTTCCGTGAGATTTCCATCTTTAAGGACGGCGTCGTACTGTAAATCAGAAAGCGAAATGAAAAGAAAAAGACGTTCCGGGATGATTCCGGGACGTCTTTTTTATGCTTCGTTTGAACGAAGTGCAGATATGCATAGACACAAGTGAGAGGCTTCTGCAGCTTAGATGACGGAGCGTTTCCGTGTATTCTTCGCGATTTCCTCAATCTTATCGGCGAGTTCCTCATCGTAGCCCTCGTACGCGCGGTAGCGGGCGACGGCGGACAGAATCTGCTGCTTCACTGGTGTACGAAGGCCGGTGAAGCTGATGTTCTTCAGGGACGCCAGCAGGTCCTGCATCTGTGCGGTCGTCGGCTGGACGGCGGCAACCTGTGCGAAGGCACGGACCATACCATCCGGACGAAGCGCGGAGATGCCGGTAACCATGAAGAGTGCGCCGCCGAGCATGACGATGGCAGCGAGAATCATAAGTGGATTATTCTGCTGCTGCAGGGTGATGAGAATCACAAGCCCCAGCACACAACCGAGGCCGCCAAGCAGTGCAAACTTCCGTGCATTCTTACGGTACGTTCCGAGGGCTGATTCACCGGCCTGTACCGGTGGCTTCGACTTCGGCGTGGAAGCCGTTTCCACTGGCGTCACAGCCTCTTCTGTGCCCTCTGCGCCTGCAATCGTGGCATCCTTCGCTTCAGACTGCAGATCGTCAGCATCGCCCTCTGCAGAAGGAAGCGCTGCCGATGCCGGAGTGCTTTCCGTCGCATCCTCCTCATCGGCCTGATTTCGTGCGATGAGAGAGTTGATTTCATCTACTTT
>CAKQWR010000039.1 GCA_934279105.1 uncultured Oribacterium sp. | reverse complement strand
CCTTAACACTCTCTGCAACACTGAGTTTTCATGAAGAAAACTCAGTCGTTTGCAGAGAGCCTACTGGTTCTTAGGGGGGCAATTTTAGAGTCTTCCGAGCTCGCAGTACTGTGCTTTCAGGGACTGCCCTGTGGCCCTTTTACATGCTGTCAACAAAAATAGTTGACAGCATGTTTTTATGTGCTATACTAGCAAAGGTTTGAGGGGTATTATGGATGAATTTGTAGTGCGCGGCAATCTTTTCGAGCTGTATGGCGGATTGCTGAATGAAAATCAACGGAAAGTATATGAGTACCATGTCATGGACGATATGAGCTTCACCGAAATCGGCGAGGAACTCGGTGTGACGAGACAGGCTGCACAGGAACTTTTCCGTCGCGCGGATAAAAAACTGCAGAGCACAGAGGAAACCCTCGGACTTCAGCATAAGCTGGTGAGCATTCGCGAAAAGGCAGAGCGGATCTTCGATTCAACAGAGGATACCGTGATTCGGAGCCTGGCGAGTGAGATTATAGATGGCGTCTGAGAGATTGTGTAGAGGTCGAAGGCATTGACCTGAAAAACAGCCGTCGGACGCAGATGCATAGAGACGTTTGAAAATGCAGGAGAAGATAGATGGCATTTGAAAATCTGACAGATCGATTAAGTAATGTATTTTCAAATCTTGGTCGGAAGGGTAAGCTTTCCGAGGACGATGTCAATCAGGCGCTCCGTGAGGTGCGTATGGCCCTCCTTGAAGCCGATGTAAACTTCAAGCTTGTGAAGGAATTCATCGCAAAGGTTAAGGAAAAGGCCATCGGTGAGGAGGTACTGAACAGCCTCACACCTGCCCAGACAGTTGTCAAGATCGTAAACGATGAGCTCACCGAAATGATGGGCTCCGAGACGACCGAGATTACACTTCGTCCGGCAAGCGAGATTTCCGTCATCATGATGGTAGGTCTCCAGGGTGCCGGTAAAACCACGACCGCCGCAAAGCTGGCAGGTAAGTTTAAATCAGCCGGCCGCACTCCGGTCCTCGTTGCGTGTGACGTGTATCGTCCGGCGGCGATCGACCAGCTGCGCGTCAATGCTGAAAAGGTGAAGGTCCCGTTCTTCTCCCTGGGTGATAAGATCAGCCCGGTTGAGATCGCACGGAAGGCCATCGAGGAAGCAAGGGCACAGCACTATAATGTCGTGATTCTCGATACCGCAGGTCGTCTTCAGATCGACGAAAAGCTCATGGATGAGCTTCAGAACATCAAAAAGGCGGTCGATGTACAGTGGACCGTCCTCACCGTTGACGCGATGACAGGTCAGGAAGCGGTCAATGTAGCAGAAACCTTTACGGATAAGGTCGGCATCGATGGTGTGATCCTCACAAAGTGTGATGGTGATACCCGAGGCGGTGCTGCACTTTCCATCAAGGCGATGACCGGCAAGCCGATCCTTTACTTAGGTATGGGCGAGAAGCTGGACGACCTTGAGCAGTTCTATCCGGATCGTATGGCAGGTCGTATCCTCGGCATGGGCGATGTCCTTTCTCTTATCGAGAAGGCACAGAAGAACATCGATGAGGACAAGACGAAGGAAACCATGGGGAAGATGACCCGCGGTAAGTTCGACTACAACGACTTCATGGATCAGATGGAGCAGATGCATAAGATGGGCGGCATCGGTGGCATCATGAAGCTGCTGCCAGGCATGTCCGGTCTCGGTGATATCGATGTCGATGACACCGAGAAGAAGCTGAATACGGTAAAAGCCATCATTCAGTCCATGACCGCAAAGGAAAGAGCGAATCCGGATCTCATCAATCCGTCCCGTAAGCGTCGTATCGCAAAGGGCGCAGGTGTCGATATCGCAGAGGTAAATCGCCTCGTAAAGCAGTTTGAACAGATGCGTAAGATGATGAAGCAGTTCGGTGGTGCGATGCGCAGCAAGCATGGCCGCGGCGGCTTCGGTAACTTAGGCGGACTGGGAAACCTCGGCGGCATGGGCCGCGGAAGATTTCCGTTCTAACAGGATTTAACAGCGATGCTGTTAATCATATATAAGTAAACTATCATTTTTTAAAAACAGGAGAAAAAGACATGTTAAAGATCAGATTAAGAAGAATGGGACAGATTCACGCACCGTTTTACAGAGTTATCGTAGCAGACTCCAGATCCCCGAGAAACGGCCGTTTCATCGAGGAAATCGGTACCTACAACCCATGCGTTGAGCCATCTGAGATCAAGATCGATGCTGAGAAGGCAAAGCAGTGGATCGCAAACGGCGCACAGCCAACAGAGACTGTTGCTAAGCTTCTGAAGAAGGCTGGCATCTGCTAATTTTGCCGAGAGGAGACCTCATGAAGGAATTACTCGAAACAATTGCCAAAGCTCTTGTGCAGAATCCGGACGATGTAAACGTCGTTGAGGAGAACAAGGACGGGGAGATCGTCCTGACCCTGTCTGTGAACGAGCAGGATATGGGTAAGGTCATCGGCCGTTCAGGCCGCATCGCCAAGGCTATTCGCTCTGTGATGTCTGCCGCTGCCAGCAAGGCTGACGTTAAGGTTTCCGTAGACATTCGCTGAGCCCATCCATTTTCGGATTATAAGGATTAATATGCAGGAAAAACTGAGAGTTGGTACGGTAGTTACCACCCATGGCCTCAAGGGTGAGGTAAAGGTTTATCCTACAACAGAGGATCCAGACAGATTTTTCGATTTAGATAAAGTCTGGCTGGATCTTTCCGGTTCTATGGTAAACCTGCGTGAGCTTCATGTGGAGCGTGTGCGCTTCTCAAAAAATCTGGCCATCGTAAAATTTGAAGGCATCGATACGATCGACGATGTCCTTCCGTTCCGCCACGGCGAGCTGTATGTAGATCGCGCGGATGCGATTCCGCTCGAAGAAGGCGAGTACTTCGTCGGTGACCTGATCGGCATCGACGTCATCAACGATGAAACCGGCGACTGTCTCGGCACCGTAAAGGATATCCTCGAGACCGGCGCAAACAACGTGCTCATCGTAAAAACAGAAAGTAAAGACCTCATGATTCCGTATGTACGTGGCCAGTTCGTCACCGATGTACAGCCGGAGGAGGGCTTCCTGAAGGTGCATCTGATTCCGGGCATTCTGGATCTTTGATACCACCGCTCTACATTTCCGGTATCGAGAAACTTCTCGTGCCCATGCATCCGACGGACAGTGTATGGCTGTTCGTCGCTTGTTTCTTATCCCCAGAAAGGCGGAGAAATGAAAAACTATTATGTTATGACGCTTTTTCCGGAGATGATTGAAAACGTCGTCCGTGAAAGTATCAGTGGTCGTGCCATCAAAGCTGGTCTCATGAATGTCGAGGCCTTCAACATCCGCGATTATACAAAAGATCTGCACAACCACGTCGACGACTATCCATATGGGGGCGGTGCAGGCATGCTCATGCAGGTGCAGCCGATCGTCGACTGCTATCAGCACATCGTCGACCAGATCGGACATCGTCCGGCACGTGTACTCTTCATGTCCCCACAGGGCCGTACCTTCGATCAGAAGATGGCGGAAGAGCTTTCTGAAGAAGAGGACATCCTCTTTCTCTGCGGGCATTATGAAGGCATCGATGAACGTGCACTCGAGATACTCGACGTCGAGCATGTCTCAATCGGTGATTATATACTGACGGGCGGCGAACTGCCTGCGCTCAGCATGATCGACTCGATATCTCGTCTGGTGCATGGAGTGCTTAATAAAGATGCATCCCACGAAATCGAAAGCTTCTCTGATGGACTTCTCGAGTACCCACAGTACACCCGTCCGGAAGTTTATCAGGATCGTCGCGTGCCGCCGATTCTTCTCTCCGGAGACCATAAAAAGGTCAACGAGTGGCGCCATCAGATGAGCCTCGAGCGCACGAAGGAACGTCGTCCGGACCTGTATGAGGCATATGTCGCTTCACATGCAGAGGAGTTCGCTCCGAAAAAACCGAAGCGCCGCCGGAAAGCAAAAACCGCTTGCAATTCAGACTTATCTATGATAAATTGTCAAGGTTGTGACTAAAGAGAGATATTCCTCTGACGGTTCCATCTGCTTGGAATAGGTGATTCGGCTTGATCCGAACGAGAAACTCCGTGAATGAATGTCTAATAGTACTAGGAGGTACACAATGTCTAATAACGAGATTATCAAGAACATCGAGCAGGGCCAGCTGAAGGCTGAGGTTCCAGCATTCAACACTGGTGATACTGTTCGCGTTTACAACAAGATCAAAGAGGGTAACCGTGAGAGAACTCAGATCTTCGAGGGTACTGTTCTGAAGATTCAGGGTGGTTCCAACAGAACTACTTTCACCGTTCGTAAGTCTTCCAACGGCGTAGGCGTAGAGAAGACCTGGCCGCTTCACAGCCCGATGGTTGAGAATGTTGAGGTCGTTAGAAGAGGTAAGGTAAGAAGAGCTAAGCTCACATACCTTAGAGAGCGTACTGGTAAGGCTGCCAAGGTTAAGGCACTGTAATCAGTCATCGATGAAACTTTGGGGGCGTTCCGTTTTACGGAATGCCCCTTTTTCTCTAAAAATGAGGTAATATAATGCGTGAGAAAAGCCCGATTCAGCAGATCGTCGGCACCATTACGAATGTGATCGTCGTGATCGCCCTTGCATGGTTTCTGGTGCATAGTTTTCTGACGACGGAAGAGATATCCGGTCACAGCATGGAACCGGCCATATCTGCGAACGACCTCGTACTGGTCGATCGTCTGAGCTATCATTTTGTAAAGCCGCAGCGTATGGATGTCGTGATCTTTCAGCGAAGTGATTCTACAGAAAATGTGAAACGTGTGATCGGACTCCCGGGTGAAACCGTCGTGATTCAGAACGGCCGTATTTATATCGATGGAACGCTTCTGGATAGCAAACAGATCTCCGACATTTCCCTCGGCGGTATCGCCGAAAAGCCGGTGGAGCTGATGGACGACGAGTATTTTCTGATTGGGGACAATGCAGACTCTTCCGAAGACAGCCGTTTTATCAATGTCGGCAATGTCAAACGTTCCCAGATTCTCGGCAGGATCTGGTTCCGCCTGCTGCCATTTAAAAAAATCGGTCTGGTGAAGTAGAAAGGTATAGTATGACGATTCAATGGTATCCTGGCCATATGGCCAAAGCAAAACGAAACATCCGTGAGGATCTGAAGCTGGTCGACCTCGTCATCGAGGTCATCGATGCCCGCTGTCCGGAATCTTCCCGTAATCCGGACGTCGACAGCTTCGCGAAGGACAAGGCTCGCATCCTGCTCATCAACAAGGCGGATCTCGCTGATCGCCGTGAGACCAGACGCTTCGCCGATTATTTCGCTTCCCGTGGTTACTATACGCTTGAAATCGATGCAAGAAGCAAGGGTAGTCTTAAAAAACTGAACCCACTCATCGATGAAGCGACGAAAGCACTTGTTGAGAAGAACCTGAAGCGCGGCATCAAAACACCGGTTATCCGCGCGATGGTGCTCGGCGTTCCTAATGTTGGGAAGTCCACCTTCATCAATTCATATGTTGGAAAATCCATGGCAAAAACCGGCAACAAACCGGGCGTTACCCGTGGCAATCAGTGGATCAATGTAAATAAGAAGCTTCAGCTGCTCGACACCCCGGGGATTACCTGGCCGAAGTTCGAACGCGAGATCGTGGGCCTGAATCTGGCGCTCATCGGTTCCATCAACGATCAGATTTTAAACATTGACGAGCTCGTATTCTACCTTATCAAGTATCTGGTGCGTTATTATCCGGAGACGCTTATTCAGCGTTATGGAACCTCGCTCGAGGGTCTCGAGGAAGCGATTCAGGTATTCGATGAAATCGGTCGTCGTCGCGGTTGCATCATGAAGGGTGGCAATGTTGATTATACGAAGACGGCGAAGATCATCCTCGATGACTTCCGAAGTGGTCGCCTCGGCGCGATCACACTCGAACACGTGCCGACCACCGCAGAGGAAGGGAATGCTGAAAAGGAGAACTATGGCGAAAGAACTGAAGGGTGAACGCCTGGAAAAGGAGCTTGCACGACTGGCAGCGATGCACGAATATGAAAATGCGCATGCAGATATTCACTTCATCGCCGGTATCGATGAGGCCGGCAGAGGACCACTGGCAGGACCGGTCGTTGCAGCCTGCTGCATTCTTCCGAAGGATGCCGTGATCCTGTATCTTAACGATTCGAAGAAAGTGACTGCATTACGGCGTGAAGCGTTGCTTCCGGAAATCAAAGAAAAGGCCATCGCGTACGGCATCGGTATCGTTCAGGAGAAGCGAATCGATGAAATCAATATTCTCCAGGCAGATTATGAAGCGATGCGCATCGCGCTTCAACAAACGAGTGATATGCTGAAGGCAAAAGGCCTCGCAGATGCACCTGGTTTACTGCTGAATGACGCCGTCACGATTCCCGGCGTAGAGATCCCGCAGGAATCCATCATCAAAGGCGATGCGAAATCGGTGTCCATCGCAGCCGCAAGTATCCTCGCAAAGGTGACGAGGGATCATCTCATGGAAGAGTATGATCAGCTGTATCCGGAGTACGGATTTGCGCGAAATAAGGGCTATGGAACAAAAGAACACATCGAAGCACTGAAACGCCTCGGGCCATGTCCGATTCATCGGCGTTCTTTCATCGGACATTTCGTTTAATTCTCTTCCCGGATTTATTCCAAAGGATATCTATGTATTTCAAAGAATTACCAGGCGTATTTACCGAAACAAACGAAAAGACCACATCACGTCGAACGCATTCCGATGCGCGTCGTAGGAATCATGCGGATGGTGTGCGTGGTGAGGATATGGCTGTGTCGTATCTCATCACTGCAGGATATCAGATTCTGGAACGGAACTGGCGTTTTCACCGTAATGAGGTCGACATCATCGCGATGGATGGCGATACACTTGTGTTTGTCGAAGTGAAGAAGCGACATGATCATGTGCACGGATATGGCTGTGAGGCGGTGAATCATCAGAAGCAGCAGAGGATCCGACATGTGGCGGAGGCGTATCTTCTGTATACGAAGCGCTCTACGGAGGGAACAATTTGTCGTTTTGATGTGGTCTCGATCGATGATGACAAGATACTACTGTTTCAAAACGCATTTTGATATGGTATACTTTTCTTAGTTTGTGCAATTTATGGAGGCAGGCATGTTAGCGAAAGATTGTAAACGTAAAGTTATTCTGACGGGCGATCGCCCAACCGGAAAGCTTCACTTAGGTCACTATGTTGGTTCTCTGCAGCGGAGAGTGGAGCTTCAGAACTCTGGTAAGTTCGATGAGATCAATATTCTCGTTGCGGATGATCAGGCACTTACCGATAACTGGGATAATCCGAAAAAGGTACGCGATAACATCATCGAGGTTACGCTCGATTATCTTTCTGCAGGTATCGATCCGGATAAGTCGTTTATCTGCATTCAGTCCGGTATTCCGGCACTGCATTCACTGACGTTTTACTATATGAACTTGGTTACGACCCAGCGTCTGTCCAGAAATCCGACCGTTAAGTCCGAGATGCTCATGCGTGGCTTCAACGGCAGTGAATCGGAGGATGACAATGTTGCCGGTCTTCCGGCAGGTTTCTTTACCTATCCGGTTTCTCAGACGGCAGATATTACAGCGTTTAAGGCGACGACCGTTCCGGCAGGTGAGGATCAGATGCCGATGATCGAGCAGGCACGTGAGATCGCACATCGCTTTAATACGATTTATAAGTGCGATGTTCTGGTCGAGCCGGATATTCTGATTCCGGAGAATGCTGCACAGCGTCGTCTTCCGGGTATCGATGGTAAAGCGAAGATGTCGAAGTCTCTCGGCAACGGTATTTTCCTTTCGGATGATGCAGCAACCGTAAAGAAGAAGGTCATGAGCATGTATACGGATCCGACACATATCAATGTTGCAGATCCTGGTCATGTCGAGGGCAATATGGTATTCACCTACCTCGATGCGTTCCTGCGTGATGACAGTCAGTTTGCAGAGTATCTCCCGGATTACAAGAATCTCGATGAAATGAAGGAGCACTACCAGTGCGGTGGTCTCGGTGATATGAAGTGTAAGAAGTTCCTTCTGAAGGTTATGGAGGATTTACTTCAGCCGATTCGCGAGAACCGTGCGAAGTGGGAAACCAACATCAACGATGTATACGACATCCTGAAGGCTGGTACAGATCATGCCGTAAAGGTAACGAACCAGACACTGAATGAGTGCCGTGATGCCATGCGCATCAACTACTTCGATGACAAGGATGCGATGGTACAGAGCTGGGAATCCTGGCTGAATGAGAGCCATACCAAGAACTGATGGGCACCTGGAAGTCCCGCGGACTCCGCGGTTCACAGCTGGAAGAGCTGATCAACCGCACGAATGAGGCTTATCTCGAAAAGAAGCTCGCGGTCGTGCAGAAGATTCCGACGCCGATCACGCCGATCAACATGAATGAGGACCATACGCAGATCACACTGGCATACTTCGATCAGAAGTCCACGGTCGACTACATTGGCCTCGTACAGGGTATCCCCGTCTGCTTCGATGCGAAGGAGTGTGCAACCAGTTTCTGGCCACTGCAGAATCTTCATCCGCATCAGGTACGCTTCATGCGTGCCTTCGAAGAACAGGGCGGAATCAGTTTCATTATTCTTTCATTTACGACCCGGAAGGAGATGTATTACATTCCCTTCCGGGATATTCAGTATTTCTGGAACCGTATGCAGAACGGCGGTAAGAAATCCTTTAATATTCAGGAGATCGATCAGAACTATATTATTCGATCTCATAAAGACATGTTTGTGCATTACCTGGAGCCGCTGCAGCGGGATCTCGATGAGCGGGATCGCGCCGGATCGGCAGATGAAGATGGTGCAGACATCCCTTGACCCGAACCGCGTGTGCGGATCGTACGGACATCCTTTTACGATGGATGCCGGTCGACACGGATGACGTTCTATAGACGATGGAGGAGCTTAGAGCTATGAACATTATTGTTGTTGGCTGTGGTAAGGTGGGATATTCTCTCGCAAAACAGCTGAACAAGGAGAACCATAACGTTACGATTATCGATAATAACGAAAAGGTTCTTCGACATGCGGTAGATTCACTGGATGTCATGGGTATCAACGGAAACGGCGCCATGCTGGCGATTCAGCAGGAGGCAGGCGTCAAGAATGCAGATGTTCTGATTGCGGCCACGGACTCGGATGAAATCAACATGTTGTGCTGTCTGATTGCAAAGAAGGAAGGTAACTGTAATACCATCGCGCGTATTCGTAATCCGGAGTATAAGGATGAGATTACTTATCTTCGTGACGAGCTGAACCTCGCGATGGTTATTAACCCGGAGATGGCAGCAGCGAAGGAGGTCGAGCGTCTTCTTCGTTTCCCATCGGTTATGAAAATCGACAGCTTCTCCCGTGGTAAGATCGATCTGATTCGTGTAAAGGTGCCGGAGAACAGCAACATCGTCGGCATCAAGATGTATGATATCCCACGTATTCTGAAGGTCAATGTCCTGATCTGCTCCATCGAGCGTGGCGATCAGGTCATCATCCCAAGTGGTAACGATGCACTCATGGAGGGCGATGTCATCAGCTATATCGCAAGTGCGGAGCAGTCAAATGAATTCGTAAAGCAGCTTGGCATCGATTACAAGCCGATTCGAAGCTGTATGATCGTCGGTGGCGGCAAGGTCACCTACTACATCGCCAAATACATGCACGACTCCCATATGAAGTGCAAGCTGAAGGTGATCGATCACGATCGAGATCGCTGCGAGTATCTCGCCGGTGAATTCCCAGATGCGACCATCATCAACGGTGATGGTACCGATCAGGATCTCCTGATTCGCGAAGGCATCGAAAAAACCGATGCATTCTGTTCACTGACCGGTTTCGACGAGGAGAACATCATGCTTTCTCTCTATGCCGGCAAATTATCGAACGCACGTTTGATTACGAAAATCAACCGTATCGCCTTCGAGAACGTTACTTCCGAGATGAACCTCGGTTCCGTAATCTACCCGAAGCAGATCATCGCAGATCACATCGTACAGTATGTGCGCGCACTGAAGAACTCCGAGGGCTCAAACGTCGAGACCCTGTATAAGATTGCGGATGGAAGAGCAGAGGCCCTCGAGTTTAAGGTGGGCAATGATCCGGCCCTCTGCAATCATACCTTCGCAGATCTGACATTTAAGAAGAATGTCCTGATTGCAGCCATCGTTCGTGAGAATCAGATCATCACTCCGCGTGGTTCTGATTTCATGCTGCCGGGCGACAGTGTCATCGTCATTACCACCAACACCGGTTTCAACGATCTCAAGGATATTCTTGCATAAGGAGCATTCGGGAAATGAACTTTAGTATGATTGTTTACGTGCTCGGATGGGTTCTGAAGCTCGAGGCAGGCATCATGATCCTGCCAATCATCTGTGCACTCGTTTATCAGGAGTTTTGGGCCGTGCAGGCGCTCGCTGTGTCTGCTGTACTTGCGCTCGTCATCGGAACACTCGTCACGATGAAGGGACCCAAACGTACCGATTATTATGCACGTGAGGGTTTCGTCATCTGTGCATTGAGCTGGATCGTCATGTCACTGATCGGTGCCTTACCGTTTTATCTGACGGGTACGATTCCATCGTATATCGATGCCGTTTTCGAGATCGTATCCGGTTTTACGACGACCGGTGCCTCGATTCTCGCTGAGGTCGAGCACCTCGGCAAGGGACTTCTTTTCTGGCGTTCCTTTAGCCACTGGGTCGGCGGCATGGGTGTTCTCGTACTGGTGCTGACGATTCTGCCGCTCGGCGGTGGTTATAATATGATGATCATGAAGGCCGAGTCCCCGGGACCGGATGTCAGCAAGATCGTTCCACGTGTCGCAGATACCGCAAAAGCCCTGTACAAGATTTATGCTGCACTGACGGTTATCTGGATCGTCCTGTTCCTTCTGAGTGGCATGAGCATTTATGATTCGATCTGTATCGCCTTCGGTAGTGCCGGTACTGGCGGATTTGCCGTACGTAACTCCGGTATGGCTGATTACAGCATGTTCAGCCAGTTCCTGATCACTGTATCGATGATCATGTTCGGTGTGAATTTCAATGTCTACTATCTGATGCAGAAGCGGAAATTTAAGGATGCGTTTCAGTGTGAGGAAGCAGGCGTATACCTCGGTATCGTCACATTCAGTACATTTTTCTTTGCATTTAACATCGTAAAAATGTACGGCGGTGACTTCCTGTATGCACTTCACCACAGTTTCTTTACCGTCGGTGCGATCATCACGACCACCGGTTACTCGACGCTGGATTTTGCGACATGGCCACAGGCGAGCCAGATGCTGATCCTCTTCCTTATGTTCACCGGTGCCTGCGCAGGCTCTACGGGCGGCGGTTTCAAGGTTTCACGACTCATCATCATGGTGAAGGAAATCGGTAAGGAACTCCTCGTACTGGTACACCCGGAAGCCGTCAAGCACATTCGTCTCGAGAAGAAGAGTCTGGAACACAGCGTCGTGCGTTCCGTAAACTGTTATCTGATTATGTATGTCGTCATTTTCATGGTTTCGGTATTCTTGATCGCATGTGCGGATAATTTCGATTTTACGACGAATTTCTCAGCCGTTGCAGCGACCTTTAACAACATCGGTCCGGGCCTCGCAGCCGTAGGTCCAACCTGTAATTTCGGCGCATATTCCGATTTTAGTAAAATCGTCCTGACCTTCGATATGCTCGCCGGTAGACTGGAGATTCTACCGATGATGCTTTTATTCCTGCCGAGAACCTGGCGAAAATCGAATTAATATGGAACCTTCGTACAGCATAAAGATAGCTTCAGAGTTCATCGCGAAGATTATCTAAAATAGCGCACATTCACTTGATTTAGCACAAAGTAGAAAACCACAAATGACGTATTTACGAACATTTATGGTTTATACTTTGTGCTTTTCTATGTTAAATCCTCAAACTTCAACATCCGTATGCGGTTTTAGAGTATTATTATATATAGAATCAGTGTTCGAAAATTTGGGAGGTACACAAATATGTTTGGTCACTTTTTTAAAACGTGCGTTGCCGCGGTTTCGGATGCGGAAGAGTTGAATCAGATGAAGGATGCTTGACAGGTGATGAAGGAAAATCGTTACTGTTCACTCGTAGTTAAGTCAAGGTGTGGCTCGACAGCCGTCCGCCGAGCCACGAGTGAACAGTAACAAAACGACTTAGGATGAGTCAGCCATGGACTTCACGGGCGAGAAAATTATGGTAGAATAGTGGTATCAAATATCGTTCGTGATAAGGAGGTTTTAACATGAGCACGTTTCGTACCAATGATGGTGTCGAGATTTATTATGAGGTGAGGGGCGAGGGACGACCGCTGCTGATGCTGCCGGGCTGGACCTGCTCCACGAAGTTCTGGAAGAAGAACGTGGAGGAGCTTGCGAAGTCGTGTAAGGTGATTACGATGGACCTTCGGGCCCATGGCGAGTCGGAGAAGGTGATGCATAGTCACAGGATTTCGAGATATGCGATGGACGTGAGAAATCTGCTGGAGCATCTGGATCTCCAGGATGTCACGGGACTCGGCTGGTCGATGGGAGCGTCAATCTGGTGGAGCTATATCGAGCTGTTCGGCGAGGACCGGCTGAGTGGGCTTGTTTGCGTGGATCAGTCGCCGGCACAGTACGTGGGGCCGGACTGGCAGTGGGGACAGAAGAGCTGTTACGATGTGGAGACATTTATCCGGCTGTGCTGTGGTATCCAGGCGGATCCGGTGGGCTCCGCAGCCGGACTCATCACCGGATGCCTGCATCATGCACCAGACCCGGAGGATGGGGCAATGCTGGCGGCCGAGGCGAACAAGTGCCCTCCGTACGCGCGGATCGAAATTATGCGCGATCATACGAACCTCGACTGGCGTGACTTTATTCCACACATCAAGCTGCCGACGCTGGTTTGTGTCGCACGACAGAGTCAGGTGTTCGACTGGCATGGCAGCGCCTGGGTAGGTGAGAACATTCCGGGTGCGAAGACTGTGTTCTTCGAGGATTCCGGACACATGCTGTTCTGGGACGAAGCAGACAAGTTCAACAAGCTCGTAGCGGAATTCGTAGGGACGCATTAAAACACTTGATTACAGTTTATGGGGTGTTACTGTTTTCTATGCTCGGCAGAAATGCCGGGCAATTTTTATACCCATTTTGCAGAGAGGAGGTGCGTTCATTGTACAGGTAGAGGTTAAAATGACAAGATTTCCATAATGTGCTTGATTCATCTGTATTATTGCGTTAAACTATGGTTATGCGCAATAATGTAGATTGTGCAGTGGCCGGGCGCTCTGCTGCACGGATGCCCGGGTTCCGGCCCGCTGCCCCTGAATATATAAATATATATATTCTATTTATCATGTCTGTGGTCAAGCATTTATAATATATCCGGTGGATATTTATTTCTTCGCGCGATGCATGAACGCGATCTGCAGATGCAGACATTCGCTCACTAATTTACAGAAGGTATTCTTATGGCTTTAAAATACTATGAACAGATCGATCGTGACAACACCAAAAAGCTTCGCGAATTACTCGATGAGCTTCCATATTTCTGCACGATGTATTTCCGTGGCATCGAAACGACGACGAGTTCCCGTACCCGCATCGCCTATGCACGTGATCTGAAAATCTTCTTTCAGTTTCTTATCCATGAAAACCCGCTCTATAAGGACTACTCTCCGCGTGATTTTCAGCTGGAGGACCTCGATAAGCTCACGGTCACGGA
>CAKQWR010000038.1 GCA_934279105.1 uncultured Oribacterium sp. | reverse complement strand
ATGACACCATATCTCTTCTTCGCGGTCTCGTCCTTTGCGTTGAAAGCGATAACCTTCGGAAGGTACATAGCGTTTGCAGCACCGTGGATGATGTGTGCGCCGTAATCAGCGAATACAGCACCGGTCTTGTGTGCCATGGAGTGAACGATACCAAGCAGAGCGTTCGAGAAGGACATACCAGCGAGGCACTGTGCATCATGCATGATGTCACGTGCAGCCATATCCTCGTTGTAAGACTTTACAAGGTTTGCCTGGATGAGCTCGATTGCATGGATAGCAAGCGGATCGGTGTAGTTGCAGTTTGCTGTAGAAACATATGCCTCTATTGCGTGTGTCATCGCATCCATACCAGTATGCGCAACCAGCTTCTTCGGCATGGTCTCTGCAAGGTCAGGATCTACGATTGCAACATCCGGAGTGATCTCGAAGTCAGCGATCGGGTACTTGGTTCCCTTCTGATAGTCTGTGATGATCGAGAATGCAGTTACCTCGGTTGCTGTACCGGAAGTAGAGGAAATAGCACAGAAGTGTGCCTTATGACGAAGCTCCGGAATACCGAATACCTTACACATATCCTCGAATGTGCAATCTGGATACTCATACTTGATCCACATAGCCTTTGCAGCATCGATTGGTGATCCACCGCCCATTGCGATGATCCAGTCTGGCTGGAACTCGATCATGGCTGCTGCACCCTTCATAACAGTCTCTACGGATGGATCCGGCTCGATACCCTCGAAAAGCTGAACCTCGAAGCCAGCCTCCTTCAGGTACTCCTCTGCTCTCTGGAGAAAACCGAAACGCTTCATGGATCCACCACCAACGCAGATCATCGCTCTCTTACCCTTGAGGTTCTTGAGCTCTGCTAATGCACCCTTACCATGATAGAGGTCTCTTGGTAAACAAAATCTTGCCATACTATATTCCTTCTTTCTTTTCTGACAAGCTTCTGTCGCATACACTGATGAAATATCAGGATGTCGAAGCTTGTTATTTCTTTAACATTTGCAAACATTATAACATTGTGCTTAATTAATATCAATGGCGAAAGCATAATTTGGTAAAAAATTAACATATTTTTTTCGTATCTTTGAGCAAGTATACAAAATTGATGTGAAACGATATTTTTTCGTTCGAAACCTGTTATTTTCGTCGATTCACTGACAATTCACTGATTTCAGTAATTTTCATGCGGTACAGCTGCATTTTCCCTGCCGTTTCCGAAGAATATCTGTTAATATAGAAGAGCTGATGCAAAAAAGATGAACGATTCCATATACAGAAGAAAGAGGTATTCATGTTAAAAATCGAAAGAACTTCCGTGATGAATCTGGAAAATGCGATGCGCGGTGCCCGGAATCCGATGAACTCCTGGGCTCGCTCCGACAGCTTCTATGACGAAGATGGGAATTATGTGCTGGGGCCGAATGATCTTTCCCTTGCGAAGCGTCTTCGTCTCGCAGGCTCCGATCACCGGAAATATGTCCGCCAGATTTTCGTCTGCTGTGATGTCACTGCACCGCTCTACTGGTGGAAGGAATATGATACCTATAAGGTAGCAACCGTGGCAAACTCCACCTCCACGATGCATAAGATCCACAGTAAGCCGATCGAGCTTGAGGACTTCTCTCATGATCATCTGACCGACGATGCACTCGAAATCATGAAGACCTACATCGACGAAATCGAGAAGATCCGCCTCCGCTATATGGAGAACGGCAAGGACAAGGCTGACTGGTATAATCTCATCGAGATGATTCCGGAATCCTACAATCAGATGCGTACCATCTCCCTCAACTATGAGACACTGATCAACATCTACTTCGCGCGGAAGAATCACAAGCTCGACGAGTGGCATACCTTCTGTGACTGGATCCAGACGCTCCCGTACGCAAAGGAAATCATCCTCGCAGAGGAAGAGGACACTGCGTCCGAAGCCTGATCGACCTTACGGTACCGACACCCGATGGGCGACTGGCTCTGCACCAGGTATCGTGACGCCCCGCAAATTGACGCTGGAACCGGTGCCCGATGGAAGCATCACCCTTCCGATCCATGACCATATATCCGAAAAATTTAAGCAACCAAAAGACCAGACGAGTGAATGCCCGTCTGGTCTTTTTATGCTTATGAAAATCGCTTTCTCACATCGCTTCGGCTCCATCGACAGAAATCGTCTTCTCGAGGATGATGGAGTAAATCAGTTTTTCCTTCACCGGAAGGCCCGTGATTTTCTCGAGGGCTTCCGCATAAAGCTCGAGCTGCTTCTGATAGCGTCCGATCAGCGTTCCCGCCTCCCGGACATGATCAGACTTATAGTCTACGAGAACGATCTCTCCGTCCTCGATAAAAAACGCATCGATGATACCCTGCAGGATCACCGGCTCCGACGTCTCACTGCCCGGGAAAAGGTAATCATTCGCTACCTGTTTCATAAAATGCTGTTCCCGATAGAGCGCACCGGCCGCCTGTGCCTTCCGGAATCGCTCCGCAAGCGGTGACGCCAGAAAGGCTTCAAAACGCTTCGGATGGATCAGCTTCACCTCTGCCTCCGGAAGCTTCCGCCGAAGCTGCTCCATGAACTGCTCCGGTGCCTCCCGATAGTCGTACTTCTCCAGCGCGTGGTGATAGGCATCGCCGACATCTGCACCGGCTTTTTCCTGATAGTTCACCGGTGGCTGCGCAACCAGACCGGATGGATCGGTTTCTGTATGATCCGCCGTAATATGCCAATGCTCCCGACCGGACCGCTTATGTTCTTCCTCAAACTGCCTGATTTCCGTTTCCTTGATTTCGGATACGGAGTGCTTCGGATAGAGCCGCGTTGCAGCCTCATGTGGGTAGCGATAGGACAGTTCCTGTACCGCATATTCGTAGGAAGGGGCGTGTTTATCCACGGAAGCGACCGCCCCCTTCAGCAGCGTCTGAAGACGGAGATGATGGAGTGCACTCTGTTCTGCTGCGAGATGAATATCCTGAAGTGTATATTCCGACAGCTCGATGGCACCACGGTCGGTACCGGTGCGAAGCAGGTTCTCTGCACCCTCCGCCATCATGATCCAGTCGAGATAGCAGGTTGCCGTCTGGAGCTGTGTACCGGAGAGCGGTGCACCGGCATCCGGATATTTCGCCAGCAGCTTTTCGAGATTGCCGGTCGTACCGGTCAGAATCAGCTTCTCCTCTGCACGCGTCATCGCAACATACAGTACACGAAGCTCCTCACCGAGCTGGTCGGTTTCCAGTTTCTTTCGAATCGCCGCCCGCTTCAGAGACGGAATCTTCACCTTATTTTCGAGGTCCACATAATCACAGCCGATGCCGAGCTCTGCATCCACCAGTACGGATTCACTGAGTGAACGCTTGTTAAACTTCCGGCTCAGCCCCGAGAGGAAGACCACCGGGAACTGAAGCCCCTTCGATTTGTGAATGGACATGATGCGTACGAGATCATCCTGATCGGAAAATACCGTCGCTTCGCCCTGATCACTGTTGTACTTTTTCAGCTTCTCGATATAACGGATATAGTCGAACAGGCCCTTGTAGGAGATTTTCTCAAACGAAAGCGCCATATCGATCATCGCATCGAGATTTGCCTTCCGACGTTTGCCGGCTGGCATCGCCGATGCATAGTTGTAGTACCCCGTTTCATCGAAGATACGATACAGAAGCTCGTGGATGGACAGGTAGTGAGACATCGCACGATAATGCTGAAGATCCGCACAGAAGTGGTCGAGCTTCGACTGCAGTGCCGCTGAAAGAACCGGACGCGTCGCGCCTCCCTCGATGCGTGGCAGAGCGCCCCGCAGGGAGCCGAAAGCGGTCACCAGTGCCGCCAGGTCTTCATCTGTAAACTGATAGATCGGCGAATGCATCACCGCCGCAAGCGGGATATCCTGCTGCGGATTATCGATGACATTGAGGAGCGCCAGCACGGTCTCTACCTCGACGGTATTGAAGTAGCCCTCGTTGCTGGTGCAGTACGCCGGCACACCATCCGCGCCGAGGATTTCCACCAGTGTATCCGCCCAGGAACCTGGTGAGCGAAGCAGAATCACGATGTCGCGATAGGATACGCCCTCTGCGTGGAGTTTCTGAATCCGGGCGGCGATCATGTGTGCCTCCGCCTCAGCCTTCGACATCTGCGCTTCGAACAGGTCCTCGGACATCTCCTTTGAGACCTCCAGCAGGAGAAGCTCAGACTGATAGCGTGGATCCGGCGCTTCGCTTTCCGGCACCTTCGGGTAGCCATAGTGGAGCGCCACCTTCTCGTTATAATCGATGCCGCCCAGCGACGGACGCATGATGCGATGGAACACGTGATTGACTGCCCGCACCACTTCACCCCGGCTTCGGAAGTTTTTACTGAGCTCGATCTTCGGATAGGACGCCTCCTGATATTTCATTAAGAAGAGATCCGGTCGTGCCTGACGGAAGCTGTAGATGGACTGCTTTACATCACCGACCTGGAACACATCCGGTCGTCCGAAACGCTCCGCCGAAAGTGCATGGATCAGTTCCTCCTGCACGAAGTTTGAATCCTGGTATTCATCCACCAGAATCTCACGATAGCGCCGTGCTGTGTCGTCTGCAATCATCGATGGATGACGGGTACCGTCTTCCTCGGTAGTATACAGAATCTCCAGTGCCTTATGCTCGAGGTCACTGAAATCCAGCATGTGCCGTCGTTCTTTTTCCTCCTGATAACGCTGGGTAAACTTCTTCGTAAGCCGCACGAGACCACGAATGCTGCTCCGAATTCCATCTTCCATCTGTGCTACCAGTGTCGGATCCATCACGACATTCAGCGATGCGATGTCCTTCGTATCCTTCTTCACTGCATCACGAATCGTCGTTACCTGTCCCTTGCGCGGTGACTTCGTCGGTTTCATACGATCATAACGGATCGCACGTGTCCGGGTAATCAGCTCCTCGAGATTCTCGGCATCTGCCGCACGCTTCAGCGCCTGCAGCTCCGCACCGACATGGTCCGCATAGCTTTCCGGCCCATCCGGCTCCATGCAGATGGAGAAGGCATACGCCATCCGATCCGCATCATCACGGAGGCGGACCGACATCTGCCGGAACATGAACTCTTTTCCATCCGCATCTCCCTCTGCGAGGCAGGCATCGAGAAACTCCTCCGGCCATGGATGCGAAGCGGCATCCTCATAGAGCTTCAGAATCAGATCACTTACACCGGCGTCGGTCTTCCCATGTGCAAAGGTATCGACGAAGTGCAGGAAGTCCGCATCGCCCTCGGCATACTCCTCCTCCAGCATATCCTCGAGGATATCCCCCTGCAGAAGCTTCAGTTCTCCCTGATCCCCCATACGAAAGCCCGGGTCCAGGTCGATCGCCGCGTAGTTTTCCGTGATGAAATGCTTACAGAACGCGTCGATCGTCGAAATGCTGGCATTCTGAATACTGCCGGCCTCGCGAATCAGCGCCGCATCCTCGGGATGCTCCCGCAGCTTCTCCTCGAGTGCAGACTTGATACGATCCCGCATCTCCTGCGCCGCCGCTTCTGTGAAGGTCATGATGACCATCTCCGAAAGCTTCACCGGATCCTCCGGATCCATGATGCGTGAAATAACATGCTGTACGAGTACGGCCGTCTTTCCGGAGCCGGCAGCTGCCGCTACCAGCAGATCCCCCTGTTTATGATTGATTACCTTTTCCTGTTCAGTCGTCCACTGCATCACTCTTCTCCTCTGGTGAAATTTCGTTCCAGATATCCTCTGCGGAAAGCTTCGTTCCACTCCGGTATACATACCCATCGATACGCGGATCGAAGCGGCAGATACTATGATACGGACACCAGCTGCAGGCCGTCGTATCCGTACTGATTCTCAGCGGATCGATTTCGATCCGGCCGTCCTTGATTTCCTGTGCGAAGCGCTGCATCGTTCGATCGACGAAATGCCCGAGATCCTGGAAGCGCTTCGTCGACGCTACATTCTTCTTCGTTTCATCGACAGCACCCGCCTTCATCGTCACCGGCAGGATATCCGATGCCTTCTCGATTTCCCGATCCAGCTTCCGTACAACCGGCAGCTCCGTGTTTACGAGTCCGTCTACCATCAGCTTCTTAAGACGTGCCTGCGCACGCTCCTGTTCCCCCTCCTCCGCATCATAATCAAGTACCGGATCATCGATACGGTAGTAGAACATAGCAGCTGGGATGATTTCCTTCTCCGGATAGCGATTCTGATATTCTGTCATCGCCACGTTCAGATAGGTCGTCAGCTGCAGCTGGTTTCCGTTGTACACGCGGGTCAGATCGAAGCTCGTCTTTCCGGACTTATAATCGATGACCTTCACATATACATGGCCCTCATCTTCCGCGATATCGACACGATCGATTCGACCGGTCAGCCGCATGCCATCCCGGATATAATCGAAGTTTTTCTCCAGTCCGGCCACATGGAACTCGCCACGGCGAAGCTGCTCCGCCAGTGCCCACAGTGTCGTCCGTGTAATATCCGTCGCCTTCCGAACGAGATACTGGTTCCGCGCCGTATCCATCAAAAGGCCATGATGGTAGCTTGCAGACACATTCGAAACGCTCTGCTCCGCCAGCACACGAAGCTCCTCCTCGCCAAGCTCCTCCAGTTTTTTCTTTCCTTCCAGCGTTTTCCGGAAGCTCTGCTCGATGGCGCCATGGTAGAGATTTCCGATATCATACATCTGAAGATCGAAGCTCTCGCGCTCCTGTAAGCGAAGCCCATACCGAAGGAAATGCTGGTAGGCACACTGACTGTAGTTCTCGAGACGCGTGATGGAGCCCATCAGACGTGCACCATAAAGCTCCGATGCCAGCTTTTTCGAAAGCATCGTTTCTTCATAATGTGTAAATGCCGCCTCCATCAGTTGTTGCGCCTTCGCATGCTGTGCCGGATCCCGATCGAGAATCGCGAGGTACTCGAGAAGTCTCGACAGCTTCCGATCGGCACGATGATGCTTCGCCGTACTTTCCTTCCGATCGTCTGCATTGGCCTGCCCCTCTGTATACAGATTCGCAGGCGCTTCTCCAACTATGTGCCTGTCGCCGTCCGCCTGTCGATTCTCCTCTTCTTCTATATGCAGCGCGGCAACCATGCTTTCCAGCTCCTGCATCGCCTCTGCGATGTAGCGCTCAGCTTCCTTCATCGTATAGGCTCCCGGCATCTGTGCGCGAAGCTTCTCGATCGGAAGCTCCGTGAACATCTCGCGGATGTCCTTGATGAGCCCCGACGGGCGACTGCCCTTGCCATCCCGCCCCTTCAGTGCGTAACTGAGCACCAGCCGCTCCGATGGATTCAGAAGTGCACGGTAAATATAAAAGCGCTGCACCAGTGCCGTCTCCACCCGGTCTGGGGCGAGTTCAATGTCTACGTCCTTAAACAGATGGCGATCCCGATCTGTCAGCATCTTCGTATCGGCTTCTGCCTTCGGCACCTCATCCGCCGTCAGTCCCGCCACGAAGAAAAGGCGTGGATTCGAGAAACGGGAACGTGTGAGATCACCGATGACAACCTGATCGATGGTCGCCGGAATCACCCGCACCGAGGCCTGACGAAGGCCCGCATCGAATACATCACGAAACTCCGTACGTGACATATGCGCATCCCCGAGCAGTGAGCATAATTTTTCCAGCACCTCATCGATCGCCTTTACACTCTCTTCCAGTGCCTCCGCGCGGTTCTGATCGCCCTGCTCCCGAAGGGACGTCGCCAGCATCGACATGGCATCTGCTGCCGCAATTTCCGTCATCAGACTCTGAAGCGCCGCCACCCGCGTCGCCACGGTCGCTCCACGCTCACTGGTATGTTCACGAAGATGCAGAAGCGGCAGAAGCAGTTCCTGACGAAGCTGCTCCCGCTCCCCTTCCGATCCATCCTCTTCCTTCCAGACCGCTTCAAATTTCGACGCACCACGCATACCGGTGGCGCGAAGGATATTGTCCATTCGATCGATATGTTGCTCTTTTTCCGCTGTCACCGCCGGTAGCGCACGCAGAAAACGAAGTACCGCATCGAAGGTAAAGTTTCGATCGACCGCCTCCAGTGCCGCACGCATCAGCTCCGCATACGGAGAATCCAGAAGACTCGCCGGATCATCGAAAAAGTACGGAATCTGTGCCTCGGAAAACACCTTATAGACGATATCCCGGTAATTTTCCGGATTTGTCAGGATGATGCCGATGTCCTGATACCGAAGTCCATCCCGTCGCACGGCCTCCTCGATGCTGCTCGCCATCGCTTCGACCTCCTGTCGAAGGTCCGACGCTTCCCGGATAATAAGCGACGCATCCGGTACGGTTTTTTCTGTGGTTGCATCGAAGCGATAGAGGCGCTTTTCGATGGTTGCAAGCGCAGAAGCCTTCTCGAAGCGTGGCAGTACCGCATCCGCTTCCCGCTCCTCACCACTTCGTGCATCGAAACGATTTATATCGATGGCCGGCACTACAGGAATCCGAAGATCCGACGCCATCTTCGTCAGCTTCGCTACGGTCTGCCGTGAAAGGTAGAAAAGATCCTCCGGTCCACGCACTTCATAAATCGAATCCCGC
The DNA here is from genome assembly GCA_934279105.1 of uncultured Oribacterium sp. Classification (GTDB taxonomy): domain Bacteria; phylum Bacillota; class Clostridia; order Lachnospirales; family Lachnospiraceae; genus Oribacterium. The sequence goes on along the minus strand of CAKQWR010000038.1, from coordinate 5,653 downwards.
GCGTCGAGACTCACCTCACAGCTCACGAGGGTCTCTGCTGCTACCGGCAGGATTTCCTCCAGAATCCGAAGCTGGATCGGTGTAAATCCCGTGAAACCATCGAAGGCCACCACGGCATTCTGAAGCAGGGTAGACTCCGGAAGATGTGCATACAGCTGATCGAGGATTTCCTCCTGCGTATGATAACCATGCTCTTCCATATAGTTCTGAAAATGCTCATAGATCAGGGCGATGTCCTGCAGCTTACTTCGCGTATACTGAGAATCCGCATGCTCTGCCACGAGATCCAGCATCTCCGGTGTGATATGGTACTGATAGAATTCGGAAATCTGAGACTTCAGACGCTCGAGAAAGCCCGGCTTATTCAGCTCCCGCTGATACAGGCGCAGTTTTCCCCGGATCTTCTCCGTCACGGAGCGAAGAATCATGATTTTTCCCGTATCATCGATGATGGTCATCGTCGGAAGGCGAAGCTCCTCGAAAACACGATACGCCAGACGGTCGAAGCTCAGTACATCGATATTTAATATTCCGCCGCCCTGATTCGCCGGATGCGAAAGAATCTTCTTCTGCATCGTCAGTGTATCCTGCTCCGGCACGATGAGAAACCAGTTCTTCCGAAAATTCTCCGGGGCGTGCTTCAGAAAATACTGTAAAAGGTATTCGGTTTTACCAGCGCCACTCGCGCCGAAAATGAAACGTAAGCTCATAAGTCACCTGCCTTATTTCTGATAGCTCTATGATAGCACATGGGTAGGTACATTTTTCAGTACATTGGTTGAAATAAAAATTGTGCAACAGACTGTTGCACAATTTCACAATCCAAGCAAGTCTCCGCAAATTCTGCCATGTATGATATATCCCCCCAGCAAAGCCAAGGTAAATGAACGGTTATGACGAAACAAAAACCGGAAGCCTGGGCTTCCGGTTCACGAAATGATCTGTGTTATAAAATTTTATCAGTCTGCGAATACGGCCTTAAATGCACGGTCGAGGTCAGCGATGATGTCTTCTGCGTTCTCGATACCGATGGAGAGACGGATGGTGTTCCGCTTGATGCCCTGATCAGCCAGCTCTGCGTCGTTGCACTCTGCGTGGGTAGTGGTTGCCGGGTGTACGACCAGAGACTTTACGTCGGCAACATTGGCCAGCAGCGAGAAGAGCTCGAGGTTATCGATGAAATCCTTGGCGGTCTGCTCGTCACCATCGATATCGAAGGTAAAGATGGAACCGGCGCCGTTCGGATAGTACTTCTTATAAAGTGCCTGCTGCACCGGATCCTTCGACGCTGCCGGATGAGAAACGTAGGCAACATGCGGATTCTTCGAGAGATAATCGACGACCTTCAGTGCGTTCTCGGTGTGGCGCTCTACGCGGAGAGACAGTGTCTCGAGGCCCTGCAGAAGCAGCCATGCGTTGAGCGGTGCGAGAGTTGCACCTTCATCACGAAGGATGATGGCACGAAGATACGTAGCGATGGTGGCCGGTGCACAGTCAGTCGCGAAGGTAACACCGTGGTAGGACTCGTTTTTCGTCGCAAGCCATGGCCACTTCTCCGGCTGATTCCAGTTGAACTTTCCAGCATCCACGATGACACCGCCGATGGTGGTTCCATGACCGCCGATGAACTTCGTCGCAGAATGAACGACGATATCTGCACCGTGCTCGATCGGACGAATCTGTACCGGCGTTGCGAAGGTGTTGTCGATGATCAGTGGGAGGTCATGCTTGTGTGCAATCTCTACCCACTTGTCGAGATCGAGGACCTCACCGTTCGGGTTGCCGAGGGTCTCTGCATAGAGTGCCTTCGTGTTCGGCTGGATGGCTGCCTCCACTTCCTCGTAGTTGTACGGGTCCACGAAGCTGGTGGTTACACCGTAATCTGTAAAGGTATGTGCGAGATAGTTGTAGGTTCCGCCATAAATGTTCTTCGCGGAAACGATGTGGTCGCCGGCATGTGCGACTGCTTTAAACGCATAGGTAACCGCTGCTGCACCGGATGCTACACCGAGTGCGGCGACACCCCCCTCGAGTGCGGCGACTCTCTGCTCGAAGACATCCTCGGTCGGGTTCGTCAATCGTGCATAGATGTTACCCGCATCCTTCAGTGCGAAACGTGCTGCTGCATGATCGGCATCGTTAAATACAAATGCACTGGTCTGATAAATCGGAACCGCTCTTGCACCGGTGGCTGGATCCGGGTTTTCCTGTCCTACATGGATGGCTTTGGTATCAAATCCGTAATTTCTATCTACATATGGCTTCTTTGGCATGGCGTTTCTCCTTCTGCAGCTCGGCTGCGCTCTCCTATCTGCGTTGGCTACCTGGACTCTCCTCATGATTCAGGAGCTTCTGCACTTCGCATCGGGGTTCTGAAATTCCGATGTTCTTTCTTCAAGTTCATCAGTTTCTGTAGTTCCTTCCGCTGATGGTGAAATCATAGCACCCGCATCTGGTATTGTATAATACTTGCTGTTTGGAGTCAGATATAAATGCATTTTATATCAATACAGGCGAGAGATCTGGTTATATAAAATAATCATTATCTGGTAGTTACTATATCATCAGCACTACCCTATAATGCAAGACAGAGCAAGAAATTGCTTGAACCCACACGGAGGAGGCATCATTATGAAAACATCAAAAACCTATAAGCTCGCACTTGCTGCACTGTTCGCAGCTCTATCCTATTCTGTCTTTACTTTCCTGCAGATCAAGATTCCTGTAGGTGCAGATATGACATCCATCCACCTCGGAAACGCTGTCGTCGTTCTCGGCGCGTTCATCATCGGTGGCCCACTCGGCGGCCTCGCCGGCGCCATCGGTATGAGCATCGGTGATTTACTCGATCCGGTGTATGCTCCACTCGTACCGAAGACACTCTTCTGTAAGCTGCTCATCGGTCTCATCACCGGCTTCGTCGCACACAAGATCGGCGGTATCACGAAGAGTGATGACCCGAAGCATATTTTACGTTGGACCATCATCGCCGCTGCCTGTGGGCTGGTTTTCAACATGTTCGCAGATCCGATCATCGGCTACTGGTACAAGATTCTGATTCTCGGAAAGCCGGCAGCAGAGCTGTCTCTGAAGATCAACTTCGTCGCAACCACGATCAACGCGGTCGTATCGCTCATCGTTTCCGTGGCCGTGTATGCAGCACTTCGCCCGGCACTTCAGAAGGCAGGTTTCTTCATGAAACTTGCATGCTAATCGAATTCTTTCTGTTTTTCATACTTCCATCACGCAGCACCCAGAATCGACGGATTCCGGGTGCTGTCTTTTTGGACGAAAAAGCGAACAATGCACATTGTATCCCATTTAGAACTGTAGAGTGATTGACGCACTTTTAGCAAGCCCATATATTTAAAAGGATCGATATTCCCAAACGATATCAGACCGCGTATCGCGGATGAAATCATAGAAAATCATGAATATCCGGCGAAAGGAGCGCACTGATGGAAGCACAGGAAACACCAAAGATATCAGAGATTCTGAACAACGAGAATGCGCAGAGCGTACGGGAAATACATAACATAAACGAAGAAGCGCAGGACAGCCAGAAAACCTCATCACGTCAGAAATTCCGTTTTCCTCGTATCACCGATCGCGTATGGCGCAGCGCACTGGTCGTACTGGCGACCGCCATCATTTATGAGTATCTGTTCCAGGATCGAAATCCATGCTTCGCACTGATCGGTGCGGTCTACGGTGTCGGAAGCCAGTTCGAAGAGGGATTCCATAATGGCTTCAACCGTTTCATCGGCACCTTCGTCGGCGGTCTGCTGGTCATCCCGTTTTATACACTCTATACGAACCCGCTCTTCGGTATACCGGACTGGGCTTGGATGGTGATTGGTCTTTGTCTCGTGCTTCTCTGTAATCTGGCACTCGGTGCAGATTCTGCGATTCAGCCGGGCACCGTCGTTTATTTCGTCGTGATGTTCACCGTCGGCCAGGAACGCGTCGTACCATACACGATCGCCCGTATCATCGACACCGGTGTCGGTGTACTGATCGCACTGGCCATCACCACTGTCCTTCCGACGAAACGCGACCGTGAGAACGGACTGTCCTTCCGAAGCGTATGGACGCACACCGGACAGGCCTTCCAGTCGTATCTTCATAAGAATAAGAAGTTCCGCGAACAGGAGCATGAGAACTTCGGTCGAAAAAAGTAAACATAAAGTATGAAAAGTGGCACTGCAGGCAAGATTGATACTGCCTGCAGTGCCACTTTTCCGTTTCAGGAAATCAGTTTAAAACGATCACATCTCCGCAATCAGCTTCCGGAGCCGTGCTTTTTCGTCCTCGCCACCGAAGATCGCATCGACTGCATTGAGCAGAAGCTGCTTTTCCTCGGCTGCGGTCAGGCCGATGGCCTGCTCGAGCTTCGCAAGCTCCTTCGACTCCGTGGTATCAGAGACGGTCATGTTGTCGGTGTTGACCGTGGCCTTCACGCCGGCTTCGAGCAATGCTCGAAGCGGGTAATGCGCCATATCCGGGAACATCTTCGTATTGAGGTTCGAGGTCGGGCAGCACTCCAGCGGGATCTGCTTTTCGGCGAGTTCCTTCACCAGTGCGGCATCCTCGAGCGCGCGGACGCCATGGCCGATACGGCGGGCGCCGAACGCGAGAGCGGTGCGGATGGAATCCGGTCCATCGGCTTCCCCGGCGTGAATCGTAAATGGTACCTCGAGTGCACGCGCCAGTGCGAAGACATCTTCGAAATCATGCGTCGGGAACAGTGCCTCTGCGCCTGCAAGATCGAGCGCCACCACGCCCTTTCCGAGGTGCTTCGCGGCCACTCGAACGGTCTCCAGATTTGCTTCCTTATTATCGGCACCACGCATCGCACAGAGGATAAGACCTGCATGAAGCTCCGGTGTCGTCTCCGCGCAGGTACAGCTGTACTGCTCCTTCTCGAAGCGATGAAGTCCTTCTACAGCCGCCTCCACCACCGCCTCCTGCGTAAGCCCCTTCTGACAGTGGAACTGTGGGGCGAAACGAATCTCCGTATACACGAGGCCCTCCGCGCGCTGTACGGTCAGAAGCTCATACACGATCTGTTCAATGTTTCCGGCGCTCTGCATGAGCTGAAGCGGAAAATCAAACTTCTCCAGATATTCATTGAGATCCCGGCAGTCCTCTGGCACCGAAAGCAGCGGATAGAGCTCCGCATCGGTCTTCGCCGGCATTCCCTCCTGCTTCATCAGTTTATGGACGGTTTCGTACGGAAGCGAACCATCCAGATGGATATGTAAATCAATCAGTCGTTTCATAATGTCACCTGCTTTCTATAGATATATCTATTTTAGCATGGTTCTACTTCCACAGACAGCGTCAATCCTCTCGATAGCAACTCCATAGCGACTTCTGGTTCCAGGTTCTGATTTTCATCGCTTATCTGTAACCGCTCGGCCACTCTGCTTTCACAAATAAGAAGTAAATACACTTTCCGTATCCAGTATTCTCTGTACCCCCTGCCATTCAAGATAAAAAACAGTAAAGCCTGCCGCATATAATACGGCAGGCTCACTCAAATAGTTGCTCTATTATTTTGCTAATTCTTTATTCATCGCATCGATGACATCCTGTGCGCAATCCTCGGATGACTTCTGTCCATAGCTGGATTCCTGTAATGCACGTGTTA
>CAKQWR010000037.1 GCA_934279105.1 uncultured Oribacterium sp. | reverse complement strand
GTTCGTCGCGCCCATGGACTTCGCTGCCTCGATGACGCCGGCATTGACCTCCTTCAGACTCGACTCCACCATACGTCCGATGTACGGCGCCGACGCGATGATCAGCGGTGGAATGATGGCCTTCGGACCAAGTGTGGTGCCCACGAGGATCTTCGTAAGCGGAAGCACCATCACCAGCAGGATCAGGAACGGAATCGAACGGAAAATGTTGATGATCACGCCCAGCACCGTATGTACCGGTGTCATCGGATGGATGCCATCCTTATCCGTCACGACCAGAATCACGCCCAGCGGGATACCGATCAGATACGAAATACTGCTTGAGATCAAGGTCATATAAATGGTTGCCCAGGTTTCCTTCAGATACATGGAAATAGATGATGCGTCCATCTTACTTCACCTCCTCAAAGCGGATATCATTTGCTCTCAGATAGTGCGTGATGCGCTCTGCTTCTTCTACACTATCCGGAAGCTCCACTACCATCTGACCGACTGCCTTCCCTTCCACTTCCTTCGTGTTTGCGAAGAGAATGTTGACCGGTGCGTTGCAGCTTAACACGATGTCCGAAATAATCGGCCGATGTGCCTTCTGGCCATCGAAGATGATACGAATCTTCGGATTCTCACTATCGCCGAAATTCACCGGCTGAATCGCATTTGCGTTTCCATCACCGAGAATCAGACGACGTCCGATCTCCGTCTTCGGATTGTTAAAGACCTCCGATACCGGACCACTTTCCGCGATGTGACTATGGTCAATGATGGCGACATTGTCGCAGATGGCTTCGATGACCGACATCTGATGCGTGATGACGATGACCGTAACGCCCATTTCCTGATTGATCTTTTTCAGAAGATCGAGGATCTGCTTTGTGGTCTTCGGATCCAGCGCCGATGTCGCCTCATCGCAGAGAAGCACCTTCGGATTCGTCGCAAGCGCCCGCGCAATCGCAACACGCTGCTTCTGTCCACCGGACAGCTGTGACGGGTAGTTCTTCACCCTGTCCTCCAGTCCAACCAGCTTCAGAAGCTCCATCGCACGATCCTGTGCCTGCTTCTTCTCGACCCCGGCAATCTCCAGCGGGAAGGTTACGTTCCGAAGAAGATTCCGCTGATCGAGCAGATTAAACTGCTGGAAGATCATGCCCATCTTACGACGCGCCTCACGGACCTCCTTATCACTCATATCTCCGAGTGACTTGCCCTCGAAGAGGACCTGTCCGCTCGTCGGAACTTCCAGATAATTGATACAGCGGACCAGTGTCGACTTGCCCGCACCCGAGAGACCGATGATACCCTGTATCGTTCCCTCCAGAATATCCAGATTGATGTCATCCAGTGCATTCACATCTCCACTCGAGGTATGGAATGTCTTACCCATATTCACCAACCGGATGATCTTATCACCCTTTGCCATACTACATCCTTCCGAGACCGCGGGTTCGACGTCTTTCACTCGCCGTCTCTGTTTATTTACTATGCTCCACAGTTTACGACTTCTACTCCATCAACGCAAATACGAAATAATGATAGTCCGCTATAGGCACGACCTATAGCGGACTCATTTTTGAAACTTCTTTATATATTATGAGCAGAGCTCGATGATTGCCTCCGCATACACCTTCGTAGCAATCACGATATTGTCAAGATCGAAGAACTCATCTGCACCATGCATGCGTGTATCGATGCCCGGAAGAACCGCGCCGAACGCTACACCGTTCTTGATATCATGAACATAGGTACCGCCGCCGATCGCCATCGCCTCGCCCTGAAGACCGGTTACGTGCTCATATGCATGAAGCAGCTTCTGTACGAACTCGCTGTCCGCCGGTACTCTGTGTGGCGGGATCATACCTGGTGTCTCGAAATCGAAGCCATGTGCATGTGCGGTCTTCTCTGCGACATCCTGGCAGTTCTCCTTCGTCGCCATCACGGACGTACGGCTGTCGAACTTCACTTCTACATAGGTCGGATCCACATGGTAAAGATCCGGTGTGCAGGTCAGTGCATGAGACTCTGCATCTTCCATCTTGATACCGAGATGCTCACCATCGGTTTCACCCCATGGGAAGATCTCCAGCATTTCCTTGATCGCATCGAGCTGTGCGCAGGCTGCCAGCGGAAGCTTGGTTGCAAGAATCATCGCTGCGAGACCGGCATTCTTTCCACCCTCCGGAAGAGATGCATGTGCAGATACGCCGATGATGGTAATCTCATCCACACCTGTCTGTGTGCACTCTACGCCACAGGCTTCACTGACTTCCTTCATCGCTGCCTCTGCAAGATTCATGTCGAGGCCCTCGAAGCGAAGGGTTGCCTTCTGCGGAACCGCATTCAGTGCGAGACCTGCCTGAAGTGATACGAGACGTGGAAGCGCTGTAGACTCCTCTACCTTCTTCGAAATCGTACCACGGAACTGACCCTTCTCGATATTAATGAGCGGGAACTCTGCATCCGGGGAGAAGGTCATCTCTGCCTCCGGCTCCGTCGCATAGTACTTCGCGATATCCGAACCGGAACCGGTCTCCTCATCTGCACCCATGATGAGACGGATGCCCTTCTTCAGCTCGACCCCGGTCTCCTTCAGTGCACGCATCGCATACAGTGCGCAGAGAAGCGGTCCCTTATCATCTGAAGTTCCACGGCCATAGATACGACCATCCTTTACGATCGGCGTAAACGGATCCGTCACGGTCCATCCCTCGCCAGCCGGTACGACATCCGTATGTGCGAGGATGTCGAGGCTTCTCGGAAGCGATGCATCGAAATCTGCAACACCTACATAACCATCATAGCTCTGTACCGGGAAACCATACTTCGCTGCAAGCTCGATACCGAAATTCAGCGCATCGAAGGAGCCCTGTCCATATGGCTTTCCTTCCTCATAGGCACCCTTTACGGAATTGATCGAACAGAAGTCGATCAGATCCTGGGTATACTCGTCAAGATGCTCTTCAATCCACTTATTTACCTTCTCATTCATAGCATTCTATCCTTTCAACTATGTTCATCTCTGTCGGATGACAGCTTTTTATCCGGTCTCTGCTATTTCGCAACGACCTGTTTTTTATAGTAGAAACAGCCTTAGTTCCGGCTGAATTCTGTCAGCTTCAGCTCCTTATTCCGCTCGAGCACCATACCGACGGACCACTCATGTGCAAACAGAAGCAGCGGACGATCCTTCAGATCCTTTACGATCTTCATATCGGACGTTCCCTGAATTCGGTCAATGTCTACCTCGGTATAATTCTCCACCCAGCGGATATAGCCATATGGCAGCTGGTCGAGCTTGATCTCAACATTGTACTCGTTCTTCAGGCGGAAGCTCAGCACCTCGAACTGAAGAACACCGACCACGCCGACGATGATTTCTTCCATACCGGTATTGTACTCCTGGAAGATCTGAATCGCACCCTCCTGCGCAATCTGTGAGATACCCTTTACAAACTGCTTACGCTTCATGGTATCCACCTGGCGCACACGTGCGAAGTGCTCCGGTGCGAAGGTCGGGATGCCTTCATACGAGAACTTCTTATTGGAAAGCTCCAGTGTATCACCGATGGAAAAAATACCCGGATCGAAGATACCGATGATATCTCCGGCATACGCCTTCTCCACGATCTTACGCTCATCGGCCATCATCTGGGTCGGCTGGCTCAGCTTTACCTTACGACCGGTCTGTACGTGATTTACTTCCATACCCGCATCGAATTCACCGGAACAGATACGCATAAAAGCGACACGATCACGGTGCTTCGGGTCCATATTTGCCTGAATCTTGAAGACAAACGCGGAAAATTCCTCGTCCACCGGACTGATGATACCCTGATCACTGCTTCTCGGAAGTGGCGGAAGCGTCATCTTCAGGAAGTGCTCAAGGAAGGTCTTTACGCCGAAGTTCGTAAGTGCCGATCCGAAGAAGACCGGGGTCAGGTCACCGCGATTGACACGCTCCTGATCATATTCATCGGATGCACCATCGAGCAGCTCGAGGTCCTCCTGCAGCTTGTCATAGTATTCGAAACCCACCATATCCTTGAGTCCCGGATCGTTGATAGACACATCCTGCTCTGCCACGGCTTTCGTACCGCCGGCATTCGCCGTAAAGAGCTCGACCATCTCCGTCTCACGATCATACACGCCCTTAAAGTTACGGCCGCAGCCGATCGGCCAGTTGATCGGACAGGTATGGATGCCGAGTACGTTCTCGATCTCATCGAGCAGTTCATACGGGTCCCGTGCCTCACGGTCGAACTTGTTCACGAAGGTAAAGATCGGAATATGCCGCATGACACAAACCTTAAAGAGCTTGATAGTCTGCGGCTCGACACCCTTCGCACCGTCGATGACCATGACCGCACTGTCCGCTGCCATCAGGGTACGATACGTATCCTCAGAGAAGTCCTGGTGTCCCGGTGTATCCAGGATATTAATGCATTTTCCTTCATAATTAAACTGGAGAACCGAAGAGGTAACCGAAATACCTCTCTGCTTCTCGATCTCCATCCAGTCGGAAACTGCATGCTTGGTCGCCTTACGGCCCTTAACCGTACCTGCGAGATTAATCGCACCTCCATACAGAAGGAACTTCTCCGTCAGAGTCGTTTTACCGGCATCCGGGTGAGAAATAATCGCAAACGTACGTCTCTTCTCGATTTCTTCTTTTAAACTTGCCATTCTATCCTCAATAATCTAAAAACACACACAAAATCGCTCTACATCATAACATGAAAAAGGCTATGCCGTAAAGACATAGCCTCTCATTTCTATTCCTCAGGGATGAAGAGATTATTTTCTGTTTCTCAGGAACTCAGGGATGTTGATGGACATCTCCTTATTCTGCTGTGGACGGAATGTCGGCTGCTGTGGCTGTACCGGAGCGACACTCGGTGCCACGTTCGGTGCTACCGTATTCTCCACAGGAACAGTTGTCATCGGTGTCGTCGAACGAACCTGTGGCTGGAAGCCTGTGTTACCGTTCAGGAAGCTCGGCATCGTCGGTCTTACGGTCGGCTCTGCTGCCTGTGCCGCTGTCTTCGTCTGTGCCGGCTTCTTCAGTGTATCAAACGCAGAAGTGGTGGCTGCAGAATCTTCGATACCGGTTGCGATTACCGTGATCTTGCACTCATCCTGTGCATTCTCATCATACATCGCACCGAAAATGATGTTCGCATTGTCACCGGCAAGCTCCTCTACATAAGAAGCGGCTTCATTTGCCTCTACGAGGGAAATATCACCGGAAATGTTGATGATCACATCGGTTGCACCCTCGATGGTCGTCTCGAGAAGCGGGCTGGAAATCGCCATCTTCACTGCCTCGGTGGCCTTCTCGTCACCCTTTGCAGCACCGATACCAACATGTGCTACGCCCTTATCCTTCATAACAGAAGATACATCCGCGAAGTCGAGGTTGATAAGGCCAGGAACATTGATCAGGTCTGTGATACCCTGTACTGCCTGCTGAAGAACCTCATCGGCCTTCTTCAGTGCATCCGGCATCGTCGTTCTGCGATCAACGATCTCAAGCAGACGATCATTCGGAATCACGATCAGTGTATCCACGGACTCCTTCAGCTTCTTGATGCCATCGATGGCGTTCGTCATACGCTGACGAGCCTCGAAACGGAACGGCTTCGTAACGACACCAACGGTAAGGATACCCATATCCTTTGCAATCTTTGCAATCACAGGTGCTGCACCGGTTCCGGTACCGCCACCCATACCACAGGTTACGAATACCATATCAGCGCCCTGAAGTGCAGCGGTGATATCCTCAGAGCTCTCCTCTGCTGCCTTCGCACCAACCTCCGGTCTTCCACCGCAGCCGAGTCCCTTCGTCAGCTTCTCACCGATCTGCATCGTCGTCGGAGCCTGGCTGTACTGAAGTGCCTGCTTATCAGTATTGATGCCGATGAACTCCACACCTACGATACCATCGGTCACCATGCGGTTTACCGCGTTATTACCTGCGCCACCCACACCTACGACGATAATCTTTGCAGCTGCTTCTGACTCAGGAAGCTTAATCTCAAGCATAATCTTCCTCCTTCAATCCCTCATATATCATCATTATATAAGATAACATGGTTTACTGCAGTCACCTACGCTCAGGACTGCACAATAACTTAATATACAAACAAAGCGAAAAGTTTGCAATAGTTTAATCCATATAATATTAACACGCATAAAAGCGGAGCTCTATTGAAAATTCCGCATACAATTCTTACTTTTTTATAACTTATATCGAACGTGCGGCCATATCTATATGTGAGCATACGCTTATATGCGTATATCAATTCTTCTTTTCTTTAAAAATATACGACTCATGATCCGAAGTTTCCGAATAATCCGAAAGATTCAGCTCACCCTTCATGCCACTCAGGTGCGGCAGAATATCATGAAGCGTGGAAATCTTCATTTCCATATCCTTATTGCTTCCCAAACGCACACTGATCTCTCCGATCTGAAGCGTCGCATTTAACAGTGAATCATACTGAATCACATCACAGTCGATATCGTACGTCCGAAGTGCACCCGTCAGGTTCAGAATATTATTGAACACATCCTTATTCTCAACCGGAAGTGCCTTATACAGCACGATGGAGCCGAAGGACAGGCCCATGATACGCGGGATACCATCGAGCTTATCACCGGTGGACTCCACGATGATGCCATCTTTATCGAAATACATGTGACTCGACATATAGTCGACATAGCCGACCACATTCTTCTCATAGACCGTGATATTGACGGCGAAAGGACCCGCAAAGTCGATGTCATAGCGCTGTATAAACGGAAGTTCCTTATGCGGTTTCGTCTTATCCCTCACGAAGCAGTATGCACTGTTCGTATCCCAGGAATCCGAGAAAATCATATGGACGATTTCTTCGGTACTGTATTGCGTATTTCCGATCACTGAAAAGTGCTGAATCCGCATACTTGCCAGGATGATGGCGATGAGCAGCAGCACGACGACGATTCCCCATCGGAGAAGATGACGTGTATTCTGTTCCCTTGGATCATCATAGCTGTAAAAATCTCGATCTGTCATTCTATTCGTTCTTTCTATCTTTTTCTCCCGTTTTCTTACCGGTTCTCTACTCTACCATAAAAAATAGAGCTTGACCATCCGTCCGCTATGTGAAATCTGAAATCTGATATTTCATATTTCAGCCGGAGGCCCGGAGAATTCGCGCCCGGAAGCACAGTACTCCGAGACCTGAAAAATCTGAAATGGGGCCCTAAGACCCGGTAGGCCCTCGGTAATCGCTGAGATTCGCCTGATGCGAACGCAGCGTTACACGAGGGTGCTGAGGAAAATTTTCCAACCGGCTCTAAGGGCCCCATTTTGATTTTTCCACGGTCTCTCCGTACGGCTTCCGGGCGCGAATTCTCCGGGTCTCCGGATGCTCCGATGTCCACTCAGGACTGCATCGGCACTTCCAGTCGTATCTGTCTGGAAACCGACAGTGTCAGCCCGATTTCACACATCAGGAGAACCAGTGAGGTTCCTCCGTAGCTGACAAACGGAAGTGTAACACCCGTATTCGGAATCGTGTTGGTTGCGACACCGATGTTCAGAATCACCTGGAGTGAAATATGGCAGAGAATACCGATTACCAGCATCGAACCATATAAATCACGTGCATTTCTTGCGATATCAAACAGTCGGTAAATGATAAATACATAAATCAGGATCAGGGAAATGGCACCGAACAGTCCGAGTTCTTCACAGATGATGGTGAAAATCATATCATTCTGTGCCTCCGGCATCAGAAACTTCTGAACCGACTCCCCGAGTCCTTTTCCGAAGATTCCACCGGAGCCGATGGCATACAGGCCCTGTAGTGTCTGGAAGGTTTCATCCGAATAACTCGCCGGATCCTTCCATGCGAAGATTCTCGTCAGCTGATACTCCTGCAGGATATTCAGTTTCTGCAGGAGTTTCGCCATCGGATACGCAAATACATAGGTCATCGTCCCAGCCGCACCACACAGCACAAACGGCCAGTACAGTTTCGATGAGATCCACATCATAAAGAAGGTGATGCCGAGAATAATCATCGCGGTCGAAAGATTCGTCGCCGCGACGACGATACCAGGGGCGATGCCGATCAGTGCAACCTTCCACCAGGTTCTCCAGTTATTGATCTGATAGCCATAATGGGTGATACAGAGCGACAGCAGTACGATCACCGCAATCTTCATAAGCTCCGATGGCTGAAAGCGGATACCACCGAGTCGAATCCAGCGAGCAGAACCATGCGATGCGACACCGATGACCATGGTTGCGGCAATCAGCAACCAGGAGACGGCATATCCGATTTTCGCAAGAATCGCCGTCAGGTGGTAATCCAAAATGGAAATGATGATCATCAGACCAAATCCGATGACTGCAAAGAACGCCTGATGCCGTAAAAAATACATCGCATCGTTCATCTGGCTCTGTGCTGAATAACCGGATGCAGAGTACATCATGATCATACCGAAGCCGGTGATAAAAATGACGGCAAACAGAAGACTGTAGTCATAAAAATATTTCGTTTTCTTTTTGTTCGCCATTTTTTTCCTTTCAGCTTCTTACAATCTTATCTATTCTGCGTTTTACGGTTCGTGTCCGCGTGTATGCCTTCCGGCGATTCCCCTCACAGGTTCTTTACGCACTCCTTGAAGATGCGGCCACGCTCTTCATAGTTCGGGAACATACCCCAGGATGCGCATGCCGGACTCAGAAGTACATAATCTCCCTCATCTGCATAAGCTGCACAGTCCTTTACTGCTTCATCCATATCCTCTGCAAACATGACGTTCGTAAAACCATATTTCTTCGCACACTCCGCGATGATGTTTCGCGTCTGTCCGATCAGGACGAGATACTTGACTCTGCCCTTAAACAGCTTGCACCAGTCGTCGAACGGTATTTCTTTATCATAACCGCCGCCGATCAGGACCACCGGACCCGGCATCGCAAGCAGTGCCTTGATGGCTGCATCCGGGTTGGTTCCCTTCGAATCGTTATAGTAACGAACGCCATTCCGCTCACGTACAAATTCGATTCGATGTTCTACCGGTTTAAACTTCTTCACTGCCGAAATAATTTTTTTCATCGGCACGCCCATTTCCATGGAAACCGCGATGGCACACATGATATTCTCATAATTATGTGCACCGAGAAGATTTGTGTCCAGTACGTTGAGGAGCACTTCATCCTCACCATCATGTGCATAATGGATTTCAGAATCCTTATAGTAAAATCCATCCTTCAGCTCATGCTCGGAACTGAACCAGATCACCTGTGGCTTCAGGGTCTTCCGCTTACCGAACTTGCGGAGCTCCGGATCCTCATAATTCAGAACGATATAATCCTCTTCGGTCTGGTTGAGGGCGATGCTCTCTTTGACCTTCACATAGTTTTTCATCGTTTTATGACGATCGAGATGGTCCGGGGTGATGTTGGTAATGCAGGACACATGTGGGTGGAAATCCATGATGGTCTCGAGCTGGAAGGAACTCACCTCCAGGATCGTCGCTGACGCGTCGGTTGTTTCCAGCGCTTCTGCAGTAAATGGATTACCGATGTTTCCGCATATATGCGTATCATCATACGTCGTTTTAAATATTTCTCCAATCAGTGAAACCGTCGTCGTCTTACCATTGGTACCGGTCACCGCGGCAAGCTTTCCCTTGCTGGATTGATACGCAAGCTCAATTTCGCCCCAGATCGGGATCTTCGCTCCATCGATCAGCTTTACAAACGGTTTATCAAGTGGGATACCCGGGCTGATCACGGCGAGATCCACCGATACGAGATCTGTCGGTTTCAGTTCACCGGTCACCAGCCGGATCTGATCTCTCTTTCTGAAGTTTTTCATCAGTTTCACCGTGTCCAGCTTCTCGTTTGAATCATAGAGGACGACCTGTCCTCCCAGTTGTAAAATCTGCTTTGCGGCACAGATACCGCTCTTTCCCGTGCCAAGCACGAGCACCTTCTGACTATCCATCTCATTCACCCCGTCAACTATGTTCTACTGTCTACATTCCCAGACTCGCTACCAGACACAAAAGCACTGTAATCACCGAAAAAACAGTTACCACCTTGGTTTCCGACCAGCCTCCGAGTTCGAAGTGATGGTGGATCGGCGCCATACGAAAGATTCTCTTTCCATGGGTCTTTTTAAAGTAGGTCACCTGAATGATGACAGACAGTACTTCCACAAGATAAATCAGTGCGAAGATCGGGATAAAGAGCGGAATTCCCATTTCAAATGCAGCGGCTGCGACGAAACCGCCGAGCGCCAGAGAACCGGTATCTCCCATAAACACCTTCGCCGGGTAGCAGTTAAACATCAAAAATCCCATCAGTGCGCCGAATACCGCACCGGAAATCGGTGCCAGCTGTCCATCGGCTTTCCCGAAGTAGAGGCTGACGAAACCGAGAAACAGCGCAATCACTGCGGTAACCGAGCTGGCCAGTCCATCAAGACCATCTGTAAAATTCGCACCATTGTCTGTACCGAGAACGATAAAGAGGAGCGCCGGTACATAGAACCATCCGAGATCCAGATAGATTTGTGTAAACGGAATCTGCATGCGATGATCATACGCCGGTGAAAGGTACAGATACAGCGCAAAAATGACGCAGAAAACCAGCTGACAAAGGAATTTCTGCTTCGGATTGAAGCCTTCGGACTGGTGTTTTACGACTTTCAGGAAATCATCGATGAATCCAACGATACCGAAGCCGACCGTCAGAAGCATCACCGGAAGAATTTTCGGATAGCGCCGAACATAGAAAAGGCTGACGATTACGATGGCCAGTACGAAAACGAGACCGCCCATCGTCGGGGTGCCCTGCTTCTTCAGATGTGCCTTCGGTCCATCATCTCGGACTTCCTGTCCGAACTTCAGTTTATGAAGTTCCGGAATTGCAAAGGGCATACTGAGCGCCACCAGCGCGAATCCCATAAGAATAGATATCACAAAATCAAGATACATAGTTAAACTCCAAGTAAAAATGTCAGATTGATGCAGCAAACAACTATATTCTTCTCGAACCGGAAATGCAAGACGTGGCCATATATTCTTTCAAGAGCGGATACGGCCTTATCCTGTCGTGCTGCTTTCCGATTCTGTATCGGTCGAGCTTTCTTCCCCCGGAACGGCTTCCGGAAGTGCGAAGCCTTCATCATCTCCGCCCGGTTCCACGACTTCATCGCCGATGGCTACCGTCGTACTCGGAGGCACTACATTGCCATCCGCATCGGTTTCCGTCGGTACTTCACTTCCATCCGCACTGGTTTCGCCATCTGCGCCTGCGGTACTGTTTACCTGTGCCCCCATCGTTTCCGAAGAAATCCCCTCCGGATTCTGCTGAAGTGATGCATTGATGGAATCTTCCGGATCCGTATCACCGGAAGGTGCGATATTCAGGAACTGAAGCGCGTCATTCATGATTTCACGCTCGATATTGACTGCAAAGGACGCCGTCGCCTGCGCCTCACCGACGAGGTTCGGCGTATCCACGATGACATACACAAGCAGCTGCGGGTCCTCAACCGGTGCGAAACCGCAGAAGGAAACAAGATAATTTTTCGCAGAACGTGGCAGCTTCTCGGCGGTACCCGTCTTTCCGCCGACATGATAGCCCTGAATCTTCGCCTTCTTACCGGTTCCCACTTCGACGGTCTGGTACAGTGCCTGTTTCAGGAAATCACTGGTCGACTTCGAGCAGGTAGTCCGGAGAAGCTCCGGCTTCACATCCTCGACAACGGTTCCGTTACTGTTCAGAATCTGCTTTACCACATGTGGCTTATAGTAGCTTCCACCATTGATGATACTGCAGTAGGCGGCTGCCATCTGAATCATCGTAACGTTATAGTTCTGGCCGAAGGAGTTGGTCGCGAGTGCCGTACGTCCCATATTATCTGCATTGTACACGAGGTCTGTCGTGTCCGCCTCTGCCGGCAGGTCGATACCTGTATACTCACCGAAGCCGAAGACATGCTGATACTTCACGAAATTCTGAGCACCTTCATTGAACGCCGTATTCATGAGGTAAACGTTGCACGACTTCGCAAGGCCCATGGTTGCATCCAGGATGCCATCGCCTTCACGGTTATGGCAACGGATACGCCAAGTATGAATGCCGTCATTTAACTCGATATATCCCTGACAGTCGAAGGTCGTATTCGGGGTAATGGCCTTTTCTTCCAGCGCGCCTGCCAGCGTAATCGCCTTTGCTACGGAACCCGGCTCGTAGGTATCGGACACCGGGATATCTCGCCACATCTGGTTCCAGGCCACCTGACGGCCATAGGACAGAATGTCGTCCGTTGAAAAATACTTCGAGACCTCATCCTCTGTAATCGCAGCGGCATCCGGATTCTCACGACGGTAGACACCGACGGCCTCCTTACGACCGAGCTGCATCAGATACTCATCCGTATAGACAGAGCTGTCCAGCGCACGTGGGTCATTCAGGTCGAACTGATTGGTAGAGCCCATCGCGAGCACCTCTCCGGTGTTCGGATCCATCACGATCGCCGCCGCCATCTTCGAGCCGATATCCTCGGTCTGCCACTTGTTGAGATACTTTTCAAGTGACATCTGAATATTCGTATTGATGGTGGTGACGACGGAATTACCGTCACTCGGCTCTTTCAGTACAGACTGCAGCTTCGTATCGCTGTCGAGATAGCCATATTCACGGCCGTTGATACCCATCAGCGTGTCGTTGTAATACTGCTCGACACCGCCGGTTCCGGAAGAACCATCGGCACTTGAAAAGCCGATGATGTTGCAGGCCAGGGAATTGTATGGGTAGCTGCGCTTATACTCATCCTCGAACCAGATACCTTTGATTCTTGCCTTGGAGCCACTCTTTGCGTACGCTGCGTTCTGCTCCTTCACATAGGCTTCCCATCCGGACTTCTGGTCATAGCTCAGTCCCTTCGCATACTTCACATACGACTTATCCGCCTTCTCCGTGAGCAGCTTGCGAAGCTCTGATTCATCATATTCAAAAAAGGCGACGAGCGCCTGAATCGTCGAATCCACATAGCGTTCATCCTGTCCCGAGTGAATCACGCGCGGGTCGATGATCAGGTTGTACACCTTCTGGCTCGTTGCGAGCACGGTGCCGTTTCGATCCATGATATCGCCACGCCGGAACGGAATCGATCGCGAATCATAGGATGCCTGACGCTGGGACAGTACGATTTTGTTGTACTCCTCGCTGTTGTTTCGTACCAGCTTATAAATTGCCAGGATAAGCGCAATTAAAGCTAGCATTATCACACATAGTGTAATGGCTAGCTTTCTCTGCATGTACGGGGGAAGAATCTTCCCCCGGTTTCGTCTCCTGTTTTGATCAGTATTTTGGGATGTCCTCATATTGTCTTACATACTCGCTTTCCGTCTTATCATACGTAATCGTCTGATTTTTCGACGCATATACCATACCGAGTTCCTGTGTTGCCACACGGTAGATTTCATCCAGATTCAGTGACGTATCGATACTATTCTGAAGTGCGTCATTTTCTGACTTGAGCTGATCAAGCTTCTGCTTTTTCATCTCAATGGCGGAAATTCTCGTATTGATCGAGGTCTGCATTTTAATATAAGAAAAACAAAGTCCCAGCGTAAAAACAGAGGCCGTAACCAGTACCGCGAGATACGTTCGATCGATCGCGACCGTTTTATGGCGAAGTCTCTCCTGCTGCGCGCGATGCTCCAGCTCACGCTCTTCGAGAATTCTCTGCTGTTCACGCTTTCGTGCCAGTTCCCGACGCTCCAGCTCCTCCCTGCCCGGTCGGTGCTTCGGCTGGACCGTACGAACCGTATTCCCTTCGACATATGCCCCTGTCATTCGCGGCACGCGTACCGCATTTGTTCGTTTCGTCCTCGCCATAATACTTTCCCCCTGTTGATCCGGATCGGTTCCGGATCCTATACTTGTATTTACATTTCCGTATGCTTTTCGAAAATCCGAAGCTTCGCACTCTTCGATCTCGAGTTCTCCTCGAGTTCCTGTGCACTCGGAAGAATCGGCTTTCGAGTAATGACTCTCCCCTTCGACTTTCGTCCACATACACAAACCGGAAACTCCGGTGGACAGATGCACGGCTTCTCAGCTGTGCGGAATTTCGTCTTCACGATCCGATCCTCGAGGGAATGGAAGGTGATGATGCAGAGGCGTCCACCCTCTGCG
>CAKQWR010000036.1 GCA_934279105.1 uncultured Oribacterium sp. | reverse complement strand
TCCTACATTGCCCTAAAGTCAGGCTGTGGGCGCCTGACTTTAGCCCCTGCGGGGAGCAGAGCTTAGCTCTGCTGGATATCATTCCGGAGTTTGCCGATGCAAACTCCTACATTCCTAATTCTTCTGGTCCGGAAATCTTGCCGGTGACAGCGGAGGCAGCAGCGACAGCCGGTGATGCCAGGTAGATTTCGGAGGTGGTGTCACCCATACGACCGACGAAATTACGGTTTGTGGTCGAAACGCAGCGCTCATGCGGTGCCAGAATGCCCATATAGCCGCCGAGACATGGTCCGCAGGTCGGGGTCGATACCACTGCACCTGCCTCGATAAATACCATCACGAGACCCTCTTTCAGCATCTGCATATAGATTTCCTGCGTGCCAGGAATCACGATACAGCGCACATCCGGTGCCACCTTTCGACCACGCAGAATTTCTGCGGCCTCACGCATATCCTGTATACGTCCATTTGTGCAGGAGCCGATGACACACTGATCGATCGTGATATCCTCGAAGCTTCCAAGCTCATGTGTATTTTCCGGAAGATGTGGAAATGAGATCGTTGACTTCAGTGTAGAAAGATCCATGGTGATTTCGCGTGTATACTCTGCATCTTCATCTGCCTCGTACACTGTGTACGGCTTCTTCGAATGCGCCTCCATGTATTCGATGGTCTTTTCATCAACCGGGAAAATACCATTCTTACCACCGGCTTCAATCGCCATGTTGCAGATGGTGAAACGGTCATCCATGCTGAGCTCTGCCACACCCGGACCGGTAAATTCGATGGACTGGTAGCGTGCACCATCCACACCGATTTCTCCGATTAGATGAAGGATGACATCCTTACCGGACACCCACTTCTGCTTCTTCCCGACCAGATTCACCTTGATAGCCGTCGGCACCTTAAACCAGAGCTTTCCGGTTGCCATCGCCGCTGCCATATCGGTCGAACCGATACCGGTCGAAAATGCGCCCAGTGCGCCATAGGTACAGGTATGGGAATCGGCACCGACGCTCAGCTCACCGGCTACGATCAGTCCCTGCTCCGGGATCAGCGCATGCTCGATGCCCATGGTTCCGACATCGAAGTAATTCTTAAGTCCCTGCTCATGTGCGAAATTCCGGCACATCTGTGTGCACTTCGCACTCGTAATATCCTTATTCGGAACGAAGTGATCCATGACCAGCACAACCTTCTCCTTATCGAAGACCTCTTTCTGATCGAGCTTCTTCATCTCACGAATCGCTACAGGCGAAGTAATATCATTTCCATGAACCAGATCCAGTTCCGCCATGATCAGCTGACCAGCGGTCACAGATTCAAGTCCTGCATGCTTTGCCAGAATCTTCTGGCTCATCGTCATTCCCATAGTACACTCCTATATTCGCAATATTCATACATGCGCCTGCTTCCTCGCATGCCCTGTCTATTCATACCGTTATTTCCACGAAGCCATGCCCCGAAAATCACCATTTCTCACAAAATACAGACCCACAGAACATACGCATGCTTATGATCTCGTAACAATATATCATCTCGTGTATTATAAATATAATATATGTTTTTGATGATTATCATAATTAACGATTATCTCAGCACATGGTTCTATCTCGCCAATGCTTCTGCCAGCGATGCACATTCCCTCTCGCTTCTATCATCCAGCGCCGAAACGTACACCGTCCGATGTCTGCATCGGCATGCGAGACGGATGCACGTACCTATTCCTGTATACCGATTTTTTTACAAATTGTACCAAAAAACGCTAAAGGTTATGCCAAAACATGTTATAAATAATCTTGTGTTATAGTTCAACATTATGTTATATTAAATATGCCGAGCAATTCATCTCTTTAAACTGTTGAACAGGCGACAGGAACGCCATCGGAAGCATTCACTCAGCCGGATGGCATGTACACATTCAGTTACGTTCATTTCGAAACAGCTGTATATTAGGGGGAAATCATGGATCAGAATCTGTCAGGTTACAAAATTTTCTACGAGGTTGCCACATGCGGTAACATTTCAAAGGCGGCAAAGAAACTCTATATTTCGCAGCCCGCTATTTCCAAGTCCATCGTAAAGCTGGAAGATGGACTCGACACCAAGCTTTTTCACCGTAACTCGCGTGGTGTTACGCTGACAGAAGAAGGAACGGTTCTCTACCGCTATATTAAGGATGCGTTTGATAACATCAACAATGCGGAGACCGAATTAAAGCGCATGAAGGATTTCAACATCGGTCACATCCAGATTGGTGTATCCACGACGCTCTGCCGCTATATCCTTCTGCCATATCTCCAGACTTTCATGCAGAAGTATCCGAATATTCGTGTATCGATCATCACACAGTCGACGGCACAGACGCTGCAGCTTCTCGAGCAGAAGAAGCTTGATATCGGCCTCACCGCTGAGCCTCGTACACGTCGTCCGGAGCTTCGTTTCGTTCATCCGAAGCAGATTCATGATGTTTTCGTCGCTACTCCTCAGTACGTTGAAAATCTCAAGGCGATGTATGGTGAAGACTGCGATCCGTTCCAGGAAGGAAACATCATGCTGCTCGATCAGAACAACATGACCCGTCGACACATCGACGATTATTTTAAGACCATGGGCATCGAGCCGGCACAGATTCTCGAAGTCACCACGATGGATCTTCTCGTGGACTTCGCCAAGATCGGCATCGGCATCGGCTGTGTCATTCGTGAGCTGGTTCAGAAGGAGCTCGATGAGGGTACACTGGTTGAAATCCCGACCCAGTTCCCGGTACCATCCCGCAGTGTCGGCTATGTTTACAACGCAGGCAACACCGGAAAGTCCCTCGACGCCTTCCTCAGCATCCTGGATTAATTTCGCAGCACATAGTCAAGTGCTCGAGAGGGTTGTGTCAGAATTTCAGCTTTTTGAATATAGTTAAAAACAATCAAAGGCCTTCGTCTGATGGACGGAGGCCTTTTTCTGTGGTATGGTAGTAAAGTTGGGTGCAATGAAGCCGCCCGGGCGCGGACTTCGTAAACGCTTCTCTGCTTTTGCAGACAGCGCGCTCATGGAAATCCATGAACAATTACACTCGAACGTATTTTCAAATCCCGAAAGGAGTTTATCTATATGGCAGAATTAGAAAATCAGAATCCTTCCAGCTGCAACGGCAACTGCGGTTCCTGCGGTTCCGACTGCGCATCTCGTCATGCAAATCCGGAAGATTTCCGTGCGAAGCTTGCTGATGGCTGCAGCGTAAAAAAGGTCATCGGTGTCGTTTCCGGTAAGGGTGGTGTCGGTAAGTCTACCATCACTTCTCTTCTCGCTTGTGGCACGCATAAGGCCGGCTTCAAGACTGCAATTCTCGATGCAGATATCACCGGTCCGTCCATCCCGAAGGCCTTCGGCCTTTCCAACGATGGTGTCGGTGTTACACCGGATGGCAAGCTTATGATCCCGGACAGAAGTGCCGATGGTATCGAGATCATCTCCTCCAATCTTCTGCTTGAGAACGAAACCGACCCGATCATCTGGCGTGGTTCCCTCATCGCACAGGCGGTGAAGCAGTTCTGGTCTGAGGTTCAGTGGAAGGATGTAGACTACATGTTCGTCGACATGCCACCAGGAACCGGCGATGTTCCGCTTACCGTTTTCCAGTCCCTCCCGATCGATGGTATCGTCATCGTTACCTCTCCGCAGGATCTCGTTTCCATGATCGTTACGAAGGCCGTAAACATGGCGGATAAGATGAATGTTCCGGTCATCGGTCTCGTAGAAAATATGTCCTATCTCGTTTGCCCGCACTGTGACGAGAAGATCCAGGTCTTCGGCGAGAGTCATGTGGATGAAGTCGCAGCACAGCACGGCCTCAAGGTTCTTGCGAAGCTTCCGATGGATCCGAAGAACGCCGCTTATATGGACGCAGGCGCTGTCGAGGGCATCGATCTTCCGGAAATCAAGGATGCTGTTCAGGCTGTCATCGATTTCAACAAGTAAATAAAAGCTTATATAACAAGAAAAACTCGGCGAAAGCCGAGTTTTTCTTGTTCTTAAAATAAACGATCTTTACTGCTGTACTTTGTACCCTCACCGAGTCCGGTAGCGATGGCCTCGATCACGGTCTTAAGCGCTTCTTCTTCATCCGGTCCGTCGCACTCGACACGAAGATGAGCGCCCTGCTTTACGCCGGCAGCCATCACATTCAGAACAGACTTCGCGACGATTTTTCGCTCTCCGTTATAGAGATAGATATTACTCTTAAACTTGATACAAGTCTGTGTCAGAACACCTGCCGGTCTTAAATGAAGACCAGACTCGTTGATAACGTCTACTTCACCTGTAACCATACCACACTCCTTTTCATCGTTTTTATTGATTAAATAATAAGTCTTCAAAAGTTTGAAGTCAACTGCCGCCCTAAAGTCGGTCCGTGGTTGCCCGACGTTAGCCCAGCCCTGAACTCGAGCTGGTATGGCTCGCGTTCAGCCCTTCGGGAGCAGAGCTTAGCTCTGCTGGATATCGTTCCGGAGTTTGCTGATGCAAACTCCTACACAGCTTATATTCGGGATGCGCGAGAATACTCACAGCCGCAGAAGTTCTGGCGGTATAAGTCATATTTCTTCGAGAGCTCAATGGACTTCTGGTAGCCACCGCGCTTTTTGAAATCGGATGGCAGAAACGAAAGTCCATGCGCCTTCCCGATTTCCTCGCCGATGACATTGAGCACCTCCGAAGACTTCAGGGGTGAAAGCGTAAGGGTCGTACAGAAATAATCATACGTCTGTATCTCTTCCATATATTCCGCTGTACGCTCGAGTCGCTGTCGATAACAGCGATGGCAGCGCTCACCGCGTTCCGGATCCCGTTCATGGCCACGCGCGATGGCGAGAAACTCATGATGATCATATGGCGGCACTACGATATCGACGGCACCAAGCACATGGCCTTCACTATCCTGCCGCTCCACATCGATGCCCATTTCGTGGCAGAAGCGCTTCAGTTCATCAACGCGATGCGTAAATTCTGCCTCGGTCGAAATATTCGGATTGTAATAAAACAGCGTAATATCGAAATATGCACACAGTTCATCCAGCACGGCACTGGAGCACGGCGCACAGCAGCTATGCAGAAGAAGCCGCGGACGACGCCCCGGCTTTTTCTCCTGCCATTGACTGATTTCCTGCTCCATCAGGCGCTGGTAATTTTTCGTATTGGGTTCCGGCTTAATATACACCGGTGCTTCTGTTTCCTGATTCACGTTTATGAATATCCTCTATTGATGTATCCTATACTCCAGGCTCGCCTGACCACGGTCGAGCTACTTCCATCATAGAGGCTCGCTCCTCTATTACTGAAGGAAATCCCGGATTCTCTTCGAGCGCACCGGATTTCGAAGCTTACGGAGTGCCTTCGCTTCGATCTGACGAATACGCTCACGTGTGACATTAAATTCCTTGCCGACTTCCTCGAGCGTTCTCGGGTGTCCATCCTCGAGACCGAAACGAAGAACGATGACCTGACGTTCACGCTCCTTCAGATCTCCAAGCAGGGTATCGATGTGCTCGCGCAGCATGACGGACTCAACGTTGCCTTCCGGAGAAACGACATTCGCGTCCGCAACGAAATCGCCCAGGTTGGAATCGTCCTCTTCACCGATTGGTGTTTCCAGCGATGCCGGCTCACGTGCGATCTGCATAATTTCCTGTACCTTTTCCTCTGACATGTCGAGGTGCTCCGCCAGTTCCTTAACGGAAGGCTCATAGCCCAGTTCCAGTGTCAGCTTTCGCTGCATTTTCGACATCTTGTTGATGGTCTCAACCATATGCACAGGGACACGGATGGTTCTAGCCTGATCTGCGAGTGCACGAGTCACGGACTGGCGAATCCACCATGTTGCATAGGTAGACAGCTTGAAGCCCTTCTCCGGATCAAACTTCTCAACACCCTTGATCAGGCCGAGGTTTCCCTCCTGTACGAGATCGAGGAAGCTCATGCCTCGACCGGTATAACGCTTCGCAATCGAAACAACGAGACGAAGGTTCGCCTCGATGAGACGCTGTTTTGCAACCTCATCTCCCTGGGACTTACGAACCGCAAGACGATACTCTTCTTCCGCAGACAGCAGTGGAACCGTACCGATTTCCTTCAGATACATGCGGACCGGATCTTCGGTACCGATGCCTTCCAGAAGGTCGACTGCATCCAGATCTACATTTTCTGCTTCCGCCTCCTTGTACTCCTCTTCGCTTGGTCCGATCTCATCATCGACACCCTCGACTTCCGGGACATCGTCATCATCGAGTTCCGCAAGTTCACCATTCTCCAGATCTTCGAGCTCCGCCTCATCTTCGATCGGTTCGATATCGATGTTTCGGTTCTCGATCAGACGATTGATGCTGTCCATCTGGTCTTCTGTGATTGCAAAATCACGGAATGAATCATTGATATCGGCCTGACTGATCGTGTTTTTGTTATCCTTCGCCTTCTTGCACAGTGCCTCGATACGCTTCACGAGTTCCTCTCTGCTGATTTCCGGCTTTTCACTCACCTTATTTTTTTTGGTGGCTTTTTCTTCAGATGCTTTCTTTCTAGCCATACTACCCTCCTGTTATTCATTCCGTGACGATGGCGCAGTGCACCATCCTCGAGTTACCATATTTAATTCCAGACACTGATTGCAGATACTACACCGAGTATAGCAATTAAAATCCCCAGCGTCAGCTGAATTACGCCCTGTGTACTGGTACGTTCATGCGCACGCTTCGCATTCAGGATCGTGTGGATTCCACCCACGACCTTCAGAATGGCTGCAGCAAAAAAAATCAGCGGAAACAGCACCATATTCTCGGTCGGATCAAGAAAGGCCAGAACGGCCATTACGAGGATCACGATGCCGATGATGATGTGCACCATGTCAAGTGCACGGGACTGCTGTCGACTGACTGTATTCATTCTTGACATAAAACTCCTATATTATCTGCTGATGCAAACTCCACCAAGGGTTGTATATACGACCGCCTTGATGGTGTGCATACGGTTCTCAGCTTCGTCGAAGACGACGCTGTGCGGGCCTTCGAAAATTTCATTGCTTACTTCCATCTCGGTGAGGCCATACTTTTCGTAGATTTTCTTACCGATCTTCGTGTTTGTGTCATGGAAGGCCGGCAGGCAATGCAGGAAGATTGCATCCTCCTTCGCATAACTGAACGCATCCGCATTCACCTGATATGGCTTCAGATCATGAATACGCTTCTCCCATACCGCATCCGGTTCGCCCATCGATACCCACACATCGGTGCAGATCACGTCCGCATCCTTGCATGCCTCTGCTACATTCTCGGTAAAGCTGAGTGTCGCACCCGTCTCAGCAGCTACCGCCTGACAGGTCGCAATCAGATCCTGATTCGGCCAGTAATCCTTCGGCGCACAAGCGACGAAATGCATGCCGAGCTTCGCACAGACAACCATGTATGAATCCGCCATGTTGTAACGCGCATCACCCATATACACCAGTTTCTGACCCTTCAGGTCACCGCGATGCTCACGAATCGTCAGCATATCGGCGAGCATCTGTGTCGGATGGAACTCGTTTGTGAGGCCGTTCCATACCGGAACATCACTATATTTCGCAAGCTCCTCCACAATATCCTGACCGAAGCCACGGTACTCGATACCATCATACATACGGCTCAATACACGTGCCGTATCTGCAATCGATTCCTTGTTTCCAATCTGCGAACTGGTCGGATCGAGGTAAGTCGAGCCCATCCCGAGATCCGCCGCTGCTACCTCAAAAGAGCACCGCGTTCTCGTCGAATTCTTTTCAAAAATAAGGGCAATGTTTTTGCCCGCAAAACTTGTCTTATGGAGACTCTGTCCCGGCTGCGCACCGGCCTTCTTCTCCGCCTTCAGACGAGCTGCAACATCGAGGAGATAATTGATTTCCTCCGGTGTATAATCTAGTAATTTCAAAAAGTCGCGTCCAGTTAAATCAATCATCTGATTCCTCTCCCTTTCTTAATAATCAGGCATACCGCGCCATAGCCTCATGCCACGTCGCATAGGATGCCATCTTTTCTTTATCGTCGGAGCTGAAGACTCATAGCTCCGATATGTTTCTCCTTTCAAAGCAGGCGTTTAACTAAGCATGACACACTCTTTGACGTAACGTTTCGTACATCAGCACGGATGCGGCGACGCCTGCGTTGAGCGACTCCGTCTGTCCCATCATCGGGATACGGAGATACGTGTCTGCCAGTGCAGCGATTTCATCCTGAAGGCCGTTGCCCTCGTTACCGATCATAAAGGCGGTCGGCTGATGGTAATCAAACTCCCAGTGGTTTTTTGTTCCCTTGAGATGCGCAGCATATATCTGTACGCCCTGCGATTTCATTCGTTTGATTTCTGCCGGCAGGTCATCCGTGACCATAAATGGCATACGGAACATCGCCCCCATCGTCGCACGAACGACCTTCGGGGAGTACACGTCCACACAGTCACGATTCATCAGGATACCATCCACGCCGGCCGCCTCTGCGGTTCGGAAAATGGTACCCATGTTTCCCGGGTCCTGCAGGGTGTCGAGGATCAGAAAAAAATCGCCCTTAAGCGTAGTGTATTCTTTCTGCCGCACCACTGCCAGGATACCCTGACTGTTTTTCGTATCGGACATATGCTCCATCAGTTCACGCGGTACTTCAAAAATTTTCGGAGCAGCTGTGTTGATTGCCTTCATCCCGGCTTCTGAGTGGCCTTCGTTCAGACCGGATGCATCCTTCCGAAATGCCGGCATACGACCGCTGTAGTCTTCGGCCACAAAGAGCCGTTCGATATACGATACCGGAATCTCGCTGCATAAACGCTCGCCCTCTGCGATGAACAGACCGCTTTCACGGCGTGTCCGCGCCTTTTTCTCCAGGTCTCGCACCTCTCTGATTAATTTATTTCCAGTAGATGTAATTCGTTCCAAAAGTTCCTCCAAAATACATGAACACGCTAAAAAATCGAAGGGTGTGCATTATTAATAGTGCTCGTTTATCCATGGATTTCAAGTCATTCGTTAAAACAATTGAAATACCTCAGTGAAAACGCCGGGTTATAGTACACACCTTTTCTTCATCAAAAAAATCGTGACCACCGTGTTTCCCGGTGTTCCTCCGGTTGCACGATGGTCACACCATCTTCATCTCTGAATTTAAAGTTCCTTCAGTTCGTCGATCCAGAGCTGTGCGGCTGCATCACTCGGCATACGGAGGTCGCCACGTGGAGAAACCGCAATCGAACCGACCTTCGGGCCATCCGGAAGACAGGAGCGCTTAAACTGCTGTGAGAAGAAGCGCCAGTAGAACTTGCGGAGCCACTTCAGAATCGTCGCTTCGTCATAGATGTCCGCATGCGTAATTCCGGCCATCTCCTGATTCTCCTTCGTGAAGGCGTGAAGCGCCAGCGCATAGACCTTCCGCGGACGGAAACCATAACGCAGGATCTGATACAGAAAGAAGTCATGAAGCTCATACGGGCCTACGAGATTCTCCGTCTTCTGGCTGATCTGACCGTCCCCGGTCGGCGGAAGGAGCTCCGGACTGACCGGCGTGTCGAAGATATCATTAAGACAGTGCGCAAGATCTGCATCCTCCGATGTATCGGCGACATATTTTACCAGGTAACGCACCAGTGTTTTCGGAACGCCTGCATTGACCCCGTACATGGACATATGATCGGCATTGTAGGTCGCCCAGCCAAGCGCGAGCTCACTGAGATCACCTGTACCGATGACAAGCCCGTTCGTCTGATTCGCGATGTCCATGAGAATCTGCGTTCGTTCACGTGCCTGCGCATTTTCATAGACCACGGAATGGTCCTCCGGATCATGCCCGATATCCTCGAAATGCTGCAGCACAGACGCCTTGATGTTGATTTCGCGAAGTGTCGCATGTAGACGATTCGTCAGCGTAACGGCGTTGTTATAGGTACGGTCCGTCGTACCGAAGGCCGGCATGGTTACGGAAATGATCTTCTCGCGCGGGATGCCCAGCATATCGAAGGCACGCGCGGTTACCAGAAGCGCGAGCGTCGAATCCAACCCTCCGGAGATACCGATCACGGCTGCCTGGCATCCGGTATGCTCCAGACGCTTCTTCAGTCCGAGTGCCTGAATCGTAAAGATTTCATCACAGCGCGCATTTCTCTCCGCTACATTTCCAGGTACGAAAGGCTTCGGATCAATGTAACGACGAAGATCTGCCGCATCTGCCGTCAGCTGTTCTGCCAATGTCCCGGTTTCTTCACCGCATCTCGCCGACTGTGCGAAGCTGAACTTGACCACCGTATACGCAGCCCGCAACTCATCATCGATGTCCGGAAAGGTCGTCATACGTGCGCGCTCCTGCATGATGCGCTGGAGATCGACGTCCGCAATGTAGAGTCCGGTATCAAAACGCTTGCCTTCCTTTACGATGGAGCCATTTTCAGCGATGATATCCTGTCCACCGAAAACGAGGTCCGTGGTAGACTCCCCCTCACCAGCATTGGCATAACAGTATACCGAAACGAGACGTGCACTGGTCGAGCAGATGAGCTCACGACGATAACTGTCTTTCCCAACCGTTTCATCGGAAGCAGAGGTATTTGCAATTACAGTAGCACCAACAAGCGCATGACGGGTAGATGGTGGATTCGGTACCCAGACATCCTCGCAGATCTCACATGCGAGGCGGAAGTCCGGACGATCCGCTGCTTCTACGAGAATATTCATACCAAACGGAATCTCGTACGTCTCCCCTGTGGTCACAGAGCGGTGTGCGAGCTTCACTGCATGTGCCTGTCCCGGCGTAAACCAGCGGCGCTCATAAAACTCACTGTAGTTCGGCAGATTTTTCTTCGGAATCAGCGCAATGATGTATCCCGCGTGCAGCACCGCCGCACAGTTATAGAGCTTGTGGTCAACCATATACGGAACGCCGACGACCGCCACCAGGTTCACACGACGCGTCGCCTCTGCAATTTCATCCAGCGCTGCAGCGGCTTTCTCGATCAGAATGGTCTGATGGAATAAATCTCCACAGGTATATGCGGTCAGCACCAGCTCGGGAAACACAAGCAGTGCGACACCCTGATGATCTGCCTCTTCGATATCGCGAAGAACAGCATCTGTATTATATCGCACATCAGCAACTTTGATTTTCGGTGTGGACACAGCCACACGCAGGAATCCTTCAATCATAGTACACTCTTTCGGAATAAAGGAAAAAGGCCAGGCCATAAAAGCCTGACCTTTCAAGTACTTTGTAACATAACGGAACCAGCCCTACTTTAGCCCCTACGGGGAACAGAGCACAGCTCTGCCGGAGGTCGTTCCAGAGTCTGCTGATACAAACTCTTAGTCGTTGTTCTCTACGGAGTAGTTCGGTGCTTCCTTCGTGATATGAATATCATGCGGGTGTGACTCCTTGAGAGAAGCGCTGGAGATCTTCACGAACTGGCTGTTATGCTGAAGCGTTGTGATATCCTTCGCACCACAGTAGCCCATACCTGCACGGAGGCCACCGACAAACTGGAAGATGGTATCTTCTACGCGGCCCTTATATGCAACACGACCCTCGACACCCTCTGGTACGAGCTTCTTCGCATTGGACTGGAAATAACGATCTGCAGAACCATTCTTCTGCTTCATCGCGCCGAGAGATCCCATGCCACGGTATACCTTGTACTTACGGCCCTGGTAGAGCTCGAACTCGCCCGGTGCCTCGTCGCAGCCCGCGAATACAGAACCCATCATAACTGTGCTGCCACCGGCAGCGATGGCCTTCACAACATCACCGGAGTACTGAATACCACCATCGGCGATGATTGGGATACCATACTTATCTGCTACCTCAAACGCATTCATAACAGCGGATACCTGTGGAACACCGATACCAGCTACGACACGAGTGGTACAGATGGAACCAGGTCCGATACCGATCTTTACGCAATCCGCGCCGGCCTTGATGAGAGCCTCGGTTGCTTCACCGGTTGCTACGTTACCAGCGATGATCTGGAGATCCGGGAACTTATCCTTCAGCATGCTTACGCACTTCAGAACGTTTGCACTATGGCCATGTGCAGAGTCGAGAACGACGACGTCAACATGTGCGTTGATCAGTTCCTGTGCACGATCGACAACGTTTGCTGTAATACCGAGTGCAGCACCGCAGAGAAGTCTGCCCTGAGAGTCCTTCGCAGCGTTCGGATACTTCATCTGCTTCTCGATATCCTTGATGGTGATGAGTCCCTTCAGGTTTCCATCATCATCAATGATCGGAAGCTTCTCTACCTTCGCACGTGCCAGGATCTGCTTCGCCTCTTCGAGAGTGGTGCCTTCCTTCGCCGTTACGAGGTTCTCACTCGTCATGCACTCCTTGATCTTCTTCGTGTAATCCTCCTCGAAAACGAGGTCACGGTTTGTGATGATACCGATGAGCTTTCTGCCCTCGGTGATCGGCACGCCGGAGATACGGAACTTCGCCATGAGATCATTTGCATCCTTCAGGGTGTGCTCTGCACTCAAGAAGAACGGATCGGTGATAACGCCGTTCTCGGAACGCTTAACCATGTCAACTTCTTCAGCCTGCTGCTCGATCGACATATTCTTATGGATGATACCGATACCACCGCAACGTGCCATGGCAATCGCCATCTGATGCTCTGTAACAGTATCCATACCTGCAGAAAGGAACGGAATGTTAAGATGAATTGACTTCGTAAGATAGGTGGAAACGTCGATTTCGTTCGGAACAACCTCAGAATACTGCGGAACCAGCAGTACATCATCAAACGTAATACCATCACCGATAATCTTGGCCATAGAAGAATCTCCTTTCAAATCGCTACATTTCAAAATTTAAACGAGTATAACAAAAGGCGGGTTGAATTTCAACCCGTCTTTCACTCTAAATCGACACTATTTCACCACTGTTTTACCTTCTGCGGGGTGCATCTGCGTGCTTCCCGAAGAAATGTATCGGTTACTTCGATATACATGCAGGTCTTCTGTCCTGCACGGTTATAGATATAACCATACTTTCGATCCTGTGGACAGTCACCCGCACAATCGATCACTTTCGCACCATGAAGCTCTGACTTCACTGCATCCGAATTCTGTGGAGCCAGTACAATCAGCTCCGATGCATTGGTATCTACGATCTGACGGCGACGGGTCTTATTGAGAATCTGGTCCATCGTAAAGCCGCCACCGACATAGGTGTACTCATACTCCACCTTCGAAAAAAGCCAGACCACATAGGTACCGAGACTTATCACGATGAACAGCAGAATGCCGAAAACATTATAAAACGCAAACAGGAGCGACAGCACGGAAAGTGCCCCTGCCACCACGAGAAGAACCGTCCAGTACGCTGGCTGCTTTCCCTTCGTCATGTGCTCGATATAATCATCCATCTGTTGTCTCCTCCTGTTCTGTCGGTCAATGTCTCTGCCAGTCAAACATCTTCTCGCGCAACCTATCTGTTCGCATACATTCTTCGTCCGATGTTCCCGTCAGACTGTCATCATTATCCACAAAAGTCCGGGCCGCAAATGCAGTCCGGACCTTTATTATAACTCTTTTTATTTGATTAGTACATTCCGCCCTGTGGCTGTGCTGGCATCGCTGGAGCCGGCTCCTTAATGTCTGCGACAACGCTCTCGGTTGTAAGAAGTGTAGAAGCAACAGAAGCTGCGTTCTGAAGAGCGGTTCTGGTTACCTTTGCAGGATCCAGAATACCGGTCTCGAGCATGTCGACATACTCCTCGTGAAGTGCATCGAAGCCATGACCAACCTCGGTGTTCTGTACGTTGTTCACGATCACAGCACCCTCAAGGCCTGCGTTTGAAGCGATGGTGAACAGTGGAGCTTCCAGTGCCTTGTAAACGATTTTTGCACCGGTCTTCTCGTCACCTTCCAGAGACTCAACGACCTTCTTGACCGCATCCTGTGCGTGGATATAAGCGGATCCGCCACCTGCGATGACGCCCTCTTCCACTGCGGCACGAGTTGCGTTCAGGGCATCTTCCATACGAAGCTTTGCTTCCTTCATTTCAGTCTCAGTGGCTGCACCGACCTTGATGACAGCGACACCACCAGCGAGCTTTGCCAGTCTCTCCTGGAGCTTCTCGCGGTCGAAATCAGAAGTTGTGGTCTCGATCTGCTTCTTGATCTCAGCGACACGGCTGTCGATATCCGCCTTCTCGCC
>CAKQWR010000035.1 GCA_934279105.1 uncultured Oribacterium sp. | reverse complement strand
CTTTGGCGCCATGGTCAAGCGGTTAAGACACCACCCTTTCACGGTGGTATCACGAGTTCGAATCTCGTTGGCGTCATAAATGAAGTTCTGGGAATATTTCTCAGGACTTTTTTTGTGCTCATGCGATTTGAAAAAATTTTCAAAATAGAATAAAGAAACATCAACTCTATATGTATGTCTGAAACATTACTTCAGGAAGATTCAGTACTACATTCTGTACAGTCTGAAAATAGACTATAGTCTGCATGTCGACTATAGTCGACATATGAACTCTATTCATAGAGAAAGAGATTCTGTATAATGGAATTGTTCTTGAGATGAGACATTCTTATGAACCTTCCGGCAGTATATCGCCGATGTAGGATCTCTCTATGCAGATGGTAAAGGAAGGGAGAACTTTTACCGTTGTCGCATTTCCCCCTCGATCAAATATTCATTAAGTGTTGGCAATTCAGAAACGAAATTGAGAAACACAGAGATACGGACCTACCTGGGCGCAGATCTTGGGCTGATGTTATCTAGTATGTCCGGTCAGAAAAGGAGTTTGTATGGATCACCAGATGTACGTGCAATTTCTCGCAGGTCTTCAAAGACTTCGAGAGAAAGGCTTTCAGATTTTATTTAATGGAGAAGAATGCCCGAGTGAGTACTGGGACCAGCTGCTTCACATGAAAGAGGGAGGATTCTTCAAACGGGAATATGTGGACGAATGTTCATCATCCATTAATTTCCAGTGGGTATCGCTACTGGGATGATGCCTGTCGGATAGAAAATTGTAAGGAAGGGGGCCTGGAACGAAAGGCCTCCTTTCTTGTATTCAATATGGATTTTTGTTATGATTTACGGGTCAGAATAGTAAACTTGAGATTGGGCGGAGGCTGACATGACGGTAAAGGAAACATTGATCCGATTATTTGAAGAGAATAAAGGAAATTATATATCCGGTGAGGAAATTGCACAGGAGCTCCACTGCTCCAGAACGGCTGTCTGGAAGGCTGTGAAACAGCTGAAGGATGATGGTTATGAAATTCTGGCAGTGAAAAACAAAGGATATATGCTATCCATGGAAAGTGATGTTCTCTCTGAACAGGCAATCAGTCGTTATCTGGACCATAGTTATCCGGTATCGGTATTTCAGGAGATTACGAGTACGAATGATGTACTGAAAAAGCTGGCTGTTTCAGAGCATGTTCCGGAAGGGACAACAGTAATCTCAGATTATCAGACCGGGGGTAAAGGAAGACTGGGGCGTAGCTTCTTTTCACCGAAAGGAACCGGTCTGTATATCAGTATGTTACTTCGACCGCAGGGAACCGTTATGGATAATCTGATGCTCACGGCACAGTCTGCGGTAGCCGTTTATCGTGCCATCAAGCGTGTGACGGGAATCGACCTGTCCATTAAATGGGTCAATGACCTGTACTATGATGGACATAAGGTTTGCGGCATTCTTTCAGAAGGACAGACTTCGATGGAATCCGGACGCCTCGAGTTTGTGATTGTCGGCATCGGTATCAATCTCTATGAGCCGGAAGACGGTTTCCCGGAGGAGATACGAGAGAAGGCGGGATCGATTCTCGGCAAACGTTCTGCAGGAAAGATGGTGGATCGAAATCGTATCGCAGCGGAACTGATTCGGGAGTTCTATGCACTTGCACCGGAAAAAATGTTGGCGCAGGAGTATATCGATCATAATATGGTACCGGGGCACGATATCATGATCATCGATGGTACGACACAGCGACCGGCCAAAGCGACCGGCATTCGTCCGGATGGAACGCTGAATATCGTAGAACAGGATGGCAGCGAAGGAACGCTGGTGTTCGGTGAGGTATCGGTACGCCTTCGGGATGGAGATCAGATCGTTTATAAATAATCGGGAGTTAAATTGAATGAGCAATTATAGAAAGCGGAGTACGAAACGAAAGAAGCGGAAGGAGGCAACACTGGTCGGCGACCTGTTTAAGATTCTATTCGCAGTGTCGATGCTGATTGTGGCGATTCTGGTGGCATTCTTCGTATTTAAAAATGTAAGTGGCTTCAAGCTTCCGGATCTTCGCGTAACGACGGCGGAAACAGAAGAGAGCGAAACACCGGTTGTGGTCAACATCGGTACGTCAGAAAACGCACTGGCTGAAACGAGTGCACAGCCGTCGCCGACAGAAAGTGCTGAGGCTTCGCAGGAAGCGGCCACCGGCGCCGAGGGCGAAGACATTGACCAGAAAATCGAATCTGTCGAAGCTTCTATCGAAGAAAGTATAAAGGCTTCTTCGGAAGAGGAATCAAAAAAGGAATCCTCTGAGGAAGCAGGTAAAGAATCAAAAGAAGAAAAAGACAATCAGGAGAAAGCGACGAAGGAATCCGATAAGGTAGAAGAACATCCTTCTTCGAAGGATACGGAGAAGCCGGGACCGATGCCTGAAAAGGGAAACCAGGGTGAAATCAGTGAGGGCCCGGTCGTGGGGACGGATACGATAAAGGAGAATCCGGTGACAGTGCAGAAGGATGGATCGGTCATCAGTGAGGATGGACCGGTTGCAGGTTAGAGAACAGCATGATTTATTATTTATTTGGAAAATCAGCAAGTGGCAAGGATACGATCTATAAGCGCCTGAAAGACTTGCATCCGACATGGAAGGAAGTGACACCTTATACGACACGGCCGATTCGCGAGGGCGAACGTGAGGGGATCGAGTATCATTTCGTGACGGATCAGAAGATGGACCAGTTTGAACGGGATGGTCAGATTATCGAAGAACGGATCTATCAGACAGTGTATGGTCCGTGGCGCTATGCAACGGTTGATGATGGGCAAATCCTGCTTGGCCAGGACGAAGATTATCTTATGATCGGGGTACTTCGGAGTTATGTGAGCACACGTGATTATTTCGGTGCCGAAAATGTATTTCCGATTTATATTGAAGTACCGG
Organism: uncultured Oribacterium sp.; assembly: GCA_934279105.1. Taxonomy (GTDB): domain Bacteria; phylum Bacillota; class Clostridia; order Lachnospirales; family Lachnospiraceae; genus Oribacterium. Next base: position 11,355 of record CAKQWR010000035.1, on the reverse strand, counting down.
ATGATATTCGACTTTCACGTGCGCGTGCCCGTGAAATGAAGGAGGCGAATCCGAAGTTTGCGGAAATGATGCGCCGTTTTGAGGCGGACAATGCTGACTTTTCGGAAGATAATCTCGCCGCAGCCGGCATAAGCAAACGTTACCTGAATCTTGATCTGGAGAAATGCATCGAAGAGATCAATCAGAATACCGGGAAATAGAACCGTAGGATACAACAGGGCCAGCATTAAAAATATCAGATGCAAGATGGTTCTGTTAATGACCGGAAAAGAATAGAACGATATAGATGAAATCAATCAAGATACCGGAAAATCAAATATACAATGCCTATCTGATCGAAGGAGAGGATATGGAAAGCATTAAGGCTGCCGCGATGGAGTTCACGGAGGGCCTTTTAAGCCGGGATTCATCGACTGCGGATGAGAATAGCACGCCGATTTACGTGCAGCGTGGCTATGCGAGTCGTGCAGAGTGGGAGGATAGTGTACGCAAGCGGGTACGAAAGCATGAGCATCCGGATATGCTTGAAATCGTGCCGAATAAGCCGGAGGAGCATCCGACCATCATTTCGGTCGACAATATCCGTGACCATGTGACAGATACCGTGGCGGTACGGCCATATGAAGCAGCCTATAAGGTCTATCTGATCGAGCATGCGGAAATGATGAACCAGCAGGCGCAGAATGCTATCTTGAAAACACTGGAGGAACCGCCGGAATACGTCGTGATTATGTTGCTTGCGGTAAATGCGGATGCATTTCTTCCGACCATTCTGTCACGTGTCATCGAAATCAAGGCGGGAGAACGTGATGTACGGGAGGCCTATGCGCAGATGATTGAGGAGGAGTGGGCGCAGGAAACGCTGAAGCTTCTATCGGAAATTCGCTTTCGAACAGGACGGGAAATTCTTGACTTCTGCACGCATGTGAACAAAGACTGGAAGGTTCCGCTGGGAAGCCTTCTAAGCTTTCTTGAAATTATTTTAAGGGATGTGCTATGCTATAAAAGCACGTCACAAACGGAGCTTCTGTATGCACAGGAATCCGAAAATGTGATTCTACGTATGGCGTCAGCGATGAGCTATGAAAAGCTCGGGCAGGCCACGGATGATCTTGAGCGTATGCTTCGAGATCAGTCTTTTAATGTGAATCGTGATCTGATGCTGGAAAATTTTCTGCTCCGGCTTAGAGAGCGCAGTATATAAAATGAGGAATATATGACAGAAGTAATTGGAGTAAGATTCAGAACCGCAGGGAAAATCTATTATTTTGATCCGAAGGGAATCAATTTTACCCGCGGAGAGCATGCCATCGTGGAGACCGCGCGTGGTGTAGAGTATGGTTTCGTCGTCATGGGAAACCGTGAGACAGAGGAGTCAAAAATCGTGCAGCCGCTGAAGGAGGTTATTCGTAAAGCGGATGCGGAGGATGACCATCGGCATCTCGAGAATGAGGCGAAAGAAAAGGAAGCCTATAAGATTTGTCAGGAAAAAATCCGAAAGCACAATCTGGAAATGAAGCTGATCGATGTAGAGTATACCTTTGACAGCAGTAAAGTGCTGTTTTATTTCACCGCGGATGGCCGCGTGGACTTCCGCTCGCTGGTAAAGGATCTCGCCGCGATTTTCCGTACACGTATCGAGCTTCGTCAGGTGGGCGTACGTGATGAGACGAAGATGCTGGGCGGCTATGGTATTTGCGGACGTCCGCTATGCTGTCACACATTCCTGTCAGACTTCGCGCCGGTATCCATTCGTATGGCAAAGGAGCAGGGACTGAGTCTGAATCCGACGAATATTTCCGGCGTTTGCGGACGTCTGATGTGCTGTCTTAAAAATGAAGAGGATGTGTATGAGTTTCTGAATGCGCATCTTCCGTCAGTGGGGGATACGGTTACCACACCGGATGGCCTTCGTGGTGAGGTCAGCAGCATTTCCGTGCTTAGTCAGAAGGTGAAGGTGGTCGTCAATCTGGAGAAGGAAGATGAGAAGGAGCTTCGGGAGTATAAGGTTTCCGAGCTCAAGTTTAAGCCACGCAAGCGTCCGACCAATGATAAAAAGAAGCCGGAGGCCAAGGGAAAGCAGAATGCACAGGGCACTCCGAATGCTAAAAAGGAGAGCCGCGGAAATCGTAATGAGCACGCAGCTGGCGGCGGTCGTGATCGCGCGCATGGAAAGAAGGATGGTGACTCGCAGAAATCTACAGTACAGCCAGATTCTGTAGAGGTACTGGAGCATCTGGATGTGGAAATCGTACAGGGACTCGATAATTAAAATCTATGGCAGAGCGAATCGACGATTTACAGTGTAATGGGTACAAAATCATACAGGATAGCGATGGCTTCTGTTTCGGTATGGATGCCGTACTGCTGGCAAATTTCACGCTGCCGGCGGTGACGGAAGAAAGCCGATTGCTGGATCTATGCAGCGGGACGGGAATCGTCCCGCTTCTTATTGCAGCCAAAACCAGATGTAAGGAGCTGATCGGACTGGAGATTCAGCCGAGTGTACATGCGATGGCTGTGCGTTCTATCGCGCTCAATCATGAGGAGCATCGAATGCAGATGCGTCTGGGAGATCTTCGGGAGATTCGCTCGATGGGGTATGATTCGAGTATGAATATCGTGACGGTCAATCCGCCGTATATGAAATCCGGGCTTCGCAATCAGACGGATCGGAAGTTGATTTCACGTCATGAAGTATTGTGTACCCTTGAGGATGTATGTGCTGCTGCTGCGTTTACCCTGAAATCGAATGGAAAGCTGTTTATGGTGCATCGTCCGAATCGTCTCGCGGATATTTTCTGTGCACTGCGTGCACAGCATCTCGAACCGAAGCGGATGAGACTGGTGTATCCTTATCAGGATAGTGAACCGAACATGGTGCTGATTGAAGCCGTGAAGGGTGGAAAAAGTCAGTTGACGGTGGAAAAACCCCTGATTGTATACCGTCAAAAAAATATTTATTCAGATGAAATATTACAGATTTACGGCATAAATCCGTGATATTTTATAGTCTGTCTACCGACTATAGTCTATTTGTAGACATTTTCAAAAATTTCATAGTGTGCTAGTCTTTGAGCATGAGAAATATCAAGAAGCTTTTATCGCTTACTTACTTGTTTCTCGTGCTTTTTTCTTTTCCGGTATCGGCGATGGCTGATACCGATTCTGAAAAATTTCATTTTCAACTCGATGTTTCCGCTGTGGATGAACTTCTTCCTGGAGACGTCAGAGATCAAATCATTCTCGTAAAAAACAACACAGACAAGCGCCTTGCGTACATGGTAGAAGCCGTGACATTTACCGGGTCGGAGGCACTGGCAAAAGAACTCGAGCTTTGCATCCTGGATGAGGAAAACGCCTTCCTTTATGGAACGGTCGAAGAACTTTCACGGAGGCGATGCTTCGAAACGATCCTCCGGCATCCTGCCGGACAGGAAAAAAACCTCACGCTCCGATTCCACTTACGAAAGGAGGCAGTGAACACGGTAGCCGGTGATACGCTGACGCTGTCCATGAAGTTCTTCGGAACAGATGCGCCGTTACAGGATAGTGTGTCTCCGGAGGAAACGGAAAAACCGTCGGAAACACCAGAACCAGAGGAATCATCGAAGCCGGAGGAATCGAAAAAGCCGCAGGAATCACCGGGCGCCGGAATAAAGGACGAGGAAAACGCAAGTAGTGGCCGTCCCTCCGGAGGAAGCCAGAGATTGAGCGGCAGGCATGATGGTTCTCGTGTCATCACGAAGGGATATGACGAAACGACACCTCGTTTTCGTGCGGAGAATCCACCGGATGCAGGTAAAAATCAGATTCGAGAATGGAGTAAATATGTTCGTAGGTCGGAAATGAAAGGGAAGGAAGAGAAAAGCACAACAAACGAAGGCGAACAAGCCAGGCTGACGATTCGTATACAGGACGTGAGTCCGAAGAACGTCAGCGTACAGATCAGCACGGGGAATGAAGGTGATGCGAGTCGGGATCCGATGACACTCTATATCGGCCCGACGAGACGTGAGAAAGGACTAGTAATCAGTTTCCTCTGCCTGTTCATTTTTCTGCTGATTCTCATTCTTTGTAAATGCTGGCTCATGTACAGAGCCGCACAGTCAGGAAATCAGGAGGACAGAGCATATGTTTCGAAAGAACAGGGAGCGTAATACAGCAAAAGGAGGGGGTGAAGAGGCTTCAAAACGAAGCATAAAACGAAGATGGAACGCTGTCTGTGGATGGGTATCCGGTATGCTCATGATATTTCTTCTGGTCGTCGCAATTTATGCTGTTCTTTCATCTTATCGGGAACGGCAGTATGGAACGCCGTTTTTCCTGTTCGGATGGAAACCGGTCGTGGTACTCTCTGAATCCATGGAGCCCACGTATACCTCTGGAGACATTATTATCGTCAGGGAGCGGACGGGTACACCGAGACTAAATGATATCGTTCTGTTTCGAGAACGACATTTCGGCATGAATACATATGTCACTCATCGTCTGATAGGGAAGGATGAGGGTGGTTATATTACAAAAGGCGACAATAATGCATACGCAGATCCGGGACGAGTTCAGGAGCAGGATATCCTCGGTACGGTAGAGTTTGTACTTTTCTGAGTTTCGCCCGTGACCTGCGATGAGCATAGAGAAAGATTCGAAATGAAATAACACAGAAAAAATCATGAAGTTCAGAAAATTTGAACGAACGTGAATATATAAAGCAGGAACGCAATATAGATGAAAACTCGATGAAATAGAAAAGGAGATGAATATGAAAAAGAAAACATGGATGACAGGTATTATGGTGATCACGGCTATTTCGGTGATGGCTGGCGCATATGCGTATTTTACGGATAAGAAAGATATAAAGGTTTCTGCGACCGCTGCGAAGCTTGGTATCCGTGTCGATAAGACGAAGTTCGCAGATGATATCGTCGCCAATATGGTGCCGGGCGATGAGCGTAATCTCGTATATACCATTTCGAAGGAAGAAGGTTCAAAAGATGCCATCGTATTTTCTGAAGTGACTCTGGAGTCCAGTATCCCGATGTCGGATCCGGTAGAGTGGTACATTCAGCTGACGGATCAGAAGCTGACACCGGAGGAAATCAAAAAACTACAGCAGGAAGCGAAGCCGGACGGCGACAGTGAAGGTGGCATCATCAATGATATACCACTCGATGATGTTTCGAAGGCCGGTACGCTCAAGTTCTTCTCTTTATCAGAGGATAAGAAAACAGCGAAGTTTATCGTCGGCCATGGAATATTGTCGGATCAGGAAGCCGGTATCCCGGTCAATCTTACGCTGAAGCTTAGCCCGAATGCCGGAAACAGCTTTATGGATGGAACCTGTAACGTAGCTTCTGAAATCTATGCGATCCAGACCACAAATCTCGACCAGGATGGAGCGGCCACAAATATCGCGTATATTCGCAGCTTAATCGTGGGTAATGAGACAGCCGCATGAGACGAAGATGGAACCTTCTTCTGACGCTGCTCTTTCTGATGCTCGTATTACTCTGTGGGGCGGGTGCATATTTTACCGATCAGCAGCAGGCGAGTATTCGAGCCGGTGCGGCGTCGATGGGGTTTTCGGTTTCGAAGCCGGAATATGGGCAGATTCCGAAGGAAATCGAGAAGGATAGTCGCCTGACGATACAGTTTGAGGTACGTAATGATAGTAGTGTTCCAGTCTACCTGACCGCACAGGATGTGCTGTATGTGAATGGCGTACAGGACGAAACGAATCGTGTTCGACTAGAGCGAACGGAAGCATCTTCTGAATTCGGAGAAACAAGTAGTGAAGGAACGGATACAGCCGCAGTACTGCGACTACAGGCAGGCGAAACCAGAACACTTTATTATAGTCTGTCTTTTCCGGGCGCAGAAACGCTTCCAGAAGGCCTGCTCGCAGTGCAGGGAAGGATAGAGCTGTATGCTGCGACTAGTGCGGATGGAAAATCTGGATTCACATATGGTCCCGTGACGGCAAAACTGGATCTTACGGATGGAGAACTTCAGATACCAGCGAGATCCAGAGAAATTCTGCTACAGGAATATGTCGAGGCGGGCTCGCATCCATATGAAGAAGTGCGATGGTATAGAGCGGAGAATATAGATGGCGGTGTGATTCATGGACCGGATATGGAGTGGCGTGTTTTCGACGCGACCGTTCCGATGAAGATTCAGGAAGTTGTTCCGCGTTATGTTCGATATGAGCTTATCGCCATGGGCGGTGTGGTCCGTTCACCGGTGTATGAAATCATCCTCTCGCATGGCAGCATACAAGCGATGGGCTATGATTTTTTCGATGGTCGGGTGGTTGCATCCGATGTTTCTGTAAGTAAGGAGACAAGATGAGAATCAATTCGATCAAATGTAAGCGAAGCCACCGGAAGAAAGCGGAAAAACGCTTCTTCCGGGCGCTGCTTGCCTTTCTCGCCGGAATCATATTGAAAAGTAATGAAATTCAGGCAATCGCCGGTGAACAGGACCACTTGTTCTGGCAGGATATCGGTGGCGTGGGAGCTCCATTTCAACCAGTGGAGATTCTTCCACTGGAGGTGGAAGAATGTTTTATTCCGATTACAGGAGATGAACAGCAGGTACAGGGCATCAGTGTTTCCTATCATGCAGCAAACCATCGCTATCAGCTTGACGGACTCTGGAATGATCGCGGTATCACGATGCATGTACTGGAGAATCGGGGAATCGGTGAGCAGGCGTATATCGAGCGCTTCGGATTTCCTGCAGGGAGAAGTGCCGGTGGACTGACGCTGACCGATCAGAATCGAGGTATTCGTTACCTGTACCGGGAGGCGGATGGAGAGATTGCATTGACTGAACCACGCGGATATGACGGCTATCAATGGCAGGAAAGCCAGGATCAGCAGAACTATACGGATGTGGACACGACGAGTGCCCAAACACGAATGTTTCTTCCGGATACCATTCGGTCTGGAACGACATACTTCCGCTGTATCGCCAGTGCAGCCGGCGAGAAATTTATCCTGGGGGAGGACTACGCTATTGTGTATTACCGACTGCCGACAGTGCGCGGGTTACGGATTAAGGAGGTAAGTCATGCAGGCTAAAGAGATGCGACTTCCGGTGCTGTCCATCGCCCTCTCCTTAAGCTTCACGTTCTGCGCGCGAGCAGATATCTGCTTTGATACGATGACGAATGCGAAGAGCAGTGCTTACATCGTGCATACGGATGAGGATGAAAATACACTTATGGTGGAAATCACAGGTGATTACGAAATAAAAAGTCTTCTTCCGGCGGGCAGTAGCGAAGAAGGAATCCCGCGGGACATGGCGCGTATTCGTATCCCGGAAATCAAGATGAATATGGTGGAAAACCCGCATGCAGAGTATCATGACTTCTTCGAAACCATGGAGGATATCATCGGATTATCCGGCAAACATGAAGGCTTTCTGAATACGAAGATCCTGCGGGCGAGTGGCAGTATCCGTATGGATTCGGAAGAATATACCGACTATAACGGAAGTGGACGTATCGAGATGACGTTCATGAATAACCGTGAGTTTCAGCTGGATTCTGACGAGTGGCAGAGTGTTCGATTCGTGATTCCGGATCCACCGGAAATCGAGCTCTATTATAAGGATGAAAAGCATCTCGGTGAGCGCTTTATATATGAAGATCTGCCGGATGAATTTCTGCTCCATGATATCTATCTCGGAGCCTATGCACTGCATGCCGAGAAGATGGAAAAACGAGAGCAGATGATGGAACGCCTGCTTCGGCTTCGCTATCAAGATCTCTATTATCAGATCCGATATGATCTGCATGAACCATCGGAAGAAGATGAAGAGGCGGATTCGAAAAACACATATCAGGAGTTGATGGAGAATTTAAGCTATATATCACTGCCGAATCTCAGCTTCCGTGCATCGGCAGTGGGACAAAAGACGGATTCAGGACGCTATGATTTTCTCGGATGGAAGCTGACGGAGCTTGGAGAAGGTGCGGTTCTCAGCGGACCGTGTCGCTCGGAGGAAATCGGTCTTCCACTGACAAAGATTCATAAAAGTCCGATGCTGTCTTTTTTGAACGCTCAGCGTGGAATACGGAGTGTCGGACTCTATGATGCGGTGAGGTCTGAACAGATGATAGCGGAAACTGCGGCTGTAACCGTGGAAACGATGCGTGAAGAAAAAGGAGAAGAAAAAGGAGAAGAAAAAAGAGAAGATGATGATAATGATGACGGGACGGAATCGATAGCTGCACAGATACCGCCGGAAGAAAGAATGGAGGAGGATGAAGAAACGGAAATATCCACGATTTCTGAAATAGGAAATCAGAAAAGAGACGTTAAAAATGAGCTTGATACGGTAAACGCAAAAGAAAGGCAACCGGAAAATAAAAAAGAAATGGGGGACTTGTCAACAGAGATAGTTTAGAAAAAAATAAGTTTCGTAATTTGGTCGGTGGTATATACTGTAAGCGATTACTGTTTCTAAACAGGAGGGATTATGGATATACATTTTACCAGGCCGAATCCGGAAGACGCTGCGCGTATGGCGCCGTTCTTCGCGATGCGTCCGAATAAGACCTGTGACAGCGGTGTGCTGGATACATTTTTGTGGAGCGAATATTATGATGTGAAGACAGCCATCGTCGATGAAAAGGCGGTGCTTGTGCTGATGAAAAGCGGGGATGAGTACTTTTCTGCGATGCCATACTGCAGAGAGGAAGACCTGGCACATTATTTCGATCTGCTTCTTCAGTATTTTAATGAGGTGCTGAAGAAGCCGCTGAAGATTTATCTGGCAGACGAAGAGGGCGTGCAGTTGCTGAAACTGACAGAGAATCCACGGTTTCTTGTGAAGGAAGAAACGGACCTTCGGGATTACCTCTATGATGGTGAGGAGCTTCGGACACTACCGGGGAAGAAGTTTCATAAGAAAAAGAACCTTGTGAATAAATTCTGCCGGGAATATGAAGGACGATGGGATTATAAGACACTGAGTGCTGACGATAAGCGGACGATTTGGGAATTTCTGGATCGATGGTATGCAAAGCGTGCAGAGGAAGAGGAAAATGCAGAGGATTCACTGGAGTATGAAGTGAAGGGGATACATCAGGTCCTTCAGTCGAACTTTTGCCTTCCGGATTATCATATCGGTGGCATCTTCATCGATGGAAAACTGGAGGCGTTCTCCATGGGTGCTTTAAACCCGCGTGAGAATATGGCATGCATCAGTGTAGAGAAAGGAAACTCCGAAATTCCTGGTATTTACCAGATCATCAATCAGCAGTTTCTGATTCATGAATTCCCGAAGGCTTCACTTATCAACCGGGAGGATGACGTCGGGCTTGAAGGGCTCCGTCGGTCGAAAGAGAGCTACAATCCATGTGGCTATGCTCGGAAGTATATGCTTCTTCAGAAGGACTTCGCCGGATGGCAGAGAGAGACGATGGACCAGTATGAGGCGGAAATCAGCCGATATGAAAGTGAAAAGTGATGACTGAAATCAGAGTACTTCGAACATTGCAGGAAAAGGAAGAGACGAGAGCTCTTTATGAAACGGTCTTTCCAGAAGACAGTGCCCGTTTTCTCGACTGGTACTACCATGATCGCTGCCGTGATAATGTCATCGTGGCATTATATAAAGATGGACAGGTAGTCGCTATGGCGCATCTGAATCCATTTATGATGCGTACAAAAAAAGGTACCTGTGCCAGAGTATACTATATTTATGCGGTGGCTACCGCGATGGAAGAACGGCATCAGGGCTATATGGCATCCGTTCTTCGGAAAAGCGTTCAACTGATGGAGGAGGAACATACGCCATTCTGCTTCCTTCTGCCGGTGGATGAAGCTATCTATCAACCGTTTGATTTTCATACTGTGTGTATATTTCAGAAAAAGAAAAATACGGACTACACTGCTGTGCAAAAAGAGTATGACGTATATATAGAAGAAAACGATGATTATGTACGACGTGTGAAGGCGCAGCAGGCAATCGCAGAGGAAGAAGGCGTAAGCGAAGAAGAGGATATAGGACTTCCGCAGAATCCCGTTATCATGGCAAGGATTCTGTCACTGCCGGATTTCCTGCGCTTCAGTGGACTCCCGGAGGACACGAATCGGGCGCAGGCGATCGACTGGCTTCGGCAGCAGAGAATCTATATCGCAGAGGAAGTATAGAAGGAGTATATCTATGACAGTCATCAACGTCGGTGATATCATCACCGCAAAAAAGCAGCATCCATGCGGCTCATATGAGTGGGTCGTCCTTCGAACAGGAGCCGATATCCGTTTACGCTGTGCAGGCTGCGGTCATCTTCTGATGCTCCCGAGGTCCAAGGTGGATGCGATGATCAAACGAATCCGTACAGCGGAAAAATAAGTAACTGATTTTATTCAAAATAGCTTGCAAACAACTTTGTTTTCTGTTAAGATGCAATATCGTATGACTAAATTCCTTGTTTCCGCCCAGATGCGGAAGCCAGAGACCAAAAGGAGGTAAAAGCAGATGAACAAATATGAGTTATGTGTTGTTCTGAGTGCGAAGCTCGAAGATGAAGGAAGAGCAGCTGCGATCGAGAAGATTAAGGAGTATATTACTCGTTTCGGTGGCACTGTTGGAGAGAACATCCAGGAGTGGGGCAAGAAGAGACTTGCATATGAGATTCAGCATATGAAGGAAGGCTTCTACTATTTCATCCCATTCACAGGTGAGTCTGAGACTCCAAACGAGCTCGAGAGCCAGCTTCGTATTATGGAACCAGTTATCAGATATCTTGTTGTTAAGCCAGAAGCTGAGACTGAAGCACCAGTAGCTGAGGAAGCTGCTCCTGCAGAAGAGAAAGCTGAATAAGCAAGCGGAAAGCGAGAAAAACAATGAACAAAGTTATCCTCATGGGTAGATTAACCAGAGATCCTGATATCAGATATTCTCAGGGTGAGAACCAGATGGCGATTGCAAGATATACGCTTGCAGTAGACCGTCGGGTACGCCGTGCACAGGATGGCGCCGGTCAGGACCAGCAGACCGCAGATTTTATCGGATGTGTAGCATTCGGTCGTTCTGCAGAGTTCGCTGAGAAGTACCTGCACCAGGGCACCAGAATCGTGGTCGAGGGTAGAATCCAGACTGGAAGCTACACGAATAAGGAAGGCCAGAAGGTCTATACCACCGATGTCGTTGTAGAGAATCAGGAATTTGCAGAGAGCAAGAGCGCATCAGCAGGAAATAGTGGAAACTATTCCGCAAATCGTAGTTATGGTCAGCAGCATGGCGGCCAGATGAACGGTGGTGCGATCGGTGATGGTTTTATGAATATACCTGATGGGGTAGAGGACGAGGGTCTCCCGTTTAACTAAGGTGAGGACA
>CAKQWR010000034.1 GCA_934279105.1 uncultured Oribacterium sp. | reverse complement strand
GCGAAGATCTATCTGAAGCGTGAGGACCTGAATCACACGGGTGCGCACAAGATCAACAACTGCCTCGGCCAGGCACTGCTCGCAAAGAAGATGGGAAAGACGCGTCTGATCGCTGAGACCGGCGCGGGCCAGCATGGTGTGGCGACGGCGACCGTAGCGGCACTCATGGGCATGGAGTGCGTGGTCTTCATGGGCAAGGTGGATACGGAGCGACAGGCGCTCAATGTCTACAAGATGCGGCTTCTCGGCGCGGAGGTAGTGCCGGTAACAGATGGCACGGGGACCCTGAAGGATGCGGTTTCCCAGGCGATGCGTGAGTGGACGAGCCGTATCGAGGACACACATTACTGCCTCGGCTCGGTTATGGGCCCGCACCCGTTCCCGACGATCGTTCGTGATTTCCAGGCCGTGATTTCGAAGGAAATCAAGGAGCAGATGCTCGAGAAGGAGGGACGTCTCCCGGATGCTGTGATCGCATGTGTCGGTGGCGGATCGAACGCCATCGGCTCCTTCTATCACTTTATCGACGATCCGGAGGTGCAGCTTATCGGCTGTGAAGCTGCAGGCAGAGGTATCGACACGTTCGAAACCGCAGCGACGATCAATACCGGAAGCCTCGGTATCTTCCATGGCATGAAGTCCTATTTCTGCCAGAACGAGTATGGTCAGATCGCACCGGTCTACTCGATTTCGGCCGGTCTCGACTATCCGGGCATCGGACCGGAGCACGCGTATCTGCACGACATCGGCCGTGCCCAGTACGTGCCGGTGACGGATGATGAGGCGGTCAATGCTTTCGAATATATGTCGAAGATGGAGGGCATCATCCCGGCCATCGAAAGTTCACATGCCGTCGCCTACGCGCTGAAGCTGGCACCGACCATGCGGAAAGACCAGACCATCGTGATTACGATTTCCGGCCGTGGCGACAAGGACTGCGCGGCGATCGCGCGGTATCGCGGTGAGAACATCCGCGATGATGAGTGACGGAGGAACCTGGCTGGTGAGCACCGCGCCGCACGTGGAGAACAACGCGGTGTGTGGATAAGGCTTCGCGCGTCGAGCCGCTGTGAGCGGAGATGTGCCTCGCGAAAGAAAGCATTGGCAGAGGCGTGCTGGATAGATAGGAAAGAAAAGGTGGAAATATGAATCGTATAGCAGATGCATTTCAGAATAAAAAGGCGTTTATCGCCTTCATTACGGTAGGTGATCCGGACCTCGAAACGACGGAAGAGGTCGTGCAGGCGGCGGTCGAGGGCGGCGCGGATCTGATCGAGCTCGGCATCCCGTTTTCGGATCCGACGGCGGAAGGGCCAGTCATCATGGAGGCCGATGAGGTGGCGCTGAAGGCCGGCACTACGACGGATAAGGTGTTCGAGCTCACGAAGAAGCTGCGGGAGACCGTGACGATTCCGCTTGTATACATGACCTACGCAAATGTCGTATTTTCCTATGGCTGTGAGCGTTTCGCCGAGAAAGCGCAGGCAGCAGGTGTCGATGGTATCATCCTGCCGGATGTGCCATATGAGGAGCGCGAGGAGTTTGCGACGGTGTTTGACCGTTATGGCATCGACCTGATTTCGATGATTGCCCCGACCTCGGAGGACCGCATCGCGATGATCGCGAAGGAGGCGAAGGGGTTCCTGTATATGGTATCTTCGCTCGGCGTTACCGGAACACGAAGCGAGATTACGACGGATATCGGCGCGATGACGGCGCTTGTAAAGAAGAATTCGAAGGTGCCGTGCGCCGTCGGTTTCGGCATTTCGACACCGGAGCAGGCTGCGAAGATGGCCGGACTTTCAGACGGCGCGATCGTCGGCTCCGCGATTATTAAAATCATCGCGAAGTATGGAAAGGATGCCGCCGAGCCGGTCAGAGCATATGTGAAAGATATGGCCGACGCGGTACACGCGGTGTAAGCATGGTGTCCGCTTTTGGCCGCGAGCATGCCTGCAGTTGGAATGAGCCGGCTTTCGGGCCGGCTTTTCAGCGCCTTCAAGGCGCTTTTTTTGTCTCAAAGTATGGAATCCTCGGCGACATGTGATACACTATGTGAAAGTATGGCCAGTCCACACATGAAAAAGATTCTTCTATAGAAAGAACAGGAGACATATATGAAAAAGGCGTTAATTACAGGTATTACAGGTCAGGATGGTTCCTATCTTGCAGAGCTTCTGCTGGAGAAGGGCTATGAGGTGCATGGCATCATCCGTCGTGCGTCGGTTTCCACGACCGAGCGTATCGACCACATCCTCGATAAGCTGATCATCCACGAGGGCGATCTTTCAGACTCCTCCAGCATCATCCGTATCGTGCTTCAGGTGAAGCCGGATGAGATCTACAACCTCGCAGCGCAGTCCCATGTGCAGGTTTCCTTTGAGGCAGCCGAGTACACCGGTGATGTCGATGCGCTCGGTGTGCTTCGTATCCTCGAGGCCGTACACACCGCGGGTCTCGACAAGACCTGCCGCGTATACCAGGCATCTACGTCCGAGCTTTTCGGTAAGGTCGAGGCGGTTCCGCAGTCTGAGACGACCCCGTTCCATCCATTCAGCCCGTACGCTGTTGCGAAGCAGTACGGTTTCTGGATGATGCGTCAGTATCGTGACGCCTATGGCATCTTCGCCTGCAACGGCATCCTTTTCAACCATGAGTCTGAGCGTCGTGGCGACAATTTCGTAACTCGTAAGATCACGCTTGCTGCCGGCCGCATCGCCTGTGGTCTTCAGGATCACCTCGAGCTCGGCAACCTGGATTCTCTCCGTGACTGGGGTTACGCGAAGGATTACGTTGAGTGCATGTGGCTGATTCTTCAGCAGGATGAGCCGGATGATTACGTTATCGCAACCGGCGTGCAGCACACCGTTCGTGAGTTCACCACCCTTGCATTTACGAATGATGGCATCGAGCTCGAGTGGCGCGGCGAGGGCATCGACGAGAAGGGTTACGATAAGAAGACCGGCAAGATGCTCGTCAGCGTAAATCCGAAGTGGTACCGTCCGACCGATGTCGTTAACCTCTTAGGTGATCCGACGAAGGCGAGAACCAAGCTCGGCTGGAATCCGCAGAAGACGAGCTATGAGGAGCTCTGCCGCATCATGGCGGAGCATGATCTTCAGCTTGCGAAGAAGGAAGCAGGAATTCAGTGATGGAAAAAGTCCTGATTTTGGGCGCGGGCGGTTTCGTCGGAAGCTATCTGTCACGCGAATTTCTCGAGCATGGTTATGCCGTGGTCGGAAGTGATAAGGCGACGAGCGGGCAGCTGCCGCCAGAGGTCGCGTTCCACCCGGCGGATCTTCTGAATGCAGAAGAAGTTGAATCGCTGGTCAATGCCATCGCCCCGGACATCGTCATTAACCTCGCCGCCATCAGCAGCGTCGGGGCTTCGTGGGGCATCCCGCAAACGACGATGCAGGTGAATGTCATCGGCGCCCTCAACATCCTCGAGGCGGCGCGAAAGGCAGAGAAGAAGCCACGTATCCTTTTCGTCGGTTCCAGCGAGGAGTACGTCATCACGGAGCAGGCCATCAACGAGGAAACGGAGCTCAATGCCAGCAATCCGTATGGTATTTCGAAGGTGACGCAGGAAAATTTCGCGGCGCTCTATCGTGAACATTACGGCCTCAAGGTTTACTGTGTGCGTCCGTTTAATCACACCGGCGTCGGCCAGCGCGATTCCTTCGTTCTCCCGAGCTTCTGTAAGCAGGTGGCGGAGATCGAGAAGAGCGGAAAGCCAGGTACAATCAAGGTCGGCAATCTCAACATCGAGCGTGACTTCAGTCACGTGAAGGACATCGTCCGCGCGTACCGCATGATTCTCGAACAGGATGACTGCCGTGCCATCTATAATGTAGGCTCCGGCACCGCGTATAATCTGACGGAGCTTCTCCGGTACGTCACGAAGCTCAGCCACCAGCCGATTTCCATCGAGGTCGACCCGGCGCGCTTCCGCCCATCCGACCAGCCACGTATCTGCTGTGATCACCGTAGAATCACCGAAGAACTCGGCTGGACTCCGGAATACAGCGTCTATGACGCACTGAAAGAAATGTACGACGCATTTCTAAATGTCTGAGCGTCGGCGGTAGGTTATGAAATAAAGAGCCGGGGTCGGACAGGAACGCATCCCGGAATTGAAAATCGAAGATCGAAGTATCAGGAGCCGGCGGGATATCCCGCCGGCTTCATTTATGCCCGATGCTTCGCACGGTATTCCGTCGGGGTGATGCCATACATGCGACGGAAGGTTTTCAGGAAGCTGCTGTAATCCGGGAAGCCACTGTCGGAGCAGGCTTCCAGCACGGTGGCGCCTTCGGTCAGTGCCTTTCGGCAGTGCTGCATCCGGAGGTGTGTGAGATAGCTATGGATGCTTTCCATCGTACATTCTTTAAATACGCGGGAGAGATGCTCGCGACTGGCATAGAGCTCCTGGGCGAGTAATACGGTGGTGAGGGTCGGCTCCTGATAGTGGGTCTGCAGGTAGGCAACCGCACGGGCGACCAGGGCGCTGGTATTACTTGGCGCGGTGGTCTGCCCACTGCCACTCGCCTGCGTGATCAGCAGAATCATTTCGAGCACTTGTGCTTCGAAGACGGTATCACGATAGTGAGAAGATAGCTCCAGGCTCTGTGCCATGCGGAGAAAGAGACCTTCGAAATCCCATTTGCGACAGGCTTCCTGATCCAGCACCGTGATCCGCTGCATCCACTCGGTGCTGGTCAGCGCTGCATCACGACGCGAGGACTGCCAGAGGGCATCATCGATCTGGATGACCAGACGATCGGAGCGATCGGCATCGATATTGAAGCTTCCGGAATGATAGACCTGTGCAGGGAAGTAGATGAGTTCCCCCGGATGCACCATGTAGACACTACCATCGACAGAATATCGTACGGTACTGCCGCCGATCGGAAGAACGAGTTCATGATATGGATGCGAGTGCACGACAGACTGTTCGTTCTGGATGTTGGTATACCAGGTCACGAGAAGGCGCGTGTTGCGCAAGCCCATTCGCGCTTCGGCCTGTGTTAAAATATTGTCGACATAGTGCGAAATATGCGTAGAGTTTATCGTTTGTTCACCAATCATCGTCATTTTGCCTCCTGTAATTAATGAATTAAGTGCTCTATCTGTCATATTTTCTCTAAAATATCACAAATTGCAACATTTGAGTCACAAATGATGCTGAAATATTGTATTTATTCAAGTACCATAGAGTCACAAGAACAGATGAGTTCAAAAAACTTTACAAGCTGCTTGAAGATAATAGACAGAAAGACAAAACAAAATCAAAAAGTACGGATAAGAACAAGCTTAAAACAAGCAATGTTCCAGAAAAATTACTCATAAAATCAAACGCGAACAGACAGAAATCAAGCGTATCCAAAGAAGATACAAGTAAAAACAGAGATAAAAAACGAAATTAAATATGGTTTCGCTTTATTTCTTGCACCATTCATTGCATTTTGTGATTTTTTTAAAACGGAGAAAACCATGCAGATAGCGAAAAACAAGTTTGAAGCGAAGGTCATCTTCACAGACGATACGATTCGCCGGATGTTCCGCACAGAGTTTTATACCTATGAGCGTATGCAGTGGCTCATCTGGCTGATGGTCGCATTTGTACTGGTGATGGCGGCACTGTTTACAGCGATTCCGACGGTGGTAAAGGTACTGTTTCTGATGATTGGGTGTGCGATGTTTGCCATGCCGGACTTCCTGAGCCGGATCGCAGCAGAGGGCGTCGTCATGCAGAGGCACGGCGCGGTGAGCACCGTGCGCTGTGAGGTCAACCACGAGGGCGTTCGTGTTGAAAACGGCGCGGTGATTCCGATGCATCAGATCGACCGCCTGGTCGAGGATGACCAGTATTTCTACATATTTCAGAGTCGCCAGATGGCGGTGATGATTCCGAAGGGCAGTCTGAAGCCTTCTGATCCGGAGAGTCTCTATGAGATGCTTCATGAGGCCAGTGGAAAAGAGTGGCAACGGACGAAGAGCCTGCTTGGCATGAATCTGAAGGATCTGATCGAGATCCTGAAGGACCGGCGTACTGCTTGACAGACATCCGGATTTCATTCATTTGTATATCACTTTCCAGCAGGTGATTCGCACATCGGAATCCCTTCACTGAAGGAAAGATCGATATAGATAAGTGTTTTTCACAGCAGTCCGCTGTGATGAAATAAGCAAAAAAGAAAGGGAGCTTATTATGAAACTCAATCGTAAATTCTTCACATCCATCCTTGCAGCTGTTGGTGCTGCAGCTCTTCTGACCGCTTGCGGCGGAAATTCCGGAAGCACCGGAGCAACTGCTGCGCCAGCTGCCAACGGTGAGGCAGCTGCTTCTTCCGATCAGACCTTCAACCTGAAGCTCGGTCACAACCTCGCAGAGGATCACGCAGTTCACATTCAGCTGACCAAGTTCGCAGAGGACGTAAAGGAGAAGACCAACGGTACTGTAAATATTCAGATCATCCCGAATGGTACACTCGGCAGTGAGTCCGATATGATTTCCCAGATTCAGGCTGGCGCACTGGATATGGCGAAGGTTTCTGCTTCTACACTTGGTAACTTCTCTGAGAAGTTCAACGCTTTCTCCGTACCATATGTATTTGATAATCAGGAGCACTACTATAAGTACCTCGACAGCGATTCTGCAAAGTCTGTTTTCGAGTCTACCGATGATCAGGGATTCCGTGGTCTTACATGGCTTGATTCCGGCGCTCGTTCTTTCTACACAAAGAACAAGGCGATTCGTACACCGGCTGACCTCAAGGGCCTGAAGATTCGTACCATGGATAGCCAGATGGCGATCGACATGATGAACTGTCTCGGTGGTTCTGCAACCGTTATGGGCTACAGCGATATCTATACCGGCATGCAGCAGGGTGTCATCGATGGTGCAGAGAACAACGTAACTGCTCTTCGTGACCACGGTGATGTAACGCAGTACTACTGCTTCGATGAGCATACACGTATCCCGGATATCGTTATCATCTCCTCCAATATCTGGAACCAGTTCTCTGATGATCAGAAGGCTGCGGTTGCAGAGTGCGCACAGGCTGCAACGGAGGAGTACAAGACTTCCTGGAAGAACTTCGAGGATGAGGTTCTCGAGAAGGCAGTCAATGAGAACGGCGTTGAGCTTGTAAAGGATGTTGATATCGCTGCATTCCAGGATGCTGTTCAGCCGATTTATGAGAACCTGAAGACTTCTAACCCTACAACCTATGCAGTTGTAGAAGAGATTCGTTCGATGGCATAAATTCAGGAATCCCCAATTCCTTTGCCGGGAAAACGCTTCCTCATAAGTGAATGTTTTCCCGGGTTTCGAAAACGGATTCCCGCATCCGGAAATCCGTTTTCGAAATAATGAAAATCACTTATTTCTATCCTTTTCCTATTTTAACTCACCTCCTTCAGGACTGCGGGCGATGCTCCTGGCAACACCCGCAACTACGTAGGAGGCATCTAACTCAAGGAGATGATCTCGTGAAAAAACTTGATAAAATTCTGGATACGGTCATGCGTTTTCTGATGGCTGTTGCCATGTTCGCACTGCTGGCCGGTGGTACCTGGCAGATCTTTACCCGTTGGATCCTTCATAATCCGTCTACGGTAACCGATGAGTTCCTGCGTTACGTCCTGATCTGGGCATCGATGATCGGTTCCGCCTACTGCTTCTATAAGGATAAGCACCTCGCACTGGATCTCGTAAAGAGCCGCGCGCATGGCGTCTTCAATGTCGTCCTCAGCATCTTCATCGAGGCGGCAATCGTATTCTTCGTAGCATATGTATTCGTATACGGCGGCTGGAAGCTGGCTGCAAACGCAACCAACGTTTCCTCGGTTATGCGTATACCGTTCCGTTTCCTGTACTCGATCCTTCCGGTTTCCGGTATTTTCATCGTTCTGGCTCGTGTACTGAAGTACATCCAGCTCTATCTGGATAACAAGGAAAAGAAAGGAGAAAAGGCATAATGGTTGCACAGGCTACACTACTTCTGTTCGGTTCCTTCTTCGTGATGCTTCTCGCCGGTGTTCCGATTTCTGCAGGCATCGGTATCGCATCCATCTTTACGGCACTGTTCAGTATGGATCCTTCCATTTTTGCACTGACGGCGGCACAGCGCTGCTTCTCAGGCATTGATTCATTCTCACTGCTTGCACTTCCGTTCTTCTCACTGGGTGGCAACATCATGAATAAGGGCGGTATCGCGAAACGTCTCGTATGTCTCGCACGTCTCGCCGTAGGTAAGATGCCGGGTTATCTGGCAGCAACCAACGTACTCGCAAACATGTTCTTCGGTGCAGTTTCCGGTTCTTCTGTAGCAGCAACCTCTGCGATGGGTTCCATCATGGCACCGCTCGAGCTTGATGAAGGCTATGATCCAAACTATTCTGCTGCAGTTAACATCTGTTCTGCACCGACCGGCATTCTGATTCCGCCATCCGGACCGCTGATTCTTTACTCCATCACAGCCGGTGGCGTATCCGTAGCGGCACTCTTCATGGGTGGTTATCTTCCGGGTATCCTGATGGGCCTCTGTGTTGCTGTACTGGCCGTCATCATCGCTGTACGCAAGGGCTATAAGTCCTCGGATGTCAAGGATCCGGATCCGGCAATCAAGATCATCATCGATGCCGTTCCGTCTCTTCTTGCGGTTATCATCGTCATGGGTGGTATCCTGGCTGGTTTCTTCACCGCAACCGAGGCCGGCGTTGTGCTCTGTCTCTACTGTGGACTCCTGTCCATCGTATATAAGGAGATGACACTGAAGAGCTTCTACAACCTTCTTGCAGACACCATGGAGAGTTCTGCGACGATCCTTTTCCTGATCGCTGCATCCTCGATCATGTCCTATGTGATGAGCTATTCCGGTATTCCGGCAGCGATCAGTAGCGCGCTGATGAGCGTTTCCAACAACCGTTATGTGATCCTGCTCATCATGAACGTATTCCTCCTTGTGATGGGTATGTTCCTCGACCTGACACCGGCTGTACTGATCTTTACACCGATTTTCCTCCCGATCACACGCAGTATCGGTATGAGCGATGTACAGTTCGGTATCATGCTCATCATGAACCTGGGCATCGGTTCTGTTACACCGCCGGTTGGCTCCTGCCTGTTCGTCGGCTGTGGTGTCGGCAATGTTCGCATCGAGGGTGTTACCAAGTACATTATCCCGCTGTTCGCAGCGATGGTTATCGCACTGTTCCTGGTAACCTTTATCCCGGCGATCTCCCTGCTCGTACCGTATCTCTGCGGTCTGGTTCCGAGCCTCGGCTGGACCATGTGAGCCTGACTGCATGATGAGTGCAGTTCACTAATTGAATGCTTGCCCCGTTCCGGAGAGGATGACTCCTACATCCTCTCGGGGATGCGGGCTTTTTTAAAAACATTTTTTGAGAATTTAGACCGAAAGAGGACCGAAAATATGGAAATTTGCACCCGTTTTACAGGAATGGAACGCATGAATGGCGCCTACCTGCTGCATACCGATAACGCTGACGTCAAGGTATACTTTGTGACCGATGAGATCGTTCGTATTCGTGCAAGCTTCGACCATGAGCTCGCAGAGGAATCCTATATTCTGATGACGACCGCATGGGAAGATCGTATGGACGATCTGTTTCAGGGGGAGCGTACCCGTCTCGATCCCATCGTGCCGGAGATGACAGAAGATGAGAAGACCATTACCTTCGCAACTGCAAAGGTAAGACTGATCGTCGAGAAGGATCCGATCAACTTTACGTTGATGGCAGCCGATGGATCTGAGCTTTACAGCACCCTTCCGGGCAATCCGTTTGTACTTGATTCTAACAAGCGCGTGACCGCATACAGCCGCATGAAGGAGGATGACTGCTTCTATGGATTCGGTGAGAAGGGCGGTACACTTGATAAGAACAAGCGCTTCATCCGTGAGCGCTGCACCGATGCGATGGGCTATGATGCAGAGAAGATGGATACACTGTATAAGCACATCCCGTTCTACATCCGCCTCGACCGTGACACCCACAAGGCCATCGGCGTTTTCTACCATAACTTCTATGAGTCCGTGTTTAACATGGGCTGTGAGAAGAGTAACTACTGGCCACGCTACACCTACTTCCAGGCAGATGGCGGCGATCTGGACTGCTTCCTCATCGGCGGCGACAGTATCGCCCGTATCGTGGATAACTATACGCTCCTGACCGGTCGTCCGGTACTGCTTCCGAAGCGTGCACTCGGCTACCAGGGCTCCAGCATGTACTATCCGGAGCTGGAGAAGGACAGCGATGATGCAGTGCTCGGATTTATCGACACCATCAAGGAGGAAGGTTTCCCAATCGATGGCTTCCACCTCTCCAGCGGTTACACGAGCCAGAACGGCAAGCGCTGCTTCTTCACCTGGAACACCGAGCGTTTCAAGGATCCGAAGGCATATTTTGCTGCGATGAATGAGAAGCACGCACAGAATGTCCCGAACGTAAAGCCGGGTATGCTTCTTTGCCATCCTCGTTTCCAGGAATTTATAGATGATGATGTTTTCGTTCGCGACAGTAAGAACCCGGATACCTATGGCGTCGGCAAGTGGTGGGGCGGCGACGGTGCGTTCTGGGATTACACGAAGCCGGAAGGCCGTGCAGCCTGGAAGAAGTATCTGATCGAATCACTCATCGATGTCGGAACGGATTCCATCTGGAACGACAACTGCGAGTACGATAGCCTGATGGATAAGGACTGTATGTGCGATTTCGACGGTAAGGGTGGTTCCATCGCCGAGCTGAAACCAATCATGTGCACATTGATGTGCCGTATGAGTGGTGAGGCGGTTACAGACCACAATCCGAATGCACGTCCATATATGGTATGCCGCAGCGGAAGTGCCGGCATCCAGCGTTATGCACAGACCTGGTGTGGTGACAACTACACGAGCTGGAAGACACTGAAGTACAACATCCCGATCATCACCGGCATGGGCCTCTCCGGTCAGCCGAACGAGGGTGGTGATATCGGTGGTTTCGCAGGACCTGCACCGACCGAAGAGCTGTTCGTCCGTTGGGTACAGCAGGGTATCTTCCAGGCACGTTTCTCCATCCACTCTGCATCGAACGACAACACCGTAACCGAGCCTTGGATGTTCCATAATTCCGCAGATATCATTCGGAAGGCGATTCTTCTCCGT
The DNA here is from genome assembly GCA_934279105.1 of uncultured Oribacterium sp. GTDB lineage: Bacteria > Bacillota > Clostridia > Lachnospirales > Lachnospiraceae > Oribacterium. The sequence goes on along the minus strand of CAKQWR010000034.1, from coordinate 3,437 downwards.
TACCGCTTCACTCCGTATCTCTACAGCGCAGAGTACGAGGCGTCACAGACCGGTGCACCGATCATGCGTGCGCTCGTGTATGACTTCCAGAACGATCCGAAGGTATACGAGGAGAGCTTCGAGTATCTCTTCGGCCGTGATATCCTGGTTGCGAACGTCATCGAGGAAGGTGCAACGACCCGCGAGGTTTACCTCCCGGCCGGCTGCAAGTGGTATGACTGGAGTGACAACATGTGCTGCTACGAGGGTGGTCAGACCATCGAAATTCCGGTTACCATCGAGAGCATCCCGATGTTCATCCGTGAAGGCGCGATGATTGCGATGGCAGACAACCAGCTGATGACCATGGAAGGCGATCACACGACGGATCTCCACCTGATCGTCGCACCGAAGGGCACCGTTATGACGACCCTCTACGATGATGATGGTGTGTCCAATGACTACAGAAACGGCGTATACCGTAAGACAACGATTACCACCACTGCCGGTGAGCGTGTCACCATGGACTTTGCTTCCGAGGGAAGCTATGAAGATACCGTGAAGAAGGTGATGGTCGAGATGATCGCGAAGGAGAAGAGCCCGTTCTGGGTAACCCTCGGTGATCGCAAGCTCGAGCACTTCCTGAACCGTCGCAAGTTCGATGCTGCATCCGAAGGCTGGTACTACAGCCAGACGAAGCGTGCGGTAGAAATCAAGTATGCAAATCCTTCCGAGGATTACAGACTGACCGTATCCTTCGAGCAGTTCGACCTGATCGGCATGTAACACGAACATCGGCCGGTGTGTCGCAGACAGCGCAACGCTTTTTTGCGTAGACAGCGCGACGGCTCGATGATCAGCGCATAAGTGACAAAAATACCATCGAAGCTTCCTGCATCTCGGGCGCACGCCTACATATGAGTAGGAAGCTTCATTTACTATAACGGAGGAATAACTATGCTGCTTCGCAGATTCGAATCCTATGAAAAGACAGAAAACGGCTATCTCATCCATGGCGATGCTGCGGATGTGATGCTCGTATTTATGACCGACGATGTCATCCGTATCCGTGTACATTTCGAGAAGGATACACCGATGGAGGAAGAGTCCTATACCCTTGTTACTACCGCCTGGGCAGATCGTATGGATGATCTCCTGAAGGATGAGCGTACCAGAATCACTGCACTCGATGTACCATGCACCGAGGATGAGAACACGCTCACATTTGAGACGGCACATGTCGTACTGAAGCTCTTCAAGGATCCGTTCCACTTCGAAATGTTCGATCAGGAGGGTCATCTCCTGTATCAGGATCTTCGCGAGCGTGCGTTCGAAAAGGACCAGCTCGGTCGTCTCAGCCACTTCTCGAAGGTGGATCGTGAGTTCGACCACTTCTACGGCTTCGGTGAAAAGACCGGACATCTCGATAAGAAGGGTCGTCGTATGCGTATGTCCCCGAAGGATGCCATCGGTCATGATCCAGAGACAGGCGATCCGATGTACAAGCACATCCCATTCTATATTCGCGTGAATGAGCATGCGCTTCGTCCGTTGGGCCTCTTCTATCACAACTCCTATGACTGTGTTTTCGACATGGGCGAAGAGCTTTCCGGTTACTGGGATCGTTACTGCTATTATCAGACCGATGGTGGAGATATCGATCTTTTCCTTCTGGCGGGTAGCACGGTTCCGGAGATTCTCGAAGAGTATACGATGCTGACCGGTCGCAGCGCACTGCCGACGAAGCAGTCGCTCGGCTACTGTGCATCGACCATGTACTATGCAGAGCTGGAGAAGAACTGCGATGAGGAGATCTACAAGGTCATCGATAAGCATGAGAAGGAAGGTATCCTCATCGACAACTTCTGGCTTGCTTCCGGCTATTCCAGTGGCGAAGAGGATAATCTCCGCTATGTATTCAACTGGAACCACAAGCGGTTCCCGGATCCGAAGAAGTTTTTCGATCACATGAATGCACGCGGTATCAATGTCATCGTGAATCTGAAGCCGGGTATCCTGAAGCGCCACCCGTACATCTCTGAGTTCGAGAAGAATGATGCGTTTATCAAGAATCCGGATGGCAATGGCGCCTACTATGGCCGCTGGTGGGGCGGCACCGGTCGTTTCGTCGATTTCACCGGTCCAGCTGGCCGAAATACCTGGAAGGCCCTTCTCGAGGAGAATATCCTGAAGATGGGTACGAAGACCGTCTGGAACGACAACTGTGAGATGGATGGTGTCGAGGATCGTAACGCACAGTGCGATTTCGAGGGCAAGAAGGGGACGATGGCGGAGCTGAAGATCCTGCACTCGAACCTTATGGCGTACACTGCAAAACAGGCTCTTGCGGAGGTATATCCGGGCGAGCGTCCATACATCATCAACCGTGCCGGTTACGCTGGTATCCAGCGCTACGCACAGGTATGGGGTGGTGACAACCTCACCGACTGGCGCACGGTCAAGTTCAACATCGCGACGATTCTCGGCATGGGTCTGTCCGGCTGCTCCAACATGGGTTGCGACATCGGTGGCTTCGCCGGTCCGGCGCCGGAATCCGAGCTTCTGCTCCGCTGGATCCAGAACGGTATCTTCCAGCCTCGTTTCTGCCTGAACTCGGCAAACAACGACAACACCGTGACCCAGCCATGGATGTATGAGGAAAATCTCCCGTACATTCGTGAGGCGTACAAGCTCCGTTATCGTCTGATGCCGACCCTGTATTCCCTCATGAATGAGTCCCACGAGAACGGTATGCCGGCATGGCGTCCGCTTTTCCTGGAGTTCCCGGAGGATCCAAAGTGCTATACCGACCAGAACCTCACCTTCATGTTCGGCTCAAGCATTCTGGTGGCCAATGTCGTCGAAAAGGGTGCACAGACCCGTACCGTTTATCTGCCGGCGGGCTGCACATGGTATGACATGAATGACAATCTTCGTGCATACGAGGGTGGACAGACGATTGAGATTCCGGTCACACTCGCAAGTATTCCGATGTTCCTTCGTGGCTCTGCCATCGTCGCAAGCAGCGAGGATGTGAAGCATATCCTGAAGGATACGATGCATCAGCTCGATCTGCTCATCGCGGCAGAGGGTGACTCCAGTTTCGTACTTTATGACGATGATGGACACAGCGAGGATTATAAGAAGGGTGTCTATGCGAGAACGACCATCTCTGTGAAGGCCGGCGATCGCACCGATATCCGTTTCCGGACCGAAGGCAGTTATGAATCTCCGGTAGAGCGCATGACGCTGAAGCTCGTCAGCAAGAAGAAGGGTGCGTTCTGGGTAAGCGTCGATGGCGAGCAGCTCACCCGTTATATCGTCCGCGATGGCTGGGAAGAGGCAGAGTCCGGCTGGTACTATAACCTCTCAGACCGCACCATCTGGGTGAAGTTCCGGAAGCCGGAGAAGAAGGATTTCAGCGTTACCATCTCGACCGAGAAGTTTGATCTCATCGG
>CAKQWR010000033.1 GCA_934279105.1 uncultured Oribacterium sp. | reverse complement strand
TAGTAGTTCATCATAGAGAACATACCCTTCTTCATCTCTCCGCCGTACCAGGTGTTTACGATAACCTGCTCGTGGCTTGTGATGTTGAATACAACCGCAGTCTCGCTGTGGAGACCAAGCTCCTTCCAGTTCTCAACCTTTGCCTTTGATGCGTTGTAAACAACGAAATCCGGCTCGAAGTTTGCTTCTTCCTCAGCGGTTGGACGGATGAACATGTTCTTTACAAAATGAGCCTGCCAAGCAACCTCCATGATGAAACGAACAGCCATACGAGTGTCCTTGTTTGCGCCGCAGAAGCCATCGATTACATAAAGCTTCTTGTTGGAAAGCTCCTTCTGAGCGATTTCCTTCACAGCTGCCCAGGTCTCCTCGGAAGCCGGATGGTTATCATTCTTATACTCATCTGAGGTCCACCATACAGTGTCCTTTGAGTTCTCATCCATAACGATGAACTTATCCTTAGGAGAACGACCGGTGTAAACGCCGGTAAATACGTCTACAGCGCCGAGCTCGGTCTGGAAGCCCTTCTCATAGCCTGTAAGACCTTCCTTGGTCTCTTCTGCGAACAGCTCCTCGTATGATGGATTGTATACGATTTCTGTTGTGTCAGTAATGCCATACTTCGTTAAATCAATCTTTGCCATTCTGTTTAACCTCTTTCTCTATCGTTGGTTACCAGTGAGCGGAATCCATTGGGGATGTTTCAGATCCTTCCGGCGTCTCTCTGCATCATTCAGAAAGCTCCGGACGCTTCCGAAATGGGTGGATTCCTCCATTCATCGAGCAAAAAAGCGCTTACATTTTTCGCTCGTTAATTATTATACACGATATTGTTTCTTTGTCGATACAATTAATTTAATTTTTAACAAAGTTTTACTAAATATCCATGAGAGGGCCGGACGCAACACGGAACGGCGCATGGATGCCCCGGGCGGCGCATAAAAACAGAGGCGCCCGCCAGGCGCCTCCTAAGTCATCGTTATTATTTCTTTACCGGGTTCGAAACCTTCACCATGTGGTCGTACCACGTTCCCTTCTTACCGATGAGGGCCAGTGGAAATTCTTCGTCGAGGGACGGTACCGGGATATCGAAACCATTGACAACTTCTTCCATACCATCTGAATACTTCACGGTATCCTTCGTCGGCTGGAGAAGCGCTGCGTCATCCTTCTTCGCATCCTCCGCGCTTCCTGGGAAAAGATTCAGGATGTTCTCGGAGGTGAGGCTCACGTGGATCGTCATCTGTCCATCCTTCACGGTGAGCACCCCCTTCCCTTCATTTGCTTCATTCACGTGGAACATGCTGCTGTCGGTGGTGAAATCGGCGGTGTAGGTTCCATCCTCGAGAACGTCTGCATTGGCATCAGCTGCGCTGTCGGCGGAGATCGTCTTCGCACCGGTCGGTGCACCGATGACCGCAGCGGTGTGGTCGACATAGATCTGCTCGATCGCCGGGATACCGCCGAGACCGCCGATCTGGCAGGTCACGGTATCGAACGCACCGGATGCAAGGAACTGGCTCTTCCAGCTGTCGTCATCATCGCCGGCCATATCGTTGTTCGCATGATCACCGGCTACGACCATGAGCGGACGAAGCACGACCTTCTGATAGCCTGCCGCCTTGATGCGCTCGATCACGGCTTCACAGGAGGTCTCCTCAGGCTTTCCTTCGACGGTGCCGATATAAACGTTCCCATACTTCAGCTCTTCCATCTGGGTCTGCATCTGCGTATAGGTTACAGCGGCTGCATGACTCGTTCCGTGCCCCATAAATACGAACGCCGTGCTGTCCTTTTCTGCCTCCTCGAGACTCTGATAGCCTGCCGCCTTTACAGCCTCTGCCGTAAGCGCCTCGGCCACCGCTTTCTTGTCGGCGTTGGTCTCGGAACCATCCTTCCCAACCTCGCCGAGCAGCGGCTCTGCGATCTCGATGGTCTCGATCTTATCCTTATAGGACTCCGCGGCAGCACAGAGCTCATCGTACTCTGCACCATGCATAAGATGCGTTGGCTGAATCACGAGATGCTTCACGCCGTTGTCAACCGCACGCTGAAGCGCCTGTTCCATGTTGTCGATCTTCTCGCCATCCCGCGCCTGCACGTGGTTGATGATGATCTGCGCAGTGAACGCACGACGCACGGACCAGTCCGGATACGCTGCCTGCAGCGCCTTCTCGATACCGCCGATGTCCTGCGCACGACTATCGTTGAACGAAGTACCGAAGCTTACGACGAGAATCTCCTTCTCTCCGATATCGTCCTGATTCAGCGGATCATCCTGGCTCGCATCGCCGGTATCCCGACCGAAATAATCCGGGTCAGCCTCCTCCCCCTCGACGAGTGCCTTCTGTGCGTCCGTGAGCTGATCCCAGGCTTCTTTTGCCTCTGCGCACTGTGCATCCGTATTCTCATTGCGTTCCTGGACATAAATCGCATCGATCAGCGCTGCCACATGATCGGCTGCTGCCTGATTCGCATCCGCACTATCCTCCGCTACGGCCGCTGTCGTCTCCGCTGCCGTTGTGGCTGCCGTCGTCTCCGCCGGCTTCGACTGACCACAGGCTGCCAGTGACGCTGCCAGCATCAGCATCAGCACCGTATACTTCGATTTTCTCATTTGGTTCCTCCCCTAGATGTATTTTCTATTTTCATTCTGCTCCCGTAGGCTCTGTGAACTTTCGCTTCCTGAAGCATCAACAGCATACCACAGATATTCTCTTTTCTGCTATACTATACAAAATTGTTTGAAATAGAATGTGAACGAAGTCAGGATACGTATTGGATGTATTTGAAAATAGGATGCGTATGGTTGATGACGAGATGCAGCTGGATAAAGGCTGATCACCAGATGAATCCTATCGAACATATCATGAGAAAGGAGGCCCCGATGGAACGCACCATCTTTCATATCGATGTCAATTCCGCTTTTCTGAGCTGGACAGCAGTCAAGCGTCTTCGTGAAGACCCAAGCACCATCGACCTCCGCACGATTCCGTCGGCGGTGGGCGGCGACGTCAAAACGCGCCATGGCATCATCACAGCACGCTCCCTCCCAGCGAAGCGCTACGGCATCAAAACCGCGATGCCTGTCGTGAAAGCCCTCGAGCTCTGCCCCTCCCTCATCCTCGTGCCCTCTGATTTCGAGACCTACCGCGCATACTCCGCAGCCTTCATCGAGATCCTTCATAAGTATGCCCCGGTCGTCGAACAGCTCTCCATCGATGAAGCCTTCCTCGATATGACCGGCACCGAGCAGTCGATCCGAAGCGCGATTTTCGAGCAAATCGTCGCAGGGACACTGACCGGCGAGAAGGCCACTCGGCTCCGGTCGCTTGCATTCCCCATGAATGCCGCTGTGCTTATAAAAGAAGAAATCCGTGACACGCTCGGATTTACGGTCAATGTCGGTATCTCCACAAATACACTGCTCGCGAAGATGGCGTCTGACCTCGAGAAACCTGACAAGATTCACACCCTCTACCCATCCGAAATCGAGGCGAAGATGTGGCCGCTCCCGATCGGCGATCTCTACGGCTGCGGCGGCAAGACCGCGGAGAAGCTTCGGCGCATCGGTCTCCACACCATCGGCGATGTCGCCCGCATCGATCCGGCGATTCTCACCGGTCTTCTGGGGGCCAATGCCGGCAGCTATATTTATGAGGCCGCCCACGGCATGTCGAAGCGCGAAGTGTCTGCGGTGCAGGAGGAAGCGAAAAGCATCTCGAATGAGATTACGACGACGATCGATATCGATGAAGAGAATCTCGAAACCGAAGGCATGGACATCATGCGAACACTGGCGGAGAAGGTCGCCGGCCGATTAAAGAAACATGATTTCTACGCCGGTACCGTCGGCTTCTCTGCGAAAACAGATGATTTCAAACGGCGCTCTGTTCAGCAGAAGCTGCCAGACCCGACACAGGATGCATCGAAAATCCTCGCCGTCTCCGTCACCCTCATGCATCAGCTGCTCGATGCACCGGATGGTCTCTTCGGACAGGGACGAAAAGTACGCCTGATGTCGATCTTCACAGCAAATCTCGACCATGGCGATTACCGTCAGATGACGCTCGAGGAGCTCGCTGAGAATCGTGAAGAAATCGAAGCTGAAATTCAGGTGACGCGAAAAAAGGCGGAGAAGGAACGAAAACTGCAGGCTCTCTCGAAGACCCTGCAGGATCGCTTCGGCGCAGGCACCGTGCAGCGTGGCATAAAGCTCAGCACGACCACCGATATACCATCTGCAGCGGGCGGGTCCCATCTGAAAGGATCGAAAGCATCGGCCCATGAAACCAGCACGAAGGACAGAACAGAAGGAGAAAAACCGCATGATTAAGATCATCTTTTTTGATATCGATGGAACGCTTCGGCCATTCGAAACCGGACGGGTGCCGGAAGCGACGCAGGCCGCACTGAAGCGGGCACATGAGGCCGGGATTCTCTGTGCGATTGCGACGGGCCGGCACTGGATGGAAATTCGAAATGAGAACCTCGCAGAGGGGATGCGCTTCGATGCATTCGTCACACTCGATGGTGAATTCTGCTTCGTACTGGATTCGAAGAAGGTGGATAAAGCCATCGAACGCGGAGAGCATCTCGGGCATAACGAGGCGTATCGCTTCGATGTGAAGGATAGCCCGGAGCCGATGGCATACTTCGATCCGCGAAACGGCCAGGTCGTGCAGCGCATCGAGATCCCGCGGACAGCGGTCGAGAAGGTACTGGCGCTCTGCGAGGAGCAGCCGTTTGCCTGCCTGTTCGAGGAGGAGCGTTCGATCTATGCGAATCAGGTGACCCCGCAGCTTCTGCAGGTACTGAAGGATATCAAGTCAGCGCAGCCACCGGTGCGTCCGGTTTCCCAGGCACTTGAGAATCCGATCTATATGATGATTCCGGTGATGTCGCTCGACGAAGCTTCCATCCTCGAGGAGCGCGTCCCGGAGTGTGAGATCGTACGCTGGTCGGATGGACTCAGCTTCGATCTTACGAAGAAAGGCATCACGAAGGTATCCGGCATCGATGCGATTCTGAAGGCGTATGGTTTCTCGCTGGAGGAAGCCGCTGCCATCGGCGACGGCTGGAACGATGTCGGCATGATCGAGCACTGCGGTCTCGGCATCGCGATGGGAAATGCCAAGCAGGAATGTAAGGACGTCGCAGACTACATCTGCCCGCCGATTCTCGAGGACGGCATCAGCGATGCCATCGACTACATCCTGAAGCGAAATGAACAGGAATAAATAAAGACAGAGAAAAAACGGTGCAGGGCGGAGGGCAGTCTCCGGTAAGCGGATCGCACTCGTCGGAAAAATCAAAAAGTGGACACGAAGAGCCAGTAGACCCTCTGCAATCGCTGAGATTCTCTTGATGAGAACTCAGCGTTGCAGAGGGTGCTAAGGAAAATTACTCAACTGGCTCTAACGTGTCCACTTTTGATTTTTCTACGACTCGGCTCAACGCTTACCGGAGACTGCCCTCCGCCCTGCACCGTTTTTATTCGCTTCTTGATTCTGCGGCTTTCACTTTTTCTGCAGCCTTCGACGCTTCTGCTGCTCTTGATTCCGCGGCAGCCTTTTCTTTCTTCTGCTTTTCTTTCAGTTCTTTTGCTTCCTTCGATTCGATCGCTGCCTGTTCATCGATCTGACCGAGTTTCTCCATGAGGGCTGACTTCTTCTCCAGCTCTTCCTTCTCTTTCGCACGTCCGTACTGCTCCGAAAGGGTCGGAACATCCGAATAGAGGTTTGTACCGAGGCCGAGACGATCGCCATCGATCTCGATGCCGAGGGCCGCAAGGGTCGTCGGGAAATCATCGAAGGTCGTGAAATCACGGCGCTGGTCACTTACCGGCTGGACCGGTGCATTGACATAGGCTGTATAAACGGTCCGCTCGTACTCTTCCGGTACGTTCTCACAGAAATCATGATCCATGGTCGGATGGTCTCCGGAGATGACGATCGTGGTATTTTCATACCAGTCCTGCTCCTTACACCAGTCGAGAAATGCGCTCAGCTGCTTCGATGCGCAGTTGTAGACATTGGCATACTGATCATCGAAGGTTTTCGGGCAGAGCGGACAGACATAACCGTCTGGGAAATGCGTGTCGACCGTCAGCATCGTGAGGTTAAATGGTTGCTCACTGCTGCTGAGATGTTCGAGTTCTTCCTGCGCATACTGATAGAGCTTCCGATCCTCGAACCCCCAGTTGACCCAGTAGCTGGCAGGGAACTTGTGCTGGTTCTTCCAGTAGCTGAAGTCCTTGATAGCGTAGTTTCCATGTGTCTGGAAGTAGAGCTTGCGGCCGCCGAAGTAGCCGACGGAGCCGAGCATCAGTTCCTGCTGGTAGCCCTGCTTCTTCAGGATATCGCCGATGGTCAGGATATCCGGGAAGAAGGATTTTTGGGAGTCCATCGCGTTCTGATCGATGGAAATTTTCAGCGGCAGTCCGGAAGTCTGTGCAAACATGGCGCCCATGGTCCAGGTCGCCCCCGGCATGGCATAGCCACCGTTCAGCGTAGCGTCTGTGCCGGAAAAATCTTCATTCTCCTCTGCAATCTGTGTAAGCTCCGGAATGGTGTTTTCCGGAAAGGCACCGCCGGATGCCTCATCTGCGAAGGTGACTTCCGTAGATTCCATAAAGATATAGATGAGGTTCCGCTTCTTCTCCGGGAACGTGAGGGTTACTTTTTTCGGATCGATGTAATGTGTATCGATGAAGTTCGATGTCTCAAGCTGCGACTTGATGTAGGCACCGATGTCGAGGTCATCCCAGGCATCGAGAACCGTAAAGCCGGTGGTGAAAAACGCAGCGAGAAGTGCCAGCGACACCAGCTTCCGATAGTTCCTTTTGTGCCGGCAGACGATGAATACGGCGATGATGATCAGAGCGACGATTCCCGCCGGAATCGCACATTTCAGGATGTACTCGCGCACCATCGCGGTACTGGTGCCCTGCAATGGTGCGAAAAGATGATACAGTACCTCATCCACGGTAAGCTCCGACCAGGTGCTCATGAGCCAGCGCAGGCTGAACAGGAGGAGGGCGGATAAAAATGACAGCATCACCGCTACGATGGTCGTGATGTCCAGAACCACGGTTCTGTGCTTATGATAAAAACGCTTCATAATAGTAGAAAGCCTCGATGTGTAATGTGTTTTTTGACTCCGATTGCGATGTCTACTACGGCACATCGGAATAAGGGTCTTGTTCGCTGTGATGTAACAAAATGCATCTATACTACCTTTTGTATACATACTGAAACAGCTTCTAGTTTAGTCATCTGTGAGGACCTTCACAATGTGCAGAATCTCTTAGAAATTTTTGATTTTACATACACTTTTCTAAAATTTTACTAAATCTGATTGACGGCTTCCAAATACTTCGTATATAGTTTTTATAACTACGGGCACGGGTATGTGCTATGCACCTGCCTATCGCCGAAGTACCTGCTTCGACATATATGTCCGCTTACACTGATTTTTGCTTAGATGTTTATCATCAGAAAGGAATATGCCGATGGTTTTAAATGATGACGCAGTGCAGTTTGCGAAGCAGTACCAGACGATCACCGAGAACCGTGAGTATAGAAAGCTGAAGGCTGTGCCTAGACATGGCAGCACAAATACCTATGATCACTCGGTCCGCGTCGCGAAGATGGCTGCCGCAATCGCACCGTTCGTCGGTGTAAATGCGGACAGTGCCGCGCGAGTGGGTCTTCTGCATGATTTCTGCCTGGTAGATTATCATGAGACAGATAAGACATTCCGTGACGGCCGCTGGTACTGCTTCTATCATCCGGAAGATGCGGTAGAGAATTCGGAGAAAGAGGGATTCTTCCTTTCCTATAAGGAGAAGCGTGCAATCTGGAGCCATATGTTCCCGCTTTCCACCTCGATTCCGACCTCTCGTCTCGGCTGCATCCTGACCCTGAGCGACAAAACAGTCGCAGCACAGGAATCCATGGCCAATGCCGTTGAGGGCTGGGCGCGCCTCTGCTTCCTCCTGAATCGTGGCCGCCTGCGTGTCGCACGTGTGATGCATCGCAATCACAGCTGAATCCACCGCCGACGAAACTGAATTGCAAACGAAAAAGCTGAATCTCCCGGAGTTTTCCGGGAGATTTTTTCTATGAATTATGCTACACTACGCGTATGAGTAAATTAATTAATCCACAGGAAACCATCAAAATCATACAGAAGAACGATTTCCGCTTTCAGAAGCGCTTCGGTCAGAACTTCCTGATCGATGAAGGCGTACTCCAGAATATCATCCGGAGTTCAGAAATCACGAAGGACGATTGTGTCCTCGAGATCGGACCAGGCATCGGCACGATGACGCAGGCTCTCGCAGAAGCAGCCGGCCATGTCGTCGCCGTCGAGATCGACGCGAATCTCATCCCGATTCTCCATGAGACATTAAAAGATTATGATCATGTCTCCATCATCCACAACGATGTACTGAAGCTCGATCTTCACGAGGTCATCGAAACCTACAATCATGGAAATCCGGTCAAGGTCGTCGCCAATCTTCCATACTACATCACGACACCGATCATCATGGGTCTCTTCGAAAGCCATGCACCGATCCAGTCCATCACCGTCATGGTACAGAAGGAAGTCGCCGATCGTATGCAGTCGGGTCCCGGCACGAAGGACTATGGTGCGCTCTCGCTCGCCGTTCAGTATTACGCTGAACCGGATATCATCCAGGAAGTCCCGCCTCACTGCTTTATCCCGCGCCCGAACGTCGGCTCCGCCGTCATTCGACTGAAGCGCTATGCAGAACCACCGGTACAGGTACAGGATGAACGCTGGATGTTCCAGGTCATCAAGGCCGCCTTCGGACAGCGCCGAAAGACTCTGCTCAACGCACTCTCTTCCCTCGCTTCCATCCCGAAGGACGCAACCCGCGAAGCCCTCGCTTCCCTCGGCCTTTCCGAAACGATCCGTGGCGAAGCACTCACACTCGAACAGTTTGCTGCCCTCTCTGACGCCCTCGTCAGCTACGATCAGGCGCCGCCGAAAGTCTGACACTAAGGCATAAAAGCGCCGCCGGAGCGCCCGCTCCCATAAAGCTTAGAGCCGAGTTGCTGAAAATACAAAATCGTATCTCTTAGAAAGCACTTAGAGTAATTTTTCCTTAAAACCCTCTGCAACGCTGAGTTCTCATCCAGAGAATCTCAGCGATTGCAGAGGGCTTAGTGCTTCTTAGAGATACGATTTTAGTTTTTTCCAGCGAGTGCGACCAGCTTTATGGGAGCGGGCGCTCCGGCGGCGCTTCACTATGTCTTATGCGGCACGATACCGACGAAACGATTGCCATCCTGCTTGAACATCTCTTCCGCATCCGAGCGTCCGACGACATTCTGTGTTCCGCTCACCGGATCCACCAGCCGTATGTTGAGCGAATCATAGCTGTAGATCAGATAGCAGCTGTCCTGCAGGTACGCAATCACCGGATACCCCTTATTCAGGAAGTAAAGGGCGGAGGTAAGATCCATGCCGAAAGCATTGACCATGATAAAGGAATCATAAGTATCGATCGTGCTGAGCTGCGACAGCTTCTGAAGCGCTTCGCCTGCGACGGTCGTCGCGTTTTTGATCGTCACCATCGTGCTCTTATCCACACGATTCCAGACAAATTCCCCATCCTCGGTGATGACATAACCGAAATCATCATACACAAGCTCGTACGCTTCTTCCAGTGTACGTGTCGCACCCCGGAAATGTCCGTGCGCATATGCGTAGAACAGCGGAAGTGCATTTTTCACCTCCGTAATGTTGAGATCCAGTGAGGAGGCTCGCTCCACCGACAGATGCTTCGGTGTCGTACTCCGGACATGCTTCGTTCCGACGTCCTTGATTTCGATGTACCACTCCTTCTGCAGCACCTTATCGCTGAAGGAATTCACACCATTCAGACGCTCATTCACTTCTTCGCGGTTCGAAATGATGGTGTCCTCACCGGCCGGCTGGTAGCCTCCACCTTCGAGCGGACGAATCTTATCGAAGTGAATACGCGTACCGCTGACCCGAACATTCGTGAACAGCAGTCCATCCTTCACATAACTTGTTTTATCGACGAGATCCGGACCGACGATATGAATCTCGCTGATCGGAATCTTATTCTTTTCAGTATATACACTCGCGTATTTCGGATTGATGATGCCATAAATCAGATCATCTTTGTTAAATCCGATAACGCGGAGATATCCCTCTCCCTGAATCTCGCTTGACTTATTTCCTTCCAGATTGACAAGCGTGATTTTTTCAGCATGGTAGAGATCCGAAGCTTCCGGATTCTGGTATGCGATGTACTGCTGATTATCAGAACTTGCAAAGGCAGACTCCTGAAGTCCGCTCACGATCGTAATGACCTCGAGACTGTTGGTATCGATACCATAGACATTGCCGCCATAGTAAAGATACAGCAGACCGTCACTCGAAAGATACGCCAGCTTTTCCACATTCCACTGAATCTGCTCGAAAACTTCCGGAATCGCGATGAAGAAATTCTCCGTCACTGTGTCATCCGAACTGTCATATCGATAGTACAGAATACCATTATTTCCCTCATGACGTCCTCGATTGACGTATCCATAGACGAGAAAATCGACATCTCCATTATCGGATACCGACAGAATCTTGATATCATGCTGATCATAGTTCGCTCGTACACCATCGTCTCTCTTCGAACGATAACTGAAAATATTCACCGCGTGTCCTGCCTTCGAGGACTGATCATAGCGCCAGAGCCCCTGATCTGTCTTAAACGCGATATAATGCTCATTTTCCGATTTCTGAACCGCGATATCCTCCGTATTTCCAACACCGAGAACGATGCGTTTTCCTGAGAAATCCTCACTGTCGCCATCGAAAATCTGATGGGTCTTCCGGTCGAAATCCATCATATACACACGCTCCGGATCATTTCGGAAGACGAAGTTATCCTCATTCAGAAAACACTTCTCCTCCCCGTCCTCATCTGTCATCAAAGACTCATAGCTGATCTGAATCTCACCCATCATGCCGTCAAATTCCTTTAACGTCATGTAGAAATCTCCCTTCGGCTGCATGCCAGTCTTTCCCCAGGTGATCTGATTGTAGCTGGAGTACAGATTGACATGTCCGAGACTCGAATTATCCGCTGTATCCTTCGTTTCCAGATACGTGGTGATATCCTTACTTCCCGTCTTATCGAAGCTGCTCGTCGTGAATTTATACGCAACCTCCTCCATGGATTCCGTGTAATCACGGTTCGTCCAGAGGATACGTGTGTAGTAGTTCAGCGTATGCGCACCCGTATCGAGCGTAATATGCAGAAGATACGCCTGATCTTTATTGATCAGGTTCTGGATTGGCAGGACAATGCTGGCGCTGCCGTTTTCCCGGACGATTTCGGATGCCTTTCCCTTTTCGATGAGATGGTCGAGATCCAGTGTACGGATTTCATATGTAGCCGAAGCAACCATGTTATCGTATTCCTCCACGACCAGTCGGAGCTGACGATCTTTTGGCAGCACCGTAATCATGTCGCGGGCAGCATTGTTTCCCATCTCCTGAAGATATGCATGCATCGGATTTATGAGATAATCGCCGGATGAAACGAAGGCTATCGGCAGGCTTGCCTCATCCATCGTCGAGTACACGGTATTCTGTCGTTCCATAGAATGGTACGATCGATAAAAATACAGGATGAGTGCGATAAGAAATATCGCACCCATCGCCACATGATTCTTTATTTTTTTACGTGTTTGTTTTTTCACTGCTGTTTTTCTTTCTCTCTGTACCCAAGTGCCTGTTCGAGCGCAAGCTGTTCTTCGGCGCCGAGCTCTACCTCCGTGGTTCCCTCATCAACATCCTTTATATATAGGAAGCATCCTTCTCTCGAATGCACAGAATTGATGACGAAGCCACTGTTCGTGCTGTCCAGCATCGCGATGGCGAAGGACATGTTACCGCCCATGCCACCGAAGGCGTTGTACTTGATGATGCCCAGCTTCTGGAAGGAGGCACGGATATTCTTATTGAGTACCCGCATCACATCCTTGTTCTTAAGATCTTCCTTCTCGAGAGCCTCTACATGCCTCTGGAGATCCACGAAATAATCCTCCAGCGTCTCTGCATCCTTACCACGCATGAAATAATCATACTGGCGATACAGTCTCTTATATTTCGCATTTGCCCGAATCGCCAGAATAAGGGACATAAGACCGATCAGCACGCCTGCGACAGCCACCATAAGTAAAAACTTTTCTGTAACTACCATATAGTTCCTCGCTCTATTTAATCATTTCTGCCGGAATTCAGAATCACAAAAATACGATCCAGATCATCCTGCGAATAGTACTCGATTTCAAGCGTACCACGCTCTGTATTTTTCGGAACGATGGACACCTTCGTTCCCAGTTTCGTCTTCATCTTCCGCTCGAGATCCTTATAAATCACCTTCAGACGCTTCATTTCCTGCGCTTCAGGAGAAGATTTCTTCTCCTTCTTCTCCTTCGCAAGCTTATCAAGCTTTACCAGCGTCTCGATCTCACGTACAGAAAGATTTTCCTTCGTGCATTTCTCGGCGATTTTCGTTCGAAGCACCGAATCCTCGATGGCAAGCAGTGCACGTGCATGACCCTGTGTGATTTTTCCATCCTGAAGAAGATCGAGAATCTCCGGCTCCAGCTTCAGAAGTCGAAGACTATTCGTAATCGTCGAACGATTCTTTGACACACGAGAAGCAACTTCTTCCTGCGTAAGTCCATACTCTTCAATCAGTGACTGGTAGGCTCTCGCTTCTTCGACTGCATTCAGGTCATCTCTCTGAATATTTTCAATGATGGAAAGCTCACGACTCGTCTTCTCATCTACTTCCTTGATAACTACCGGAATCTCCTTGAGACCTGCGATTCGAGCAGCTCTCCATCTACGCTCACCGGCGACGATCTCATAGAATGCACCGCGCTTCTTCACAACGATCGGAGAAATAAGACCGTAGGTCCTGATGGATTCCGCCAACTCATTTAATTTTTCCTCATCGAAGTTCTTACGCGGCTGATCCGGATCCGGCTGGATACGACTGAGCTTCACCAGCATCATGCCATCACCATCGGTATCCTTCATCGTTACTGTGCCACGCGCATTCACATTCGTATTCGTTTTTTCATCTGCCGGAACCGTATTTTCATTCACGACATCCTCGGTCGCCATCACCAGCATCATATTTTCTGTATTTTTTTTCGGTGCTTCCTTCTTATCTGCCGCAGTTGCACGCTTCTTTCTTCCACTGGCACTCTTCTTCACTTCTACAGAAACCTCGCCGGTCGTCTGCATTGATCCTGTATTCACTACAGCTTCTCCGGACTGCTCTGCTTCCTTCTTTTCAGCGACGGTCTCCGCAACCGTCTTATAACGATGCTCATTTCTCGGGCGATCCGTTTTTACAGTTGTACCGGTACCGAAAATAGCACCGAGGCCTTTTCCCAGCCCATGCTCCTTAGCCATAAATATCATCCCCCTTACTCATAAGCTCTGCTGCCAGCCGACGATAACTCTCTGCGCCTGTCGACGACGATTCATACTCAGTAATCGGAACACCATGGCTTGGTGCCTCCGCAAGACGCACATTTCTCGGAATCAGCGTATCATAGACGTGACCCTGAAAATTCTGCTTCACCGTTTCTACCACCTGCTGCGACAGCTTGTTTCGTCCATCGTACATCGTAAATACGATACCCTCGATATCGAGATCCGGATTCAGACCCTCCTGCACGAGACCGATGGTATTCAGCACCTGATTCAATCCTTCCAGTGCATAATACTCACACTGAATCGGAATAATCACCGAATCTGCCGCCGTCAGCGCATTGACCGTAATCGTACCGAGACTCGGCGGACAGTCAATCAGAATATAGTGATAATTCTCCTTATATGGTGCCAGAAGCTCCTTCAGAATCTGATTCTTATTCTCCTGATCCGCATACTCCACCTCAACCGCAGCCAGGTTCATATCCGCCGGAATCAAATCCAGATTTTCCATAACCTCTACGAGAATCGTCTCATCCATCGAACAGTCGCCACTCATCGCATCATAAATCGTATGCTCGATTTCATCACGCTCGACCCCAAACCCGCTGGTCGCATTTCCCTGCGGATCGAAATCCACCAGAAGAACCCTCTGATTGGCCTCTGCAAGCGTCGCCGCCAGATTCACTGCCGTCGTCGTCTTTCCAACGCCACCCTTCTGATTTGTAATTGCTATAATTTTTCCCATTTTACTCTCCCGTGATTGGTCATACCGTAGCCTGATAGTAAAACAAACGCCAAATGTTTCACGTGAAACATTTATTCACATCATATATCCCGTTTCACAAAAACACATCGAAATCGAATTGAATGTTTCACGTGAAACATCTATATGAAGACATCTGATTTTAACTACGTTTTATCATTTTATACGTATTTTAATGAATGTACGTAGTAAAGAAAAACAGTGATAATGTTTCACGTGAAACATTATCACTGTCGTTATTCTACTCTATACCCGTATACGTGTCAAATTTTACCTGGCTACCGGAAACTCATATGTACTTACACGTTACTGTTCAAAGGTGGTTATGTCAAGGCGTGGCTCGGCGGACAACAGCCGGAAGCCATACGAAGAGACCGTGTAAAATCAAGCCAGGTCCCCTTAGCGGCACTTGGTACTTTTTCCTTAGCACCCTCTTCAACGCTGAGTTTTCATCAAGAAAACTCAGTGATTGCAGAGGGCCTAGTGC
>CAKQWR010000032.1 GCA_934279105.1 uncultured Oribacterium sp. | reverse complement strand
CGGAAGCACAGAAGAAACCGTACGTGATAAAGCCTCCACAGAAATCATCATCCACATGATAAAACGCTTCACGGCAGCCGATGAATATGAATCCTCGACTGCCGCAAAGGAAGCATAGGAGGGGCTTGCAGAAACAGCTGTAAGCCCCTCTAAAATTTTTTTAAATTTGTTGTTGACAAAAGTTTTAAAGTTATGTACTATATACGAGTCGCTTGAAGCGATACAAAAGCAAAAACAACATAGCGCTGTCGCCAAGTGGTAAGGCAACGGATTCTGATTCCGTCATTCCCAGGTTCGAATCCTGGTAGCGCTGCGAAAGATTCCAGAACTTTGGTCATTAAGGTCCTGGAATTTTTTTGTTTTATTTTCTAAAACCGACATCCACGGAGCATGTCACGTCTTTCCCTAAGCACCAAAGGAGTTTTTAATTTTTCGTACAGATATGTATATTCGTAATAAAAACTTGAGAATATGTTTCTTGCCATACGCGCGCGAAATCGCTAACATAGAGATATGAGTCAAACGTGGGGCAGCCCCCCGAAAATACATGGATATCATGGAGGAAAAAACATGAAGTTACGTAAGTTAAGTGCGATCGTGATGGCCGCTGTGGTAGCGACGTCTACACCGGCCGGTGCTGTACTTGGTCAGATCACAGCCTATGCAGCTAGTGATAAGGATAAGTCAAAGGATTACGAGATTGGTGGCGCAGATTGGGAAGTACAGGAAGACGCCAACGGTAAGATTCACATCTTTGCCATCTGGGATACCTCGGATGACAGCTGTGGCGCCACCATCACCGTTTCTCGCGATGATAAGAAGACCGGTATTTCAGTTACTACCTCAACCACAAAGGGTTCTGTAGAGCTGACACAGCAGATTAAGAAGTACGGAAAGACCGGTGACTACACCTTTAAGATCAAGGCGAAGTCAAAGAGCAAGGATGAGGATGGAAAGACGACTGGTGAGCTTTCCGAGTCTGAGGCAGATTTCCTCGAGATTGATTCCGATATGATGAAGAAGCTGTCTTCCACCGCAGCAACGAACAGTGGCGTAAACACAAACCAGACACCGGGTTCTTCCCTCCCTGGCACGACACCGGGTACACCTGGCACACCAGGTACTCCAAGCGTTGGCCCGAGCGGCACACCATCCGGAAATACAAACCAGGCCACACAGTCTGCAACCACCGGTGATTTCCTTACGAACGGCACCATCGCTGACTGGGGCATCGGCCACGTATACCTCGTAAACGGCGCACCGGTATTCAGCAAGTGGATCGTTGATTCTGGCAAGCTCTATCACATCGGAGCAAACGGTTTTATGGATAAGAACCTGATCTTCACCGACTACACCGGCACACATTATGTCGGCGCAGATGGGGCACTGGTATACTGATTCGTACGCATTTAAATGAATCTGTAATTTGTGTTGAAGACGTCCTATAGAACGCAATGATATAAATTACGTAAAAACCGTCCTACGGGACGCAGGGGGAAAATATGAAGCGTTTTATTCAGGAATTTAAGGAGTTTGCCGTCAAGGGCAACATGATCGACCTGGCCGTCGGCATGATCATCGGCTCTGCATTCACATCACTTGTGAAGTCGGTCGTCGATAATCTTTTCATGCCGGTGCTGTCTCTTTTCACCGGAAAGCTCGATTTTACGAATATGTTCATCCCACTCGCCGGTCAGACCACGAAGATCTACAGCGAGGCAGTAGAGCAGGGCGCCGTATTTGCGTATGGTGCATTCATCACCGAGCTGATTTCGTTTATCGTGATGGCACTGGTCGTCTTCCTTTTCGTAAAGGAAATTAATCATTTACGTAAACCGAAGGATGAGCCGGCACCAGCCGCACCAACCACGAAGATCTGCCCGTACTGCATGTCGGAGATCGACATCAAGGCAACCCGCTGCCCACACTGCACATCGAAGCTGGATGGCTTCCGAATCGATCCGGCGGAGCTGAATAAATAAGTAAATAATGTACTTGACGAAACTCCTGTGAGCGTTTATGATTCTAAAACGCTCACAGGGGTTTTGTGAGTCAGGGCGGTGACATCAGCCGTAAATGGAGTCTGTTGGATGAGTTAACAGAGGCGAATATGAACGAACATACTGAACGAACGAAAATATCTGAGAGAGCAGGTTTCACGGGAATCGTATGCAACCTGCTCCTTTTTGTATTCAAAATTTCCATCGGTGTCATCATCAACTCCGTGTCGATCATGGCCGATGGCTTCAACAACCTGTCCGATGCGGGCAGCTCGGTCATCTCCGTGGTGGGTTCGAAAATGGCCGGGAAGAAAGCCGATGAGGATCATCCTTTCGGACACGGCCGCATCGAGTACATCGCAGCCTTCATCGTGTCGATCCTGGTCCTCAATGTCGGCTTAAGCTCTCTGCAGGATTCCTTCCGTAAGATTCTGCATCCGGAAACACTTCACTTCAGCATTTATGCCGTTATCATCCTGCTGGTATCGATGCAGGTGAAGCTCGGCCTCGCGATTTTCTATCGCCACGTGGCAGAACAGATCGACTCAAACATCTATCGCGCCTCGAGTCAGGATGCTTTTATGGATATTCTGACGACCGCGACGACCTTTGCATCCCTTCTGATTTTCCGCTTCAGCAGTCATAATATCGATGCCTATGTCGGCCTCCTCGTCTCGATGATCGTCATCTGGAACGGTGTCGGCATCGCACGAGAAACACTCGCACCACTGATCGGCGACTCGATCGATCCGGAGCTTTTCTATACCATCATCGATTTCGTCGAGCGCTATCCGGGCATCCTCGGCAGTCATGATCTGATCGTCCACAATTACGGTCCGAATCAGTACATGGCCACCATCCATGCCGAAGTCGACGGAAAGAGCGATATCGGAAGCGCTCACGATCTCGTCGATCGCATCGAGCACGACTGTGAAACACAGCTGGGCATTCATCTGGTCATCCACATGGACCCAATCAACGATGATGATGAAACCAGCTTCTACAGGGCAATGCTGGCAGACATACTGACTGAGCTCTCCCCGGAAAGCAGTTTCCACGATTTCCGTATACGTCGCGAAGCAGATGTCATGCAGCTCACGAAAGAACGGCAGGAAAAGCATATATTTGTACCAGGCGGCATCGGTCACGATCATTCCCACAAGCTCATTTATCTGGTATTTGACCTGATCACTCCATGGAATCTTACGAAGGATCAGGAAAATCAGCTGCTGCATGGTATCCAGAACCGTATGCAGATCGAAAATCCGGATGTACGGTGCATCATCCAACTTGACAAACCATATATGCACACGCACTCGGCAGAAGAAGATGCCGAAGCACGCGCTCGTGCCACAGAAGATCTCGAGAACGCAGAGCAGACTGCCCGAGAGGACGCCACCGGCACGCACGAGATGCTTGCAGGCACAGCCGATGCACAGCACATCGCCTCACAGGATATCACAAAAGAGGAAACATAAATGTACGAATTTAATGAGCGTGTCCGCTATTCTGAAACGGACGAAAACGAAAATGCAACCATCTTGTCGGTGGTCAATTATCTGCAGGACTGCAGCACCTTTCATTCGACGGAGGTAGGGCTCACGGTAGATTATCTGCGGGAAATGCATCGTGCATGGCTCCTGAGCTACTGGGATATCTATATCGATCGTATGCCGAAGCTCTGCGAGCGCATCACGATCGGCACCTGCCCACACGCCTTCCGCGGTGTGCTGGCGCATCGTAATTTCTGGATCAAGGATGCATCCGCTGCCTACATCCTGCGCGCCGACAGCCTCTGGTTCTGTTATGATACCGAGCGTATGCGTCCGGCGAAAATCACAGACGATATGCTCGCCCCGTTTGGCGAGATGGAAGATAAGCTGCAGCTTTCGGCGAGCGAGCGGAAGATCAATGAACCGGAGGCGCTTACAGACGCCGCACCGCTCGTGGTCCAGCCGCATCATATCGACAGCAACCATCATGTAAATAATGCACAGTACATCGCCATCGCCGATGAGGTTCTCACAGAAGCAGGAGATGGAAAACAGCGTTTCAGCGTCGGCCGTATCCGCGCAGAGTATCGAAAGGCCGCCGTGCTCGGTGACACGATGCTTCCGAAATATGGCACATCACCGGACGGTGGCATGATTGTAAGCCTCCAGAGTCCGGATGGCGATGTCTACTGCAATGTAGAATTTATCCGTTCCTAAAGCACCATGATCGTGCTTCCGGTATCGAAATGCACAGATAGAGCGATCCGGAGGCGTAAGGGCCGATGAAAACATAAAAAACGTAAGCTATATATCGAGTGCGACACGCACTCCGTGAAAGTATCACCAAACGGCATCCTGTAGAGATGCACAGTGACATTTATAGAAAGTAGAGGAACAACATGATTGAATTAGGAAAGATCCAGACACTGAAGATCGCACGAGAGAAGGATTTCGGCGTCTATCTCGAGGACCGTGATGGCGCATCCGTCCTTCTGCCGAAAAAGCAAGTACCGGCCGGCAAGACGCTCGGTGACGAGGTCTCTGTATTCGTGTACAAGGATTCGAGCGACCGTCTGATCGCAACGACCAGAAAGCCACTGATGCAGGTCGGTGACATCGCGAAGGTCATCGTAAAGGACGTAACGAAGATCGGTGCGTTCGTAGACATCGGCCTCGAGCGCGATGTGCTGCTTCCGTATCATGAGATGCGTCATGAAATCAAAAAGGGTGATCAGATCGAGGTATATCTGTACGTCGATCACAGCCAGCGTTTAGCGGCTACCATGTATACGAAAAAGCATGAAGAGGCGACGGTTATTCAAAATGATCAAATTAAGACCTATCATTATGAGCGAAATGCCGATGAGGTTTATGCGATCTTATCGGAAAAGTTTGAAGGACATGTACCATACACCGATAAAACTGTTCAACCTGACGAAATTATGCGAGATTTCGGTATGTCGAAGGCCGCTTTCAAGCGTGCGGTAGGCAAATTGCTGAAAGAAGGCAGGATTAAGATTACGAAGACCTCGATCTTTTGTGTATATTGACCTTTCCTGCACAGCGTGTCGACACTTTGTCTAAAATAAGTCAGTCTTTTCTAGGAACAAATGCCGTAGAGAAAATGCGCCCGGAAGTGTACGATGAGTACAGTTGAAAAAGGCTTGGGGAACCTGATCACTAAACGTTTGTGCCCTATTAGGAGAATGAAAATTATGGCAAGTGTTGAGCTTAAGAATGTAACCAAGAAGTATCCGAACGGCTTCGTTGCTGTTAAGGATTTTAACCTTGATATTCAGGATAAGGAATTCATCATCTTCGTCGGACCATCTGGCTGTGGTAAGTCAACTACCCTTCGAATGATAGCTGGTCTCGAGGACATCTCAGGCGGTGATCTCATCATCGATGGCAAGAGAGTAAACGATGTTGAGCCGAAGGACAGAGATATCGCGATGGTATTCCAGAACTACGCTCTGTATCCTCATATGACGGTATATGACAACATGGCATTCGGTCTGAAGCTTCGTAAGGTTCCGAAGGCAGAGATCGATCAGAAGGTGCATGAGGCAGCAAGAATCCTCGACCTCGAGCATCTGCTTGACAGAAAGCCGAAGGCTCTTTCCGGTGGACAGAGACAGCGTGTTGCCATGGGTCGTGCGATCGTTCGTAGACCGAAGGTATTCCTCATGGATGAGCCGCTTTCCAACCTCGATGCAAAGCTGAGAGCACAGATGCGTGTAGAGATTGCAAAGCTCCACAAGTCCCTTGAGACCACCATCATCTACGTAACACATGATCAGACGGAGGCTATGACACTCGGTACCAGAATCGTCGTTATGAAGGATGGCGTTATCCAGCAGGTAGATACCCCGGAGAACCTTTACGATACTCCATGCAACAAGTTCGTTGCAGGTTTCATCGGATCTCCGCAGATGAACATGATCGATGCAGAGTGCCAGGCAGCAGGCGATGACGTAACCCTTACCTTCGCCGGCCACACCATCACACTTGATGCAGCAAAGGCTGCGAAGCTGAAGGACGGCGGATATATCGGCAAGACCGTAACCCTCGGAATTCGTCCGGAGCATCTGCACGATGAGGCAGATTTCGTAGCGGCTCACCCGAAGCAGACCATTCAGGCTGAGATCAAGGTATACGAGATGCTCGGTGCTGAGACACTTCTTTACTTCGACCTCGGTGATGCAGGCTGGGTTGCAAGAGTAAATCCGAAGACCGCTGCTCGTACCGGTTCTACCGTTACCTTCGCACTTGACGAAGCAAAGATTCACGTTTTCGATAAGGAAACGGAGAAGACCATCACAAACTAATCTGATCTTGTTTTTCTTCTTTCGATGTAAATACATCGAACCATACCAGACACTGTAATAAATAGCAGAATCACCCGGTGGCATGTCCACCGGGTGATTTTTTCTCTTTTCTGGCACGAACCCCCGATGATGCACGGTAAAAAGAACGAAAAATGACGGAAAATGACAGGTCGCAGGTCGAGACAATGATTGATTTTAGAAAATGAATCTAGTAAAATATCAGTAATTATGGAGTACTAGTCGTTTCTAGTAGCATTGTGCAGATAGGAGTAGAGAATGATTTCAAATCAGGTTTTACAGAGCACGATTGATTCTCTCAAGAGTATTACAAGAGTTGATATCGCCATTGCGGACATTGATGGGAAGGTACTTGCATCTACCTTTACCGATAACCAGTATACTGAATCGATGGTTTCGTCTTTTGCGGAATCACAGGCAGACAGCCAGGCCGTCGGCGGATATCAGTTCTTTAAGATTTTCGATGAGCACCAGCTGGAGTATGTGCTGATTGCGATGGGCGACAGCGACGACGTTTACATGGTCGGTAAGCTGGCAGCCTTCCAGATCCAGACCCTGCTGGTAGCCTATAAGGAGAAGTTTGATAAGGATAACTTCATCAAGAATCTTCTTCTCGACAACCTGCTTCTGGTGGATATCTATAACCGCGCGAAGAAGCTGCACATCGACGTCAGCGTAAAGCGTGTGGTTTACATCATCGAGACGAAGAAGAGCACCAGCGATTCCGGCGCACTCGAGGCACTGAAGACACTCTTCGCAGCGAAGACGCATGACTTTGTAACGGCGGTCGATGAGAAGAATGTCATCATCGTAAAGGAAGTGAAGCCGACAGAAACAACGGAGGAGCTTCATCATGTGGCAGAGACCATCCTCGATATGCTTGAGACAGAGGCGATGATCGAGGCACGCGTAAGCTACGGTACTATAGTGAACGAAATCAAGGATGTTTCGAAGTCCTATAAGGAAGCGAAGATGGCCCTCGAGGTCGGAAAGATCTTCTATGCAGAGCGAAACATCATCGCCTATAACCGTCTCGGTATCGGCCGTCTGATTTATCAGCTTCCGCTCCCTCTGTGCAAGATGTTTATCCGTGAGATCTTCACAAACGTTTCTCCGGATGAATTCGACGAGGAAACCCTGACCACCATCAACAAGTTCTTCGAGAATAACCTGAATGTTTCCGAGACCTCCCGTCAGCTGTATATCCACAGAAATACGCTGGTATATCGTCTCGACAAGCTGCAGCGTTCCACCGGACTGGATCTCCGTGTATTCGACGATGCCATCACCTTTAAGATCGCACTCATGGTTGTAAAGTATATGAAGTATATGGAGACCATCGATTATTGATCCATCGACACTTCGCTCATCGTCAGGAGGCGGTTTCGTCTCTGAAAAAATCTTAAGATGATTGACATGAATTAGCCGGTCCATGGTGTATACACCATGGACCGGCTTTGTTAAACTAAAACATATTCTGATTCTGTTTGATGCATCTCATTTTTCAAAGAAAATGAACGTATACCAAACAGTAAATACTCAAAGGATCTCTCAAAATAATGATTGAAATAAAAAACGTTTCCAAAAGCTACCGAAACGGTGTCGAGGCCCTGCGAAACATCGATCTCACCATACAGGATGGTGAGTTCTGTTTCATCGTCGGGCGCAGCGGCTCCGGTAAATCCACTCTCGTCCGTCTTCTCACGAAGGAGCTCGAACCGACGGAAGGCGAGATCATCGTAAACGAACTCGCACTTCAGCATATGAAACGACGCCACGTCCCGAAGTATCGCCGTCGTCTCGGTGTCGTTTTCCAGGACTTTCGTCTTTTGGAAGACCGCTCGGTATATGAAAACATCGGCTTCGCAGAACTGATCACCGGTAAATCCACACCGGAGATTCGTGCGGATGTCGCCGAAATGCTGGAGCGCGTGGACTTAAGCGATAAGCGCGATGCCTATCCACGTGAGCTGAGCGGTGGTGAGCAGCAGCGTACGGCGATTGCGCGTGCACTGATCAACCAGCCGGAAATTCTGATCGCCGATGAGCCGACCGGTAACCTCGATCACGAGAATGCAGTCAGCATCATGCAGCTTCTCGAGTCCATCAATGCACAGGGCACGACGGTCATCGTCATCACGCATGATCTCGAGCTCGTCCGTATGATGCATAAGCGGACCGTCCACATGGCACATGGCGAGATCATTTCTGATTCCCCTGCCGAGAGCTCAAACGAAGAAATCGTCGCATCGGCAGCATGCATTACCGTGGCGAAGGAAGACACGACCGTGCAGCCGACCGACCATGATTCGAGCCCGCGCGCAGAAGCACAGTCTTCCGCAGCGCCGTCACCACGGCGTGGCCGCTCACGAAGAAAACCGGGGGCAGAGGAAAGTACCGCTGCGTTCGATTCATCACCCGCACGTCGTGGCCTCAGCGGTTCCCATCGCCCGCATTATGTCAGTCGCAGAAAGGGAGGTGAGGCTCGATGAAAGCAAACGCACTCAGATACTGTATCCGTTCCGGATTTAAAAATATATGGCATAATAAGCTGTTTTCCGCAGCTTCCACGGCAACCATCGCCGCATGTATCTTTCTGTTCTGTCTGTTCTTCGCCATCGTGACGAATGTACAGCACATCGCGAAAACAGCGGAAACCACGGTTGGCATCACTGTATTCTTTCACGATGACGCAACGGCAGAAGACGTCCAGGCGGTCGGCGACGCCATCGAGGCACGTCCGGAGATCAAAAGCGTGCATTATACCTCTGCCGATGAAGCCTGGGAAAAGTTTAAGAGCGAGTATTTCGACGACAACGAGCTGCTGGCACAGGCCTTCGCGGAAGATAATCCGCTCGCAAATTCGCAGAGCTATGAGATCTTCCTCAACAACATCCAGGATCAGCAGAGTATCGTGGACTGGCTTCACAGCTTTCCGGTCGTACGTCAGGTGAATTATTCCAATGCTGCCGTCACGGGGCTCAGCTCACTGAACCGCATCATCTCACTGCTCAGCATGGTCATCATCGCGGTGCTTCTCGCAGTTTCGGTGTTCCTGATCAGTAATACGATTTCGGTCGCCGCACAGTTCCGTCGTCGTGAGAACATGATCATGAAAATGATCGGGGCGACGAATCTCATGATTCGCCTTCCGTTCCTCGTGGAGGGTGTACTGCTCGGATTTTTCGGCGCCCTGATTCCACTGGCCGGTATTTATTTTATTTACGAAAAGGCCGTGCGCTACGTAACCAGCCACTTCGTATCCATCTCAAGCCTGTTCCAGCCGATTCCGATCACGACGATCTATCCGCAGATGATCGCCGTCGCACTGGGGCTCGGCGTCGGCGTCGGCTTCGTCGTTTCCTTCGTGACGATACGAAAATCGCTGAAGGTATGATGCCGTGACGAAGGCGCGGTCGGAGGCATTGGCCTCCTGAAAGATAATTTATGAAGAAAAAGAGATTAGCGAAACTGAATATTCTATCGGGCATGCTTGTGCTGTCCCTGTGCTGCACGGCGATGCCGAATCTCGCCGCAGAGAACGAAAAGAAGACGATCGACACGGCGCAGAAGACGATCGATGCAAATCAGGCAGCCATCGAAGCACTGAAATCCGAACAGGCGAAGGTGAGTGACACCATTGACGGTCTGCAGGATCTCAAGGCGGATACGGTGAGTTACGTGAAGGCGCTCGATCAGAACATGACGGAGATCACGAACGAGGTAAATACGCTCAATGACTCCATCGCGCAGAAACAGCTGGATATCCAGTATATCCAGGGGCAGCTCGCAGAGGCAACGCAGACCGAGTCGGATCAGTACGCCAGCATGAAGCTGCGCATTCGCTTCATGTATGAGAAGGGAGATACCAGCTTCATCGATATGATTCTGAATGCGAAGAGCTGGTCCGACCTCCTGAATAAGGCGGAATACATCGCGAAGATCACACAGTATGACCGGGAGAAGCTGAGCGAGTTTGAAGCGACGAAGCAGCTGGTGACGAATACCAGCCTTCAGCTGGAAGCAGAGCAGGCACAGCTCGTGACCATGCAGGCATCGGCGAGTGCGAAGCAGCAGAGCGTTGCGACGCTTCTCAATCAGAAAAACCAGGAACTCGCCGCTTATAATCAGAAGATTCGCTCCGCACAGTCGAAGGCGGATCAGCAGCAGGGTGAGATCAATGCACTCTACGCGGACATCGAAGCGCAGGAGAGTACGATGAGCGGCGGATTTACCTGGCCGGTATCGTCCGGCGGTCGAATCTCCAGCACCTTCGGTTCGCGTGAAGCACCGACGGAGGGCGCCAGCACCTATCATAAGGGCATCGACATCGCCGCATCGAGTGGCTCCAAGGTTGTGGCTGCGGCAGGCGGTGAGGTCGTCATTGCGACCTACTCAGCATCCGCCGGAAACTATGTCATGATCAACCATGGAAGCGGTGTTTATACCGTCTACATGCACATGGCGAGCCTCGGCGTTTCCGAGGGACAGGAAGTAAAAAAGGGCGAAAGCATCGGCAGCGTCGGTTCCACCGGCTACTCCACCGGTCCGCATCTGCACTTCGGCATCCGAGAAAACGGAAGCTATGTGGATCCGCAGAAATATATGTAATGTAGAGCACCTCTGCTCTCTGCATCCAGGCTTTCGAAGAAAGGCTTCGATGCAGGCCATCCGTAGGTATCGAATAATAGGAGGTTTTTATGAGAATCGGAACAGGATATGATGTTCACAAGTTAGTAGAAGGACGTGCGCTGATCCTCGGTGGGGTAAACATCCCGTACGAGCGTGGTCTCGACGGTCACAGTGATGCCGATGTCATCACACATGCCATCATTGATGCGCTTCTCGGTGCCGCAGCACTCGGCGATATCGGGCAGCACTTCCCGGACACCGATCCGCGTTATAAGGGCGCCGATTCCATAAAGCTTCTTCAGGAGGTCGGGCTCATCCTCGCGGCGCATGGCTACAGCATCGAGAACATCGACTCCACCATCATCGCACAGCGACCGAAGCTGATGAATTATCTTCCGGAGATGCGGGTCAATGTCGCAAAGGCTCTGCAGCTTTCCGTCGACCAGGTCTCCATCAAGGCGACAACCGAAGAGCACCTCGGCTTCACCGGACGCGGTGAAGGCATCAGCGCGCAGGCCGTGGCACTACTGATTTAACATTCGCCAGAGCCCCGGAGGGCCGGCAACAGAAGCACAGTACTCCGTGCTCGGAAGAATCTAAAATTGGCCCCTAAGAACCAGTAGGCGCTCCGCAATCGACGGAGTTTCCTTGATGGAAACTCCGTGTTGCGGAGCGTGCTAAGGAAAGTTTACCAACTGGTTCTAAAGGGGCCAATTTTGATTTTTCACGAGCTCTTCGTATGGCTTCTGTTGCCGGCTCTCCGGGGCTCTGGCGAACGAAAAATGTCACAGCCGTAAGCGAAGTTTCTTCGGGATGCAGCTAAGCGTAAAATCAGTCTGTTCGCCGATGGACTCACCATCGACATGTACCGGAAGCGCCCGATCCGTATGAATCACGGCCTCACGGCAACGATACAGATGAACACCGGTGTGCATTACATGCTTTCCGAAGATGCTTGCAAACATTATAAGAAGAAGACGCCACTTATACTTCGTGCTGACGATACAGATATCCAGATATCCATCCTCGCCGTCTGCGTTCGGGCAGACCATATAGCCGCCATCAAACGGATGAACATGGGCGGAGATAAAGAGAATATTGTTGAATTCATGACGCTTATCGCCATCGAGAATCACATAGCCGTGACTCTGACGGGCATGAATCAGCTCACGTACGAAAATACGGAAATAGCTCGCCCGTCGCCGCTGTAAAAACGGTTTTTTTACATCCTCAGCGCAGGTATAGGTGTTCGCATAAAGTGCAGGAAAGAGTGCCGCGTCGAAGCCGATGCCGGAGCTCACTGCGAAGCGACGATTCAGGCTGGCACAATTCAGAACGCCATAATCCAGCAGAAGCTCATCCGATGGATTTCCGAGACGCTTCAGCTGTGCACGCAGTGTATACCGCTTTCGGTAGCAGCGAGCGATATCGTTGTCCGTTTTGGTCGGGATATAAGCAATCGACACACGGTCACTATCCATATGAAGTCCATCCACGACCTCATTCAGTGTACCTTCACCTCCGATAACCGTAATCGTCCGTTTCTCCGGGCACTTCTCCGAGAGCTGCTGCGCATAGCGCCGCGCATCCCCGGCCTTCTCCGTCAGATAGGCCTCGAAGTTGTCCGTATTATGTGTTCGATTTAAGTATTTGAGAATCTTATCCCAGATCTTTCGTCCGCGGCCATCTGAGGCCTCCGGATTAATAATGAAATAATACATACTTCCTCCGAAGCTTTATATAGTAAAAATTATAGCATTTTTAGTACATGGAATCTCTAAAAAGACTATAAAATGGCCTCGGAATAATCATGGAAATCCTATGATAAACCCGTAAAAATCTTTATTTCACAATTTCTCCAAATCTAAGACACACTTTCAACACAGAAATTCCGTATCATACTCGATGTAAGCAGAAAGATAGCTGAAGTGAATGAGCAATCGTCTGTGCGAGTCCATGAATGAGAGGGCCGTCCGAAGGACGAAGCGGCGCATGGATTCTTAGGAATCTTGCACGAGCAAGGTTTCCACGATGAATGAGCATATACGATCTATCAAGAACTAGACTTTCTTAGGAGGTTCATGATGAAAAAAGTAGCAGGAATTGTTTTAGGTGCCGTGTTATTCGGTGCTGTCGCCGGTGCATCTATGGTCGGTGTCAATGTCGCCGCCCAGAAGGCCGGCATCGTCTATCAGAGTGACAGCGGATCCCAGTCAAGTACGCAGGAAACCACCGCCGCAGCGACGCAGGCAGCAAGTGAGACGCAGGCAGCCACCAACCAGAGCAGTGGAGCCGCACAGGTTGCGACGACAGGCTACGGCTCTGTCAGTGAGGTTGCAAAGAACTCCATGCCGTCGGTTGTCGCCATCACGAATATGATGAAGTATCAGGCCAACGGTTTCTCTCTTTTCGGAAACTACCAGAACTATGAAACCGAGGTTCCGGCGAGTGGTTCCGGTGTCATCGTCGGAAAGAATGATACAGAGCTTCTGATCGTCACCAACAATCATGTAGTAGCTGATTCCAGCTCCCTCTCTGTCACCTTCTGTGATAACGAGAGCGTCGATGCAGAAATCAAGGGCACCGATGCATCCGCAGATCTTGCAGTTGTGGCTGTAAAGCTGGCCGATATTCCGCAGGCGACGATGGATGCCATCAAGGTCATCAGCATCGGCAACAGCGATGATATCCAGGTCGGCGATCAGGTCGTCGCCATCGGTAATGCGCTCGGCTATGGTCAATCCGTCACCACCGGTATCATCTCCGCAAAGGACAGAGATGTGCAGACCAGCGAAGGCACTGAGTCCGGACTTCTTCAGACCGATGCCGCCATCAACCCGGGCAACTCCGGCGGTGCACTCCTCAACATGCAGGGTGAGCTGATCGGCATCAACGTTGCGAAGTATAGTGACACCGATGTCGAAGGTATGGGCTATTCCATCCCGTCCGACAAGGCAAAGAAGGTCATCGATTCTCTGTCCACACTGACTACACGTCAGGCGGTTCCGGAAGATGAGCGTGGATACCTCGGCATTCAGGTAAAGAATATCGATGCGCAGACCGCACAGACCTTTGATATGCCGCAGGGCGTCTTCATTTATAAGTTTACCGAGGGCTCCAATGCCGAGAACAGTGGCCTCCAGGAGAAGGATATCATCACCGCACTGGATGGTCAGGGCGTGAATACCTTTGATGACCTCGCAAATCTTCTCGCGAAGTACAAGGCAGGTGAAACTGTAAAGGTCACGGTAAAGCGTCCGAATGGCAACAAATATGACGAAGTCACCGTGGATGTCACACTGGGCTCTTCCGAGACCTCAAACACAAACAAGAAGTCCAGCAGTCAGAGTCAGCAGAACCAGGGCTCCACAAATGATCCGTTCTCTCAGAATGGAGGAAGCGATTCTAAGGGTAACCAGGGTTCCAACGGCCAGAACGGCTCCGGCAGCACCGACCAGGAACAGCTGTGGCAGCAGTTCCAGCAGTTCTTTAACCAGTATCAGAGATAATCCTCGCACTGTTTCATAAATATAACAAGCCGCGGTTTCAGCGAAGCAGCTGAAGCCGCGGTTTTTCTATACCTATCCTTACATAAGCCATCCCCCTTCCCATTGACGCGCGGGCCTTTAAGCCTTAAAATGAATGAAAATGACCCTATGAGAAGCGATTATGTAACGCCGGAAACATGGGCGAACGCAGCATATACCGCCACAGAAATCTACCGGGCGGCGCAGAAATCATAGGCAGAGGAGATGCTATGAAAATTTTCAACACAATGTCCCGCATGAAGGAAGAATTTAAGCCGA
>CAKQWR010000031.1 GCA_934279105.1 uncultured Oribacterium sp. | reverse complement strand
ACGAACCTTGCCTTCCTTCACTGGCTTAAAATCTGTCATCTTTACCCTCCATATGAAATTGAATGTAGTAAATCAATAACCACCGCATTTTAGTATAATGAATTTTTTGCAAAGCACAATAGTGGAAATGCACATATTCCTGTACGTTTATGCGCTCAGGTTATGATTCCGATACCAGTCATCAGAGAAGCGGCATCAGAACATGCACCCAGAGCCAGCTGATCGGCATTACAAGCACCATCGCCGGGATCATATCCGCCGTCGGGAACATCTTCACCTTGATCATACGGAAACCGGTCGCGAGCAGCAGGATACCACCGCAGGCCTTGAAATCGTTGATCATCGTCGGCGTCGTCAGCGGATAAATGACACCCGCGAGAAGATAGAGCAGCATGAAGATCACAAACTGCGGAATCGCGATGAAGGACACCACTGGACCGAGCAGACAGGCGAAGATCATCGCCGTAAAAATATCGAGGACAGACTTCGCGATGAGAATCGTCTGATCGCCGGTCATGCCGGAGACGATGGAACCGTAGATGCCGGTACCGCTCGCACAGAAGAGCACGATGATCGTGATGAGTGTCGCACGGAACTCCTCTTCCGAAATCGCAGATTCCTTCTTCGGTACGATTTTCGACACGATACTCTCCATCATGGCGCAGCCCTTCGCGATGCGGTCACCGAAATGAATCGCGAGGCCGATGGCGGTGCCGACGACGACCGAGAAGATGACCGCCGGCATATTTTCCATGAGGACAATGCTGCCGATCCCCATCGCCATGGCACAGACACCGAAGATCATGTTCAGATTCTCTTTGAAATCCAGGCGTAGCTTGTGGCCGGCTACGGTGCCGATCAGTCCGCCGATGGCGACAGACAGTACGTTAATGATAATTCCTGTAGGCATACCTTTCCCCCCTATAAAAACATGATGGATGCCACCGGAGTGACACCCATCCTAGCGAAAATCTACATCGTTCATTTATAAATTTTACGGTTTTTTGATTTTCTCATGAACGATTTTACGCAGATGAATTGCGAGTGATACGAATGGATTATACCGAGGCGCCCTGAAATATTCAATATCGATATTTTATTAACGCTTTACAGGCTTTTTCATGGGCGTATAATGGAGAGCATTGTGGGTCTTCTTTCCGGATATCCGCGAAAGCTCACCCACTGGCATTTACTTGATTTATGAACACATTCTATTAATAAGAAAAGAGGTTTCCATGAAATATGTTAAAGAAATCATGTGGATCATCGCCTTTACCTTCCTCGGAGAGCTCCTAAATACTCTGCTGCCACTTCCGGTGCCGGCAGGTGTCTATGGCATGATTCTCCTGCTGGCGGCACTGATGTGCGGTATCGTTAAGCTTCCGGAGGTTGAGGGGGCCGGCAATTTCCTGCTGGACACCATGACCATGATGTTCATCCCGGCTGCAGTCGGCATCATGAGTTCCATCAACATCCTGCTTCCGGTCATCGTACCGTACCTCGTCATCATTGTCGTTTCCACGGTGCTCGTCATGGCCATCACCGGTCTCACGGCAACCGCGATTCTCCGGCGCACAGAATCAAAGGACGACGAAGCTGCAGAGGCAGCAGAACACTCCCTGGAGCCACATGATACCTTCGGTATCGCACAGCGTCCACTGGCCTCAAAAGATGAAAAGGAGGAAGCATGATGAAGGAAGCACTGCTCAGCTCAAACTATTTCGGTCTTATTTTAAGTATTTTCTTTTTCCTGCTGGCGGTACAATTGAAAGCGAAGTTTCATGTCGCGATTCTGAATCCGCTGCTGGTATCCACGCTTATCATCATCGCGATTCTCGTGGTATTCCAGATTCCGTATGAAGATTACAAGGCAAGTGCAAATCTGCTCAGCTACCTGCTGACACCTGCGACAGTCTGCCTCGCAATTCCGATGTATAAGCAGCTCCGTCTAGTCAAGGATAATCTCGTGGCGGTGCTTGCATCGATCACCGCCGGCACGCTCTGTTCTATCCTCAGCGTCCTTCTGATGGGAAAGCTCTTCGGTCTCCATGCAGAGCACATTTCCACGCTGCTTCCGAAGTCCATCACAACGGCGATCGGCATGGGGGTTTCCGAAGAAGCAGGCGGCATCGTCACCCTGACGGTAGCAGCGATCGTCATGACCGGTATCCTCGGCAATATGATTGCGGAGATGATTTTCCATCTCTTCCACATCGATCATCCGATCGCGCGTGGCCTCGCGCTTGGTACATCAGCGCATGCGGTTGGCACTGCAAAGGCACTCGAGCTTGGTGAGATCGAAGGCGCCATGGGTTCCATCAGCATCTGTGTGGCAGGCATTCTCACCGTCGTGCTGGTGCCGCTCGTGATGAACTTCGCCTAGCTATATTCTGGGCGCAGAACCGGCACCACAGGAGCACCGCCGATTGCATTCGCGCAGGTTCGGCGCAGGATGGGAACATCTCACTTAGTTCAAATGGATATCCCGAAAATCCATGAAGAATACGACAGACATTCATAGGGCTGGATTTTAAAAAAGCTCCTCTTACCCGAAGGTAAGGGGAGCTTTTTTTGCTTGCTGAATGAACTCAATCAGGAATTAACGCTGTACACGAGCGCCTGCGCCGCCCATGATTGCTTCTACTTCCTTCTTGGTTGCCATAGTGGTGTCACCAGGAGTGGTCATAGCGAGTGCACCGTGTGCTGCACCGTAGTTCACAGCCTTCTCAGCATCACCAGTGGTCATGAGGCCATAAACGAGGCCGGATGCGAAGGAATCACCGCCGCCGACACGATCCATGATCTCGAGGCCCTTGTAATCAGCAGCCTTGTAGATCTCGCCGTCTGCCCAGCAGAGTGCGGACCAGTCGTTTACTGTTGCAGTGTGAACGGTACGAAGGGTAGTTGCAACCGCCTTGAAGTTCGGGTAGGTCTTTACAGCCTCGTTGATCATCTTCTTGTAGCCGTCGATGTTGAGCTCCTTGAGAGACTCGTCCTGGCCCTCGATCTGGAAGCCGAGACAAGCGGTGAAGTCTTCCTCGTTACCGATCATAACGTCAACGTACTGAGCGATCTCCTTGTTAACCTCCTGCGCCTTTGCCTGGCCGCCGATTGCGGACCACATGGAAGGACGGTAGTTGAGGTCATAGGAAACGATGGTGCCATACTTCTTCGCAGCCTTGATTGCAGCGATTGCGGTCTCAGAAGCCTGCTCTGAAAGAGCTGCATAGATTCCGCCGGTGTGGAGCCAGCGAACGCCGAGCTCACCGAAGATATAATCGAAATCAAAATCAGCTGGTGTAGCCTTGGAAATAGCGGTATTTGCACGGTCGGAGCAGCCCTTCGCGCCACGGATACCGAAGCCTCTCTCTGTGAAATTCAGTCCGTTTCTGCATACACGACCGATTCCGTCGGTATCCATCCACTTAACAAGGGAGGTATCCACACCACCCTGCATCATGAAGTCCTCAACCAGGTGGCCAACCTCATTGTCTGCAAGTGCAGTAAGAACAGCAGTCTTTAAACCGAAGCACTTACGAAGTCCGCGGATAACGTTGTACTCTCCGCCGCCTTCCCATGCACGGAAAGATCTTGCAGTTCTGATTCTGCCCTCACCCGGATCCAGACGAAGCATAACTTCACCCAGAGAAACCGCATCAAATGCACACTCATTTGCTGGTCTTAAATTTAAATCCATAACTTCCTCCATTTTAAACTGTCCGCACTATGCCGACAGAGCCTAACTGGTTTACCCGAAAGCGCACTTCCACTTGTAAGCGTTTTCAGTGCATTTAAGTATAACACAGCCCCTTTGCCATCATCAAGATGTCTGCGCTAAATTTTAAACAATCTTCGCATATTCATGTTTTGTTCCGGCAGGGAAGCCGAAGGGCTGGAACTTATCTCTGTTTGCAATTTCAGGTCGTCTTCTGCATATGGGCTAGTACTTCCGGAAGTTCGGACATTTTATGAATCACTGCCGTCGGATGCTCTGCTGTCCCGAAACCGTAGCTTGCATAGATAAAGCCGATGCCGGCCTGCGCAGCGCCTGCTTCGTCCATCGCGGTATCGCCGACGTACACACAGCTCTCCTTCGAAAGACCGTTTCGTTCCATCAGAAGCTTGATGTTACTGCCCTTTTTCTGTCCGGTTCTGCCATAACACTCGAAATCCTGCACATCACCTTCGATTTCTACCGGTCCCAGAATCCAGCCGGCATTTTCGATGAGCGTCTCGATATAGCCATCCTGGCAGTTTGAAACGATATACACGCGGTATCCCTCTTCATGGAGACGCTCGATCGTCTCCATACAGCCCGGGTAGAAATCACCGCTGTGCACCCGAAGATACTGATCCTCATTTTCCATGCAGTCCTGCATGATCAGTGCCCGAAGTTCCTCGGAGATGCCCGGAAGCATCATGCAACTGATTTCATACATCGTATGTCCCATATAGCGGTACATATCATCAACTGTAATTTTTACTCCCTCTGTTTCCGAGTGGCGATCCAGCACCTCCTGCCATGCAGCGGTCACCTGACGCGCCGAATCCCATAAGGTGCCATCTACATCGAATATCACATTTCTGATCATGATCTTATCTCCATCTTTCTATCTGAACGGTACAGACCTCGATCCTCTGTTCTTTCGACGTCTGTTCCTGCACATTTCGAAGTGTAGCAGAAGTCTCTGTACTCGAAAAGTCTTATTTACATCCCGTGTTCATACTCCGTTCATATTTGAATTCGAATGTTAACAAAATGTTCACGTGACCCACATACTTTGTTCACCATTGACTTATATATTATAATCAAGATAACAAATAAGTTATCGAATTTAAGAAGATTTTTTTCATAATACTCGGGCAGGGATCAAAGGATCACCTGCCCTCCTCCCTTTTATGGGGGATTTTTTTATTTACAGAAAAATCACACGTTAAAAACTCAGCTGGAGAAACTCAGATCGCCGAAGACGAACGAATCGAAAACAGGACCATGCAGAAACCCGGTAAAACTGCGCCGGAGACTTCTGTATGGTCCTGTTTTGATTTTCACGTTTTCAGTGCAGGTTTTCTTTTACTTCTCTTTTCTCTGTCATATCTCATCTTCCGATGATTTCTTTAATCCGGAAATCGCATCGCCGGTCTCTTCGGAGGCACCTTCCTTTAAAGAACCATCCATGTTGATATCTTCGAGGATCGGATTCACATCTCCGTCGTGGCTGTGATCCTCCTCCGGCATGAACTTGAGGAAGATATGCTCAAACATGGTGGAGTTGATCCAGGCAATCAGTGCGAAGCCCATCAGCATAAGAAATGCGGAGAGCCATGGCATATAGAATAAAAGGATGTACCAGACAAGTACGACGACGGCATCACAGATCAGCATGGAGATCGTCGAGCCGAGATAACGAATCGGCATCAGAATCGCATTGATGACCGTGCGCTTCGACGTATTTTCGAAGCGGCTCAGCAGTGGCCAGACATACAGGAATACGAACAGCCACACGATGATCATGGCGAAGACGACTGCCTGAAGGACGAACTTCACACTGCCGGAGCCGCCCATCAGCTGACCGAAAAAATAGAAATCGAAGCCGAGAACAGCGCCGATCAGAAGCATGGGCACCCAGATGATGGTCGCCTGCTTAAAATTCTGCCGAAACGAGCGGAAGAACATCCGAAAATCACCATAGTCCTCGTTACGAACAAACTTCAGGGTACAGTAGTAAAGCGCTGTGGTCGATGCACCGATCGTCACGATCGGAATCGAGCAGACAAACCAGAGAAGGTTCAGCACCACCATATCGCCCAGTCGCCCCACGAAACGCCAAACCGGATTATCATAATTAAAAAAACCCTGTAACATCATTTTCCCCCTGTTTATTTCTCGTCCACAGGCACCCTATACGCATGATGCCGAAACAGGTTTGATTTTACCATATTCCAGCAGGCATATTCAACGCATCCTTTCAAATCCGCAGTGAATTGCTAGTTCACACATATCTTCATTCAGATGCGGGCAGAGGACAGCCACCGAAAGCACAATACTTCAAAGTCGGTAAAATCTAAACCAGGGACCTTAAGCGGCACTAAGCCCTCTGCAATCGCTGCGTTTTCCTGATGAACACGCAGCGTTGACAGAGGGTTCCAGTGAGAGATAACACTAAGTGCCGCTAAAGGGACTTGGTTTGATTTTACACGACTTCTACGTATGACTTTCGGTGGCTGTCCTCTGCCCGCATCTGAATAGACTTGTGTGGATAGTCACCCCAGAGAAACATTTATGCCATCTCTTCCAGATACTGCTTTGCATCCTTCAGGAACGCGGCGGTGATCAGGACGATGACGGCACCGATCGGGAAGGCCGCGATGATACTGACAGACTGGAGGTTTGCCATGGAACTGTCGGAGAAGACGAGTGCCACCGGGAGAAGGATGAGCAGAATCGACCAGAGAGCCTTGATCCAGCCCTTCGGCTCTTCGTCCTTTCCGAGCTTCTTATAGCTGTACTGGGATGCCACCAGTGCGATGGAATCGAAGGAGGTTGCGTAAAAGGCAATCATCGTCACGATGAGGAGCACGAGCACGGCTTTTGCGAGTGGCAGTTGCTGAATGATGGCGATGATGGTTGTGTACAGGTTCTGTGTCTGCTCATACAGGCCGACGATATCGAGGCGTCCGGCCATCTGAAGTCCGAGACTATAATTTCCTAAAATAATGAAGCTTACGAAAGTGCTGCCCATACCGAAGACATAGCCGCCGAGAATCGTGGAGCGGATGGTGCGGCCACGGGAAATCGAACCGATGAAGAACGGCGCGGCTACGCACCATACCATCCAGTAGGCCCAGTAGAAAATTGTCCAGTTCTGTGCAAAACCAGTGCTTCTCGTCGGATCGGTGTACGTCGAGAGGCCGATGAAATTCTGCGCGAGACGTCCCATCGCGGAGAAGCCGGTCTCGAGAATGAAGCGTGCTTCTCCTCCGCAGACAAGTACGAAAAGAAGCAAGCCATAAAAACAGTAGGTGCAGACATTGGCCAGCACAGAAACACCAAGCATGCCGCGCATGACCGCATAAGTATACAGCACGCAGGTCACAAGCAGAATCGCAATCGTGATGGTGCGGTCCGGAAGGTCGATACCGAGCAGGGCCTTCAGTGCTTCGCTGAGCAGCGGTGTCGCCACGGAAAACGTAGTTGCGGTACCTGCAAGCAGCGCGAATACGGCGAGAAGGTCGATGAAGCGGCCCGGCAGGCGGTCGGTGTACTTTCCAAGAATCGGACGGCAGGCTTCCGAATACTTCTGGCGCGTCCGCTTCCGTACGTGCAGCATGAAACCGAAGGCGACCGCAAGTACGAGGTAGAAGCCCCACGGAATCGGGCCCCAGTGGAACAGCGTAAAGGTGCTGGCCCAGTCCATACGACTGCCCATCTCCACGGTATGCGGGTCCTCCCAGTAGAGAATCCACTCGCAGAAGGAATAGAACAGAATATCCGCCGCAAGTCCTGCTGTGAACATCATGGCACCCCACTGGAAGAAGCTGTATTTCGGCTTCTCATCCGGCTCGCCGAGTACGATCCGACCATAGCGTGACAGTGCGATATAGAGGGATATCACGGCGGTCCCGAGACCGATCAGAAGATAATAGAGTCCGAAGCTGTCGCCGAGGAAGTTCCGGATACTGCTGAGCACGTTATTTGACGCCTCCGGCAGCAGAAAGAACAGCAGTGCCAGCACCACGATGAGTACAAACGGCACCAGTGTAATCATCCAGTCGATACGATTCCGGTCAGATGACATTTGTTCGTATTTCTTTATTTTGCTCTGCTTCATGTTCATTTTCTCCTGTTAACAAATTGTTTTGAACAATATAGCACCGGCGGGTCACTGCGTCAAGTTATTTTTATATCGTCCTACCTGCATGAGCGATGAGTGAAGGTCACCTTCCAATGTAGAATACGCATAAAGCCCATCCACTACGTGCCAAGCCTGCTGAATCATGCTAAAATAGAGGCATTCCGATGAAAGGACCGCACGACCATGCTTTTAAATAAAGAAAAAGCGCCGACGATCGACTATCGAGAGGACTGGCCGGCGCACTATTATGAAATCAAAGACATCGATGAGCGTGAGAAGCTTCTTACAGAGATGATCGATGCCAATGCAGGGGATCCGGGAGATCGTCGCCGTCTCGAGATTCTTCGGAAGCGCTACCCTGCGAATGAACGGACGGGTGCGAAGCGAAAGGATAATTTCGTGGCCGCCTGGATGGAGCTTCTCATCGATGGCCGCCTCGGCACGAATTTCCTGAATCGAAAGAAGCGGGAGCGCGATATCCGGAAGCACTTCACCACGCTCTGTGTACTCGACGAAGAGGCCGATCCACTGCTTCTCGAAGAGTGGCGGCAGTTCGCGAAGCTCTGGATCGAGACCTGTGCCGGTGATCGCACTTACGACTCGACGGCATTTGGTTTATTCCGTCTCGGCGATGAACGACTCGGGAAGAAGATTGCGTCTGAAATCAACGAGGTCACCGGACTTATACCGGCACGCTTCGGTCTCCGCGAGGAGCTCAGCATCTTCCGCCGCATCATGAAGGAAACCTATATCTCCATGGTGGATCAGGGGGAACGCTACTGGGAAGAAGTGAGTGGTGAAAAAATATAATGACGATAAAAGAGACGATGCCATCACAGCGCCTTTCGCGCAGGTATCGTCTCTTCTTTTTCGAACGCCTGTAAAGTTCTGCCTCCGTGGCATACTTGTCGCAGGCGATGGCGTTTAATGAAATTCGACAACATTTTCCCGTGTCACCTTCTGATACGGTAAACGTATATATTTGTCACCTGTAAGATGCAACTCCTGCAGGGGCTCCTCGAGGGCCAGGTGGTGCGCCAGCTGAAAAATGGCCTCTGCCTGGCCTTCGGCGTCGTTGTAGATCGTGGCCACCATCTTGCCCTCACGAACTGCAGCAAGTCCTGCTTCGGTCCCGTCGATACCGAAAATACATGGCCAGTTCTCCCGTTCGATGGTGCTCCCCTCGAAGGCATCGATTGCCCCGAGTGCCATCTCATCGTTGTTTGCAAGCACGAGTTCGATAGCATCTCCATGCTGTTTGATAAACTTATCCATCTGGGTCTTCGCCTGTGCACGGTTCCAGTTTGCGATGGCATAATCCAGACGATCCAGCTTCACGCCGAGCTCGATCATGCGGTTGACACTGCTTTCGGAACGGGCGATGGCATCCTGATGCCCAGCCTCGCCTTCGAGCACGATGTACTGAATCGTTCCGTCCCCATTCCGGTCGACGGTGCCTTTCTCTATTTCGTCCACGGCCAGCTCGCCCTGCATCTTTCCGGATTCGAAGGCATTGGCCCCCACATAGAAGAGCTTATCCCAGCGAAGCAGATCCTCCTCCACCAGTTCCCGATTGAAGAAAATAATCGGAATATCGGCATTCCGGGCGGCGTTGATGACTTCGGTCGGTGCCGTGCGGTCCACGAGATTCACACAGATGACGTCAAAATCCGAATTAATCAGTTCATGCACCTGTTCGTTCTGCTTCGACTGGCTCTGTGCGGCATTATACACTTCGAGCACGATATCCTGTTTTTCGTCAGACTTTGCCGTCAGAACCTGTTTGTTCAGATCCTGCATCAGCTCCGCCACGAATGCATCGTACTGGTCATAGACCGAC
This sequence comes from uncultured Oribacterium sp., assembly GCA_934279105.1. Taxonomy (GTDB): domain Bacteria; phylum Bacillota; class Clostridia; order Lachnospirales; family Lachnospiraceae; genus Oribacterium. Next base: position 5,109 of record CAKQWR010000031.1, on the reverse strand, counting down.
ACCCCGATTTTGATTTTTCCATCGGTCTTTCGCGTCGGCTCCTTCTGCACGCGTCCACATCCACCAAGCAGCAGCATCGTGATCAGCCCGCCACATATCCACGAGATTTCCTGTGTTCTTCTCTTCATACGATTTTCCCCGATTTCTTTTCCGATTTCTTTTTCGCTTCCCTTTCAGCACTTCGGAAGCGCACCCATATGTTTCGATTTTCATCCGTCCCTACGCATGTTCCTGACGCCCAGTCTTATGCGTGTTCCGCGATTACTGCACGATTGGGAACAGGATGCGCTGATTTTCATCCCGGAACAGATTATCCTGATGGACCACATTGAAGCCCTGCTCCCGGTCCTCCAGCTCCAGCATACGATTTCGAAGCTTCGCTGAAAGGTCTGTCAGACTCTGATAGCCCATACTGAATTCATTCGGCAGAATCATCGAGGTGATGGTGCCATTGTCGATATAGTACGCCAGCTTCTCACTGCAGCCGGCACCATACAGTGACAGATGCTCGTCGCCGGATGCAGCGACATAGTCTACCGACGCTTCGAGACTCGTGTTATCGAGGCCGACGATGACCTCCGCCGGCACGCGTTCCATCGCACGACGGATATCCTGCTCCAGAAAACGGCTCTCTTCTACCGTCCACACGATGTCCGGTGCCTGTGCACCCACGGCATCCATAAATCCGCGAAGCCGGTCCTGCATCGCATACTGCTGCTGATTGCCGGCGACGATCCCGATTCTCATCCCCTTCAGCTTCTCTCCATAGTGAATCACCAGCTCATTTCCGATGGCCCGACCGACCTCTTCGTTATCCGTCATCACGGTCGCATAGTTACCGGAGATATCGGCATCTGCATCCACATTTGTGATGATAAATTCCATCGGCACTCTCGAGATGATGTTTCGAACGATTTCTGCGGTTCCCATACTGAGGCAAAAATCCGTGATGATGCCATCCGCCCCCTCTGAAATCTCCTGATTGATGAGCGCGGTCTGCGTATAAATATCATCGAGATAGTCGGTATACACGTAGCTCAGGTCAATGTTGTTGTCCTTCGCTGCCTGGCGAAGCCCCGCCTTCAGCGGCACCCAGCGATCCGAGGAGGAATTGCTCACGATTACCGAAACATGATAGCGCTTTTCTCCGGTCCCCCGTACCAGCATCACGGCACAGAACAAAATCGTGATACCGAGGGCCGTGATGATCGGCCATAAGAAACTTCGATCCTCATGCATTCCGTTTTCCTCCTTCCTGTCCGCTTACAGAACGCGCCGTATACTGACCACGCTCCAGCATTTTCTGATTTTCCTCTGTATCCGGAATCGCCGGCAGATGGATGGTGATCGTCGTTCCTTCATCCGGTTCCGAGGCAGCCGTTAATCCATATTGCGGTCCGAAGCGAAGCCGGATTCGATTATGTACATTGACGAGGCCGACGCCGGATCCATGCTTCGGTACCCGCTTTCGGGCTTCCTCATCATCCTTCAGAAGGTTCTCACAGACCTCCGGCGGCATGCCGTACCCGTTATCGATGACCGCGATATAAATGTCACCGACGGAAATCGGATGTTCCGGATCTGCGTCCGAATCCGGGATCAACCAGCCACGGATGCGGATCTCACCCTCATCATCCGGATCCATATCCCCGACGCCATAATAGATAGCATTCTCGAGGATCGGCTGGATGATCAGCTTCACGCTCAGATAATTCTTGATTTTTTCATCGATATCAAACACCACAGAGAAATTATTCTTATACCGCACCTTCTGAATGTTCATATAGTTTTCCGCATGCTTCAGCTCCTGCGCAAGCGGAATGATATTTTTTCCACGGCTCAAGCTGATTCGGAACAGACTCGCGAGCTGCGTCACCATAAAGACCGCATCCTTATTATGTTCGCCCTCGATCATCCACACGATGGAATCCAGCGTGTTATAAAGGAAATGCGGATTGATCTGGGACTGCAGTGCATCCATCTCTGATTTTCTCTTCTCCTCCTGCTCGATGACGATATCTTCCATCAGCTGATTGATCCGACGCATCGAGCTTCGAAGTGTTCGTCCGAGATGCTCCACTTCTTCCGAACCGCCTACGTAAATATCCTCCGGCACGACATCGCCGTCCTCCATCCGCTTGATGGATCGGTTCAGACGATTTAACGGAAGAGAAATCTGTCTCGATACGATCTGGTTCACGGAAATCATGACGAGGAGTGAGATAGACACAAGCAGGATGACTACGAAACGAAGGCTCTCGGCATCCACACCATACGCACTCGCCGGAACCACTGCGATCATTTTCCAGCCCGTATAGGACACCGAATTCACCATCACCTGCCGCCGTGCACCGAGGTAGCTCTCCTGATGCTGTCCATCCTTATAATGTGCTTCACGGATGTTATTTTCCGTCAGGATACCATAATTGATCTGCATCAGCTTCGGGTGGTAGATGAGGCTGCCACTCGAATCGGTCAGATAAATGTACTGCCCGCTCGAATCCTGATTGATACGCTCCATCATACGATCGATGGTGGAGTAGTTCATATCGACGAGAAGGACACCCATGGTCGGCATACCATTTTCATAGATTTCCACCGCACGGCTCAGCGAAATGACCCAACGATAGCGATACGCCGGATCCAGAAACAGATTTTCGACATGTGGGGTGGAGAAATGCAGATTATCGGTTTTCCGAAGCGCTTCCGTAAACCAGCTCTGCGTCGTTACATCGAGGTTCTCCTTCGTCGTCGCAATCGGAGATGCCGAAATGAGACGACCATCCGCTGTAAACAGTGCCATACTGACGAGATTCTCGAGATGAGCCTCATAAATCAGATCCATCTCCCGGTCGATGCTGTCTGTACTGAGATCAGCGTTTTTGATGACATTGTAATAAACCGCATCGGAGATACGGCGCATGTTTGCGAGATAATCCTCGAGATTGACGACGGACTGCTGCACGATCTGCTCGGTGGATTCCATAGAACTCGTCCGCATACGACGCGCAAACAGCTGGTACAGCACCGTACCGAGAATCATGAGCAGTACGAAGGAAATGATGGTAAAGGCCATCAGAATCGTTCCCTGAATCGTATGCGGCAACAGGTTCCGCCCCTGTTTTCCTCCATTTTTCGTATCCATCGGATGATTGTTGTCCACTACACCCTCCTGTAAGTGTCGCGCGCTCCAGCGAAAATACGTTCTCTCTTACGCGCTGTGTCATTTCTCTATGGTCCGTACGCTGTGACGAAACGTGCGAATATCGAAAGGTCTTTCATCGGCTGTGCCGATCGTCCGTACTCTATAAAAAACGAAGAGACGCCTGCAGACCGCAGGTCTGCATACACGTCTCTCCATCTCCCTAAGCCATCGTCTTTCAGTTCGACGCGGTACCGGCACGCTGCTGTGCCTTATATTTCGACGGTGACACGCCGAATTTCTTTTTAAATGCATAGCTGAAATAGTTCGGGTCACTGTACCCGACTGCTTCCGCAATCACATAGGTCTTCTCATTTTCATCGAGCAGCATATGTACGGCACGATCCATGCGGATATCCGTCAGGTAGTTGATAAAGGTCTTTCCTGTCTCCCGTTTGAAGACCGTGGAAAAGTACGCCGCACTGATACCGAGATAATCACAGATGCTCTCGACGCTCAGATCCTTATTGCTGTAGTTCTCATGCACATACGCCTCCGCCTTCGTCACGAAGCTTCGTGTGCTGTCACTGTGCGACGCCCGAAGAAGTGTCTGCATCTTTCGTGCACTCTCCTTCATCCATACGCGCAGCGCCTGCAGATCAAAATGCTGAACCTTCTGGAAAAGATCTTCGTCTTTTCCGAATACGTCTTCCATCGAAAGATGGTTTGCACTCATAAAGCGATGGCCCTCGGTCACGAGCTCCATCACGAAGAAGCGATATTCCTGAATGGAAGGATTCACCGGTGCCTCCTTCGAAAGAAAGACATCGATCTGATGCTCCACCTCTTCCGCTGTGTTCAGCTTGATGGCCTTAAACACAGGATAAAAGCGGTCATCGTTGTCCTCGATCGACGTTTCGGCAGGCGCTTCCTTCTGGGTCTCCGGTGCCACTTCCAGGATATTGAGGGCCTGCCCGCGGCCATAAATCACACGATACGAAACCGCTTCACGGGCACTCTCATATGCTTCCGGCAGACTCAGAACACTATTCACCGCTTTACTGATACCTGCGGTGATCGTTGCATTCGATACATGCTTACTGAGACGACAGAGCACCTGACAGTCATCGGTCAGCTTCGTAAGCGCCGACGGCTGATCGACCTGTACGATCATCACCGTATCACCGAGATAAGTAAAAAAGCGTGCCTTCCACTTCGGGTCGAGGTGCTCCTCCCAGAGCCGTCGAACCGACATGGTAATCAAAAGCGGATTGATGCCCTCCGGTGCCATCGAAACACTGTTGTGTAGAATCACCACTGCGAAATAAGGGCCATAGAGGCTGATCTGATAGTCCATCATATCGCGACGCAGCGTATCCGCCGGTTCACGTCCCTCGATCAGTGCCGTACAGAAGTTCTCCTGCAGGATCGGCAGACTCTCCATGTAGTAATTTTTCAGCATGTTGATGTTCTGCTTCTCATCGAACTCCCGGTCGAGCGATGCATGGATGCGTTCGAACACCGCACTCAGCTCATCCGCGTCGATCGGCTTCAGGATATACTCCTCGGCTTCCAGACGGATGGCTTCCTTCGCATATTCAAACTGGTCGAACCCGGAGAAAATGATGACCTTTACGGTCGGATACTGCTCCTTCAGACGGCGGCTCAGCTCGAGTCCGTCCATAAACGGCATCTTGATATCGGTCATCACGACATCCGGCTGTTCTTCTTCCGCCATCTCGAGTGCTTCCAGGCCGTTATGTGCATAGCCCTGCACGGTAAATCCCAGCTTCTCCCAGTCCATCTTATGGATGATGACCTGAATTACATCCTCCTCATCATCCACCAGCATCACTCTGTACTTATTCAATGCAAACCTCCCTTAGTCGTCTACCTTCTGATGATGGTCGAGATTTCCGTACTTATCTTCGATTTTCTTAAAACGATAGAAGGTCACCGCGATGGAG
>CAKQWR010000030.1 GCA_934279105.1 uncultured Oribacterium sp. | reverse complement strand
GGCCAGAACTTTGCCCTCGGGTTAGTAGGTTTCCCGAATCCAGCTTCCTTCAGATCCTGCCTCGCGACAGACGGGGAATGCGAAAAATAAGTAAATAGAAATACGTAAATAAATAGAAATCCGGAAGGATTCCCAAAGCCTGCGGATCCCTTCCGGATTATTCTATAGTTAGTACACGCGCCAAGTCCCATGGAGGTTCGGCTTGAAGCTCGTTTTACTGCTTGTTTCTTCCGTCCCAGACACCGTTTTTCTCTACATAGTATCCGTCTGGTGTTCTTTGTCCGGCATACATCTTCCCTCTCTTTCCATCGGAAACCGGATTAAAATAGTACCATGCTCCATTGAGAAGCACCCAGCCGGTCCGCATGCCGTGTTCCAGATCTATATAGAACCAGCCGCCGTAATCCTCGTCTCTTAACCAGCCTGTCTTGGCATAACCTGTTTCATCAAAGGCCCACCAATTTCCGTTGATATGCTCCCAGCTATGTGAAATACCACCAGATTCAAGCACGCTTCCCTTTGGGTAGGTATTATCTGCAAAGCGTAACCACCAGCCATGCTCATCCAGCATCCAATGGCTCTTTCCGTCATTGGCAAAGCTGTTTGTTTCTCCTGTGATAATTCCTGCCGTACTGTCGATCGTTCCTTTGACCGAATCCTGTCTGATTACACCGCTGCCGAAGGTTTTATTCTGTCCGGAAGACGAGCTGTTGCGGTTTGGTTTTTCCGGCTTATCTTCCGTTGCTGTCACTTCTGCCGTACCGATCATCGCTGCGATCTCATAACGAGCGGATGCCCATTCATTCGGTGTAAATACCACCTCGTAGCTATGGGTGCCCGCCTGTGCCGTCTGCGTCGGATTCTTCCAGGCAAAGCTTCCGTATTCGGTGCTTCCTCCTGATAAGGCAGAATCACGCAGAGGACTTCCCGCCTTCATCGACGCTGCCGTCGGCCAGGTGATCTGCGGTGCAGCCACCTTTCCGATCGTAAATGTAAATGCAGCCGGAGCAGGCGTGTTGTATTTGGTCGCCCACTCCTGATGAGTGTCAAAATCAAACTCGGCTGTCATCCGGTGCGTTCCTACGGATGCGACTCCCGGCTTTGACAGCTTGAGAACCGCAGTTCCAGCTTCTCCTACAGGGATCGTATCCGGATTCCGATTTCCATTATCATAGAAGTGGATCATACCCTGCAGCTTGTCACCATACGCTCCCTGAATACGTGCAATGATATCAAAATCATCCTCGTAGGTTCCGAGAATCCCTTCCGGCTGCTGCACTCCGGTACTCCGGTTCACAGCCGTTAAGGTAAGGGTGAGTGTTCCTTTTTCAATGGTGATCCTTTCCTTTGCCGGTGTGCTTGTGCCAAAGTAATTTGTTCCCTTTTCCATGGTGATGCTTACCTCTGCAGAACCCGTGCCTTTGATGGTCACCTGACCCTGTGCATCCACGGTGAGAACCTTTTCATCAGAGCTTGTATAGGTCAGAGCTCCATCTCCCACTACCTTCACACCTGTCAAGGAAAAGCTGGCATCTCCATAGGTTTTTTCTCCAGTCCATGCTTTCGGATCGATCGAAACCGACCCCTGTATCGGACGGATCGTTCCGGTCGTCTGAGCCGGATATACCACACGGTAATTCTGCAGATTCACTGCACTGCCCTCGGTCTCAATGACTGCCTTTGAAGGATCAATGGTTACCGCCTTACCGGTTCCGGCATTGGCATCTGCAAAGCTTCCCTTCAGGCCACTGATCATGTAGCTCTGACCCGAAGCTCCTATCTCTACCTTCGCCTTTAATGCGATATCGGTACTTCCGTCATAGTCTTTTTCAATAGGTGTCGTAAGAACTGCATGCAACTCTTTCGGTGATACCTCCGGAATCACACTTTGGGTCAAAGGTTTTCCATACTGCCCTTCTGATGTTTCAGTCGGTATAAATTCTACCTGATATGCAGTGGTTCCCTTTACCTCCGGATAAATGAAGAAAGCGGACGTTCCGCTCTGATTCGCACTGAACTTCCATGTTCCTGAAACCGGTGATCTACTATAATTAACAACCTGAAATCCCTCTGCCAGATGTACCAGAATCTCTGAAAGTGTCTGTCCATAGGTTCCTATCGTTTCAAAAGATACTTTGCCGGCGGGACCGTCGATCAGTAATGCATCCGGTGTTGTCACCTCCAAACGATCAGCCGGCTTCGATGCAAAACTGCTGTCTGTTGCTTTCACACGACGGGTTATATAATAGGTGTTAGCCGGCTTCGGCGACGTAAACGTCTTCTCCGTCTGCCACTGAAGCTTACCATCCGCAGATTCTGAAATTCCGTACTCATAACCAGAAACGGGCTGTCTTTTTACCATGATAGAGTAGCTGTCTTTCGTTACATCTGTTCCCTGTATCTGGTCCGGTTTTGCCGGTCTTACCGGAATCTTTATCTCGGCTGCTTCGCCTGCTGCTGCGGAACCTTCGGCTGCCTTGCGCACATACAAAGTAATCTCGGTCACACTCTCCGGCTGTTTATCCAGAATTTCTGTCAGAGAAACCTCGCCGCCTGCCGGGATCTTTTCCCAAGATGCAGCACTCTTAGATTCCGCATATTCGAGCTCATACAGAGCCGTATTTTTCAGGACTTCCCTTTGATAATCAATAGAGGTCTGTTCACGCTCCAATACATTCTCATTACCTGCCTCAACCTTTCCGGTAAATTCCACACCGCCAAAGGAGGCTTTCACTGTCCCCGATGCCGGAAGATACATATAGATCTTTCCGTTGGAATCTGTCCGGACATCTTGAAAGCCGTAGGAGCTTCCTTCAATACCTGCTTTTTCAACCAGTGTATTATTCTCATAGATACCGGTCAGATCCGCTGTGGTGAAATAAACCGGCTTACCATTCGCATCTTTGGGCTTATTCTGTTGCCCCTTTCCATCTACCATTTGCCAACCATAAATGATCGGTCGCCGTATATAGCTATTCGCCCCTATCAAACAGATCGTTCCGCCCGCAATCGTCACATCAGTTTGTGGCCATGTAGAATTCGCAGCCCCCTTTCCAATATGGGCAGCGTCCCTACTCTGTGCTTCTTTATTATTTAAGCATATAGTGCCACCGTCAATCAGCACCTTCGATGAACTGTCTTTACCACTTCCGATGCAGGCTCCCGAAAAAGAATAGGCTGTAATCATTCCACCATGAATCTCAATATCAGCAGTTATCGCTGAGTCTCCAGGAGCATATCCATGACCGCTTCCAATTCCGGCACCGCTCCCCGAGCTTGCATTCACCGTTCCGCCTTCTATCACGATTTTACCGGTTCTTTTCTTGCCAGAAGCACTTCCTGTTCCGATTCCGGCACCATTCGATGTTGTTTCTGCAGTTACTGCTCCTCCGCTGATCCGTATTTCTTCTACACTTTTTCCTACCGAAGCACCGATGGCAGCTCCCATAGAAGAGGAATTTGTCATTTTTGCAATTACAGTTCCCCCCTTGATGTGAATGGTTCCTGCATCCTCTCCTCCATTTCCTCCAATTGCTGCACCATTTCTGGTTGCTGTTGTTTCATTGAGCACCTCTATGGAGCCCGGCTGTTCCGGCTCACTGTCAATCGTAAGCTTTGCATCCTTCGCCACACTGATGCCGGCAGGGGAAACAGTTAACCCTGATGAAGATTTTGATTTATTAATCGAAATCCTGTTTTCCCCTTCCAGATAGGTGATCACCTGGGATTCTCCGTTTATCTGAATCGGTGCGATAGCCTCTGCCGATGTAATCGTAAGGTTCTTTAATACGAGCTTTAATTCCTCGGAAGCTGGGGTATCCACAGAGAGATGATAATTCTCTACCAGCTTAGATGAAGTGATCCGATAGCATTTCTCGTAGGACTGGCCTATTAGCGTTGCTGTAACCACCTGGCCGGAATCATCTGTTTTAGAATATAAAATGGTCAGCTGACCATTTTCCTCGGAAAAAGATATATTTCCAAGGGAAAGATCCAGTTCTCCCGCCAGCGCCTCTGCCGCATTTAATACGGTGATATCCGTTCCGGCATCCTCTGCCTTTACCGTTTCGCTGTCCAGGGTAAAGCTTCCGCCGGAGCTGCCTAATTCTGTGATGCCTGTATTTATCATAAACCGGTAATTTCCGGCCGGAAGATATGCCAGAGCATATGCATGATTGCCTGCTTCTGCATCGATTGTCAGCTTCCCGTCAAAGGCAAACTGGCCTTCGTTCTGATTTAATTCCACCGGATCTTCTGAGGCAGCTCCAGCCAGCCGTCCGGCTGTCAGGGATACCTCCTCTGCCGCCTTCACCTGTGATGAATAGAAGTGGAACCGGACAGGATACAGGGGTTCTCCGATGGTGAGGGAAAGCTTCGTTTCCTCCTCTGAATTCATCGTGAGGGTTCCTGTTACTGTAAAGCTATTCGTATTTTCTCCTTCCCCTCCTTCTTCCTGTATCAGAACCGATACCGGAACCTCTCCGGACAGAGGCGTATACCAGCTGACTTTACCCGTCTTTAGCTGATAATCGGAAGCTTTTTGAGATGAATAGCTTACTACATCCGGTGCAGTGCCGCCTTCGCTTGCTTCTTTCCCGATTTGAACCGTCAGTGTATAATTTTTATCATTCTTCAAACGGCCATCATGGATGGTCAGATCCATTGTCTTCTGGTAGGCGTTTTGTCCAAGCATGACGGAGATGGTTTCATCCGTTCCTTTGTTTAAAGCAACCCTTCCCTCCATCGTCTTACCTTCCCCGCCACCGGAAGACTTCAGCGCTACAACCATCTGCATATTTCCAGAATAGCCTATCCACTGGGTTATATCCGGTATCGTTCCCATGAATCCGGAGACGGTCATCTGAGTGCTTGTTTTATAAACCGGAGTTGCTTTTTCTGTATCATTTTCCCGATACAGGGATATGTCAGCCGGATAGGTTCCATTAGCTAGCTGGTTATCATACGCGGTAATCTGGAATGTTTTTTTCCCGTAGATACATTCTCCCCTGGGATCAATGGAGCTTCCAACCGGCAGCTCTAACTGCACCTCCTCGGAAATAGTAATACTGCCGCCTTCCATTCCATTTCCATTAAGACGCCTTAACACTCCATAACCAATATTTCCACCCGTTACCTTCACAGATCCACTTAATATCCGGATATCGCCACAGGATAATATTAAACCACTCACTGCATTCCATCCGCTGCCGATGGCAGCTCCCATGTATCCCTTCGTACTATCCTTATAAGAAGATACGGTTATATCGGGAGCTTCGCCTATCGTCCCGCCGATCACGATCGTGTCTACCCTTCCACTCATTCCGCCTCCGATTCCGGCTCCTGTCTGCTTTCCTCCTTCTGCGGTTATCGTTCCACCCAGTATTTCAATGGTTCCGCCGATTCCATAGCGACCGGTTCCGATTCCGGCTCCTCCATAATAATCCTGCGTTTGGGGAATCTGATAAGCTCCACCTTCAGCTGTAATGCTTCCGCCCTTGATTATAATCGTTCCTGTCCTACAGTTATTATCTGCACCTTCGTCACTTGCTGTTCCTTTTCCTCCGATACCGGCGGCCCCATAGGCACCTCCCACTGCCCTCAGGCTTCCTTTACTCTGCTCCGTAATAACCAGTGTTGCATCTTTTTCCACCTCAATTCCGGCTCCTTCATCCAGTCCCACAAGTGTATTGGTTCCTTCTAAGGTCAAATTCAGCTGGGCATTGCCTTTCAAGTAAATACCGGCCAGATTCCATCCACTGGCTCCACCAGATTTGATCGTTACATTTTTAATCGTCAGATCGACCGTAACATTATCAATTATGATGCCGCCCATGATGTCTGTATAAGTGAACTCCGGTCGATTGGTAGGGCAATATCTGCCGGTTATGGTTTTTCCATTAAACTGATCCACATTGTCTTCATTAATTACTAGATAATTTTCATTCAAATCATACGGTGCACCATCCGCCAGCAGTGCCACGCCCGCGTCCCCTACCATCACATCAATCTCCGGCAGGTCAGCCGTATCCGCCACTTCAAATTTGCCCAGCTCCTCCGGCAGTACCGCTCTATACACATACACACGACCATTATATTCCTGGTTCGCCTCAGCATAGCCCGCCCAGGTCTTCGTCGAGGTCTCGACCGGCTCGCCGTTTTCGTCAAATTCTTCGAAATAGTCTTTTTCGGAAATGCCGCCGTGAAACTCCGGGAGGTCACTCTGCTCTTCGTTCAGTTTCCATGTTATGCCGGAAATCTGCCAGGTTGCTGTTTCCACCTCTGTATCTTTCTCTGTGCCCTTATTCGCTGCTTCCACCAGATGCACATTCTGGCTGTCTTCCGCCAGCATTTCATCCGCCCCTTCCACCTCAACATCCAGGGTATCCGGAAGGATGATATCGCTTTCTTTTGCACCCAAAGAAAGCTTCTGCACTGCAATGGCCTCATCCAGCTCCAGAAATGCTTTTATCTCTGCCCCTGTTACTGTGCCGTTTGGTGCTCCGTTTGCACCTGCCTCTGCTTTGTCTGCACCTGCTTCTGCTCCTGCTTCTGCTTTGCCTGTATCTGTATCTGCATCTGCTCCCGCTTCTGCTTTGCCTGTATCTGCATCTGCTCCCACTTCTGCTTTGCCTGCATCTGCCCCTGATTCTGCTTCTGCTTTGTTTGTACCTGACTCGCCGCGGTTATCTTTTGCTTCCGCATTCGACGGAGAGGCTTTTAATGCAGATTTTTTTAATGCAGCTTCTTTTTCTGCTGTTTCCGCAGTATCATCTGCCTCCTTTTCAGCCCCGATCCGCTGCAGCGAATCGGCTGCCAATGCCTGCGGCTGCCAGTCACATGTGTTCCATATTAATATAGCTGACAATGCAGCTGCTAAAATTCGTTTCGATTTTTTTCTCATACCATTTTCCTCCCACTAAGACAAATTTGCTATTACTCACCACCCGAAAGAGGTGGAAGTCTTCTCGACTGAGATAAACATCAAGCTCCCGCAATATTTCCATTTTCCGCATAATATTCTATATTAATAGTATATCAATTACGTGTTTTTCTGAAAACCACCTCGACGCAAATGGTCAAAATCACTCAAGTGGACAGCGCCACTTTTATGTTTTTATTTCGTCCACCGGATCCAGGGACTGAGCCGTATACAAGCTCAGCAATTCCATAATTCGTGATGCCGTGTGGAAGGGGGTATGAAAGCGACTCGCGCTTATCGAATGCTCTTAAGAAGTCATTCACCCCTGATTTGCTCACGCCCAGTTGACGGGCAATTTCGCTTCCCGAAAGAGAAAGCGCGCAATGTCTGATAATGATGTCTTTGTAATCTAGCATGCATTATCCTCCCTAGATAAAAAATGTATTTTCATCCTACGGATGAATACATTTTTTATCTAGGGAGTTGTTTGCATACGTAAAGAAATGTCGGGCGTTTTGCTCCGCAAAACCGTCCGTTGGACTACCTATATGCAGTACGAGTATAAGGATTTTCATCAGCCAGGGTACAGCTATAACGTCGAGGTTACTCACTCAAGTGGAGGCAGTTCTGATATTAAACTTCATCCCACCACCAGCATAACATTTTTCATAAGTTTGTCATTCTTGACCGATTGTCATTTTATCCGCAATACCCCAAGTCAAGGATGGTATCCTTTTCATCCGGTTGTCATTTGGTTGTCACCGAACAAAAAAAGAGGCTGAAACCCGCGAAAATCCGTGGGTTTCAGCCTCTGAGAAATTATTCGAGTTCGATGGTTCCAGGCGGTTTGCTCGTAAGATCATAGAATACGCGGTTTACGCCTTTTACTTCGTTTATGATGCGGTTCATGCACTTCTGGAGTACTTCGAACGGGATGTTCGTTACTTCAGCGGTCATGAAATCGTCGGTTTCTACCGCACGCAGTACGACAGCGTAGTCGTAGGTACGGAAGTCGCCCATAACGCCGACGGAGCGGACATTCGTAAGGGCCGCGAAGTACTGGTTGATCTGACGATCGAGTCCTGCCTTTGCAATCTCCTCGCGGTAGATGGCATCGGCATCCTGTACGATGCGTACCTTCTCCGGGGTTACTTCACCGATGATACGTACGCCGAGACCTGGGCCTGGGAACGGCTGACGATATACGAGATACTCCGGAAGTCCGAGCTCGAGACCAACACGACGAACCTCATCCTTGAAGAGGAGGCGTAACGGCTCGATGATCTCCTTGAACTCGACATCCTTTGGAAGGCCGCCGACATTGTGATGTGACTTGATGACAGCACCCTTACCGAGGCCGGACTCTACGACGTCCGGATAGATCGTTCCCTGGCAGAGGAAATCGACGGCGCCGATCTTCTTCGCCTCACGCTCAAATACGCGGATGAACTGCTCGCCGATGATCTTACGCTTCTGCTCCGGCTCTGTAACGCCTGCGAGCTTCTCGAAGTACTCCGGTCCGGCATTCACACGGATAAAATTAAGGTCATACTGGCCGTTCGGTCCGAAGATGGACTCGACCTCGTCTCCCTCGTTCTTACGAAGCAGGCCGTGGTCAACAAATACACAGGTCAGCTGCTTGCCGATGGCCTTTGCCATCAGGGTTGCGGCTACGGAAGAATCTACACCACCACTTAGTGCAAGCAGGACCTTACCGTCCTTTACAGTCTCACGGATTTCTCTGATCTTATCCTGTACGAAGGTCTCCATCTTCCAGTCACCTGCACACTTGCAGACATCGTAAAGGAAGTTATGGAAAAGCTTATGTCCCTCGACGGAGTGCTGTACCTCCGGATGGAATTGTACGGCATAAATCTGACGTGCAGGATCTTCCATGCCGGCCACCGGACAGTCTGCGGTATGCGCCGTAATATGGAAGCCTTCCGGTACCTCTGCGATGTAATCGGTGTGGGACATCCACATCGTGGTCTCGTCAGAGATTCCCTGCAGTACGGAATCCTGGCGGTCAACCAGCACCTTCGTGTGACCATACTCGGAAACCGGCGCTGTCTTAACGACGCCGCCGAGCTCATACGCAATCAGCTGTGCGCCATAGCAGATACCGAGAATCGGAATGCCCATGGAGAAGATAGCCGGGTCAATGTGCTGGGACTCTTTCTTATACACGGACTGCGGTCCGCCGGTAAAGATGATTCCCTTTGGGTTCAGAGCCTTCAACTGATCGAGGCCCATGGAAGACGGATACACCTCGGCATATACACCGAGATCACGAATTCGTCTTGCGATTAGCTGGTTGTACTGTCCACCGAAGTCCAGTACGACGACGAGTTCTTTTGCCATTGTCGCTCCTTTGCTAGCATGCGTTTTTCTATTTAAAACATGAAAACAGAAGATTTTTTGTCAATATAATATTATATGCGATGGCAGTTTCATGCGCAAGATACGAATTTCAATTTATACAATATGTAAAATCTCGATGAGGAGCAGCCATGCGAGACCATAATATGTCACAACAGCCACGAGGTCGTTCACGGTCGTGATCAGCGGACCGGATGCCACCGCCGGGTCCACCTTCACCTTGTGGAAGAACAGCGGAACCAGCGTGCCGACGAGACTCGAGATGACGATCGCCACGAGCAGGGAAATGCCTACACAACCGGAAATCAGCATTGCCGTACCAAAGGTGTAGCCCTTGAACGTTGCAATGTATACACCGAGACAGAGCACAGACAGCACACCCAGCAGAGAGCCGTTGCAGAATCCGATCTTCATTTCCTTTCCGATCAGATGCCACTTATCCTTTGCGTCGAGGTTCTCATCCATGAGCACACGAATCGTCACCGCAAGCGACTGGGTGCCGACATTACCGGCCATGTCGAGAATCAGCGACTGGAAGCAGATGACGATCGGCAGGATGGCCACGACGTTCTCGAAGGCACCGACCACCGAGGATACAACCATACCGAGGAACAGCAGCACCACAAGCCATGGCAGACGTTTCTTCACACTGTCCTTCGTCGTCTCGTTGAGATCTTCCTCTGCAGCAAGACCTGCCAGCTTTGCATAGTCCTCACTGATCTCATCATCCACGGCCTCGGTAACGTCCTGCGCCGTGATGATACCGATGATCTTTCGATCCTTATTCAGAACCGGGAGTGAATCCTCCGCGTAGTCCTTGATTTTCTCGATGCTGTCGGAAATCTTCTCGTGGTCCATCAGGTACGGATAGGAATCGATCGTGATGTCTTCGAGTGGCACGTTGTTTCGGGCAATGATGAGGTCCTTCAGATTGATGGCACCACAGAAACGCTTGCGATCATCCACCACATAGATGGTCGAGATATTGTCATTATCACCTGCCTGCTGAATCAGCTCATGCATCGCCTGGCGAATCGTCAGATTCTGGCGGATACGGATGTAGTTCGTCGTGATGAGACTTCCGACCTCGTCATCATCATAGGAATGAATGAGGCGAATCTCTGTCTTCGTCTCATCATCGATCATCGGGCGCAGCTTCACGCGCACGCTCTCATCGATGTCCTCCCAGAGGTCGATTGCATCATCCGCGTCCATCTCGTTGATGATTTCCGCAAGCTTTACGATTCCGATTTCCTCGATATACTCAGACGGATTATCGAGGTAGGAGATAACCTCCGCGAGTTCCTCTGCATCCAGCCCAGTATAAAGAAGATTCCGCTCGGCTCTGTTCAGTAGCTCGAAGCTCTGCGCGATATCGTTCTCATGGTAGCTGCGAAGCTCATCTCGCATCTCTTCAAGCGAAGATGATGAGCGGACAATGTTTACAATTTCCTCAACATATACAGGTTCCTTTAAAATTTCCTTCGTCATGCGAAGCCTCCTTCCTCCCCGTAAAAAAGGGCACAAAAAAACCATCGTCACACAAACCTGTGCACAATCAGTAGTTGTGAATTCAGTCATAACGATGGATGAAGGCTTCTATACTATTTAAAATCAGGACACTTTAATAGCTACGTCGCCGCTTCCACTTTCCGTAAGCAGCTTCTATTCATAATGCCTGCCACAAACAGATCTCACGAAACAGCTTCTTTAAAACATAGCTTTTGCTTTACAGCTTTTCTTAAAAGTATGTCCCACATAAGAGGCTTAAGTGATCTGCGTTTACATAGTATACAAGTCTAAATCCACCATTCTTCGTACTTCGACTTCCACTATCACAACTGTCCATATACTTATCCTCCTTTGTTCAGTTTTTTACTTATTAACTATAACATTATCCACCGCGTGGTTCAAGTAATCCACTGGTAAAAAACCGCCGGAGCAAACGCCCCGGCGGAGATAAAACAAAATATTACAGCATGATGTACTTCAGTACGAAGAGAATCGCAAGCGCATACATCAGCGGTGTTACGGACTTACCCTTTCCGGACAGTACGTGAAGGAGTACGTAAGAGATGATGCCCAAGGAAATACCCTCAGAGATAGAGTACAGGAACGGCATCGCGAAGATAGCGATGTATGCCGGAATTGCCTCAAGGAGATCATTCCACTCTACCTTTACGACCTGCTGAATCATCAGGAATCCTACGATAACCAGCGCCGGAGCGGTTGCGAAGCTCGGGATTGCCAGGAAGATCGGGGAGAAGAACAGCGCAAGCAGGAAGAAGAGACCGGAAACGACAGCGGTGAGACCACTGCGGCCACCCTCTGCGATACCGGAGCTGGACTCAACGAAGGTGGTGATGGTGGACGTACCGAGGCACGCACCTACCATCGTACCGATAGAGTCAGCAAGCAGTGCGCCCTTAATCTCCGGAAGCTTGCCATCCTTGTCAAGCATGTCAGCCTTCGATGCACAACCGATGAGTGTTCCAAGTGTATCGAAGATATCGACAAACAGGAATGCAAACAGTACCGAAAAGAAATCAAGCGGATGCTCTGCGATGATAGAGAAATCAAACTTTAAGAATGTCGGCGCGATCGATGCCGGCATGGAAACGACACCGGAAGGAATCAGGCTGTAGAAGCCAGCATCCGGATTCGGTACATAGAGACCGGTCAGCTGGCAGAGAATGCCGAGGAGCCAGGTTACGAAAATACCGATGAGGATGTTACCCTTCACGCCCTTGATAACGAGATAACCGGTGATGATGATACCGATCAGTGCAAGCAGTACGGTGATACCCTCCGAATTAAAGGTGCCAGCCTTTACGGACTGTGAAAAGCTGAAGATGGTTACAAGCGTTGCAGAGTCAACTGCGATGTGTGCATTCTGAAGACCGATGAAGCAGATGAACAGACCGATACCTACGGAAACACCATACTTCAGTGTCTGCGGGATTGCATTGAAAATCGCCTCACGAACGTTCGTCAGAGACAGAAGGACGAACACAAGACCCTCTGCGAATACAGCGGTCAGGGCAACCTCCCAGGAATAACCCATGCCTAAAACGACAGTGTAAGCGAAGTAAGCATTGAGACCCATACCTGCTGACAGTACAAACGGAAGATTTGCGAGGAATGCCATGCAGAATGATGCAAGTGCAGATGCAAGTGCGGTTGCGGTGAAGATCGCACCGGAATCCATACCTGTAGCTCCGAGGATGCTCGGGTTAACGGCCAGAATGTAGGCCATGGTCATGAATGTCGTAATACCGGCAATCATCTCGGTACGTACGTCCGTACCTTTTTCCTTCAGCTTGAAAAACTTTTCCATACGAAATAGCCTCCTTGTTTTTAACGGCACAGAGCTGATTCTGTACCATCCTTAGGTTACACAGGACGCGGCTGGTAGTTTGGCAATTAAAACAGCCACGCCTCCCCCTTAAAAAGAACAGAGACTAGTGTAACACACTACTACAGAAAAATGTAAGATAATTAAAAACTGTTTATAAATTCGATCATTTTCAGCGATATAACTTATTTTCATATATTTTATGATGCGAATATATGGATTATTTATAATTTGTAATACAAAAAAAGAGAGCCCACAGAAAATCGAATATTCTGCAAGTTCTCGTTTTTAATTAAAATGATAAATGCAAATCCGAACCTCTCGATGAATTCGGATATGCACGATTAAGTGGACCAGACGGGAGTCGAACCCGTGTCCGAAAATAAATTCCCTCTCCTTCTACTATCATAGTACACTTTAAGGATTCCCCACTATAAAAGGATGTGCACGTCCTTTTATAGCCGGTATTCTCTAAATACGCCCGTTAAGAGGAGAAACTCTTAACGTCGTTTCTCACATAGATGAGGCCAGATTCTCGATGTGTGAGTGCATCGAGGCTGACCACACAGCACTTAGGCTGCGTATGCTAATTCGTTATTGTTAGCGTTTATATTTAGGTTTGAAGTTTAACGCGACTGTCTTTCGGATAGCTTCTAAAGCTGCATCATCCCCGTCGAAACCGGTACTAGCCCATATTCACTTATCAAAGTGCTCCGAGCCGAAGCGATATCATGTATAACACACCATCACTCACTTCGCTCTTAGGACACATTCTATCGGATTGTATCCGTTTTGTAAATAAACTGCTGGTTTATTTCACATATATTTCATAATCCAGTTGACTACTCAGATCGGCTCCCCTGGCGCTCCCCATGTTCAAAGCGATGCTTAGGAATATACCTGCGATCTTTAAAGTTTCCATGAGCGCCCCTGTATCCAGTTCGAGAATACATGCGGCGCCGTAAATCAGAACATGTACTGACAGGTTCTCTGTAGTCAAAGTTTGAGAATGTACACTTTTCTAAAAAATTCTGCTCCATGTATATTTTTCGAAGACTTCTTCTCGGCTATCCTAATAGACTAAACATAAAGCATGGTTTTTCCAAAAAGTGTATATCAGATTCTTCAGGCCAGACAGTACCTGAATTGAGTGTGTGCAAGCAGCAACGAATCCAGAATGGACTAAGTATTGCTGCCTATGACATTTTCGTATACTTATCTTCCATTTCTTTCTAAAAATGCTATAGATTTTTCTAGTTAAGTATACCTGGCAGCTATATAACTATAGCCGAAAGTGAATTATTATTTCTTCGTTGTAAGAATACAATTCTATATAGAACATAAAAATCCCTTACTAAGGAGTACATGCATTATGTCAAACTATTCTGCACCACGTGCAAAGCACAAAAATAACACAGTATACACAGAAGATCCGATTTATAACAATCGGGATTATCACTTCGACTGGGGTATGTTCGGAAAGACGATGAAGCAGCTTCGAATCGCAGCACACCTCACGCAGGATGATCTTGCGGCGATTACCGGCATTTCCAGTTCCATGATTTCTCAGTTCGAAACAGCCTATCAGAGTAAGAGCCAGAACGGTCCGAAGCATCCGAACCAGGATCAGCTGGTCTGCATCCTTCATGCGCTCAATGTTGATCCGAATACACTCTTTGCGAGCACGATTTCGATTCCAAGCATGTCTGAGCGCGACCGTGCCGTCGAAGAACTCGTGGAAGATTTCCGTTCCATGCTGAAGCGCTCCGATTTCTATACGCATTATCAGGAGCAGCACGAAGAGGATGAAACAACACCGGATGATCCGAAGAAGCTATACTTTGAAGAGTGGCATGAGAAGAACGTCGCTGAGCGGATGCCGGAAGCCGAATCATGATCGCCGGTTCGAAGCGATCTTCGAGAAGCGTCTTCTTTTTTAACCAAAGCAAGGAACCTCTTGTCAAACAGGTGGTTTTTGGGATGGAGCCAACAATAAAAGCGGGGTAGCAACAGCCCCGCTTTTCGTGTCTTTATACGCTTATTTCTTCTTCAGATATTGCTTGATGTAGTAACCGGTATAGGATTCCTTCACCTTTGCTACTTCCTCCGGCGTCCCCTGTGCGATGACAGTACCGCCACGATCTCCGCCCTCCGGGCCGATGTCAATGATGTAGTCCGCGCACTTGATGACGTCGAGGTTATGCTCGATGACCACGACCGGATTGCCATTCTCCGCGAGACGA
>CAKQWR010000029.1 GCA_934279105.1 uncultured Oribacterium sp. | reverse complement strand
TCGGATACGGAGGATAAGGACTGGATCAATAACTGGAAGACCTTCTTCCATCCGTTTACCGTCGGTGATCTCCTGATCAAGCCGACCTGGGAGGAGGTTCCGGAGGAAGATAAGGAGAAGCTCGTCATCGAAATCGATCCGGGTACCGCCTTCGGCACCGGCATGCACGAGACAACGCAGCTCTGCATCCGTCAGCTGCAGAAGTATATGCAGGCAGGCGACGAAATCGCAGATATCGGCACCGGCTCGGGTATCCTCGGTATCACTGCACTGAAGCTCGGCGCTGGCCATGTGTATGGCACCGACCTCGATGAGGAAGCGGTTCCGGCTGTGCATGATAACCTGAAGGCAAACGAACTCCCGGAGAGCTGCTTCGATATGGTAGTGGGCAATGTGATCGGCGATGAGGATATCAAGAACCGCATGGGGCTCGGCAAGTATGACATCGTGGCTGCGAACATTCTGGCACCGGTCATCGTACTGCTGACCGGCGAGGTTGGACCACTTCTGAAGAAGGATGGTCTCTTCATCACCTCCGGTATCCTCGACCAGCGTGAGGCAGAGGTGCTTGAAGCCTTCCGTCAGCATGAGGACATCTGGGAAGTTCTGGAAGTCAACCATCAGGGCGAGTGGGTCAATGTGACGGCACGTCGTAAGTAAACAGAAAAAAGGCGCCCCGCTTCGGCAGGACGCCTTTTTTCTGTTTACTTGCCGTTACACCAGATGAGTTCAGCTTCGTTTACAGCCTTTTCAACCATCGGAATCATCGCATCATAGACGATCTGCTCGGACGCACGAATCTTCTCCGGAATCGGCTTCGTTACCGGATGCTTCGCAACGAAGATGGTGCAGCAGTCCTCGAACGGCTCGATGGAGGTCTCATACGTGCCGATCTTCTGGGCGATATCGATGATCTCCTGCTTATCAAATGCAATTACCGGACGATAAACCGGAAGATGGCAGACCTCATTGGTACATACCAGTGACTGCATCGTCTGGCTTGCTACCTGACCGATGGACTCACCGGTAATCAGCGCGATACAGTTCCGCTTCTCTGCGATCGCCTCGGCGATACGCATCATATAACGACGCATGATGATCGTCAGCTCCTCGTGCGGACACTCCTCGTAGATCTTCAACTGAATATCCGTAAAGTTGACCACATGGAGCGCGATCGGTCCCGTGTAGCGGGCGACTTCATTGGCCAGATCGACGACCTTCTGCTTCGCACGCTCAGAGGTGTATGGCGGTGCATGGAAGTACGTCGCCTCGAGAACTGCGCCGCGACGTGAAATCATGTAGCCTGCCACCGGGCTGTCGATACCGCCGGAGAGGCAGAGCATCGCCTTGCCGTTCGTGCCGAGCGGCATACCACCCGCACCCGGGAGCACCTCGGAGAAGATATTCACATACTGACGGATCTCGACGCGAAGCATCACCTCAGGATGATGCACATCGACTGATGTGTTCGGGAACTTCGTCAGGATATCATAGCCGAGCTCAGCGTCGATCTCAGTGGAGCTCATCGGGAACTCCTTGTCGGCACGCGTCGTGCGACACTTGAAGCTCAGCTTGCGATCACCGTAGACCTCAGCGAAATACTCAAGCACCTGGTCACTGATGGCGCGATAGTCATGCGTATTCTCCATCTGAATCATCGGACAGATGCCGACGATGCCGAAAACGTGCTGAAGAGCATCCACGGTTTCCTCGTAGTCGTAGTTCTCCGACTTTGCGGTCACATAGATACGGCCGCGCTCACGTGTTACACGGAACTCACCCTCGACGCGCTCCAGCTTCTTGCGGATGTCATGAACGAGGGCATCCTCAAAAATATAACGATTCTTACCCTTCGTGCCGATCTCAGCATACTTGATGAGAAAGCTCTGATACTGCATAAAACCTCTTTCTATATGCATGGAGCGGAAGGTCCGTTTCATCCGGCCGCGACCGCTCAGACAAAAAATGAGTACGCACTAAAAGCGCGCACTCATCATGATACTTGTTAATTCATCAGCTTAATGATACGATTACTGCGCAATGATGTAAGGTGTCAGCGCATTGACGATTTCATCCATGCGACTTGCATCTGCGTGAATGTTGAGATCGATCGGCTTGCTGAGATCCAGGGAGAAAATACCCATGATGGACTTTGCATCGATTACATAACGGCCTGAAACGAGGTCGAAGTCAACGTCAGTGAACTTTACGAGCTCATTAACAAAAGACTTTACTTTATCGATAGAATTAAGCGAGATACGAACGGTTTTCACGATTTAGTCCTCCTTAAATATAATAATCACAATACAAGCTAATTTTAGGAAAACGCTTATCAAAAGTCAATAGAATGGAATACTTTAAATTAACGGCAGCCATGCATAATCTGGGCTGCAAGGTCAATGCCTATGAGGCGGACGCCATGATCGAAGAGCTCCGCAGTGCCGGCATGCGCATCGTATCCTGGGAGGGCGCACCGGCGGACATTTATATCATCAATACCTGCTCCGTTACCAACATCGCCGACCGGAAGTCGCGGCAGATGATTCATAAGGCTCGTGCGATGAATCCGAAGGCGGTCGTCATCGCGGTCGGCTGTTATGTGCAGGCGCGAGCAGCGGAACTCGCAGAGGATGCAGCGGTGGACATCCTCGTCGGCAATCAGGAGAAGGGACGGCTTCTGCCGATTCTGGAATCCTACTGGGCGGCGCATCCGGAGAAGCTGCCGGAGCCGCTCTGTCCGTTGGGCAATGCTGGCGACCGGACAGTCTATACCGAATCGGAGCACATGGATGCGCAGAAGGCAGACTGCCATGTTTCGGATATCGCGAAGCCGCAGCCGTATGCGGAGCTCTGGGCCGGTGAGATTGCGGATCAGGGACGCGCCTTTATCAAGGTGCAGGATGGCTGCAATCAGTTCTGTGCATACTGTATCATTCCGTTCGTTCGTGGTCGGATTCGCTCGCGCTCGCTCGAAGATACCGTGCGGGAGGTCGTTGACTTCGCGAGACGTGGCTATCATGAGGTTGTGCTGACCGGTATCCATCTCTCTTCATATGGTCTCGATTTTGATGATGAAAACTATGAGTACGCGATGAATCATGAGATTCCATCGACGCATCTTCTGCAACTGATTCGAGCGGTTGCTTCTGTGGAAGGAATCGAGCGGGTTCGACTCGGAAGTCTCGAGCCACGCATCATTACGGAGCGTTTCGTCGAGGAGCTGAAGATGATTCCGGAAATCTGTCCGCATTTTCACCTTTCGCTTCAGAGCGGATCAGATCGCATACTTCGTGCGATGAACCGGCATTACGATACAGCGGCATTCCGACAGTCGGTGGCGCTGCTTCGAGCGGCCTGGATAGAGCTTGCCATCACCACCGATATCATCGTCGGCTTTCCGGGGGAGACAGAAGCGGATTTCGAAGACTCCTTACGCTTCGCGGAGGAGATCGGCTTCTATGAACTTCACGTCTTTAAGTACAGCCGCCGTCAGGGAACGGCTGCAGATCGGATGCCGGGACAGCTTACGGATCGAGTGAAGTCCGAGCGCTCGGAGCGTTTGATGAAGCTCGATGAACAGCAGTCCGAGGCCTTTCGCCGCCGCTTTCTCGGCCGGACAGAGGACGTGATTCCGGAGGAAATCGTGCAGATCGAGGGCCGGGACTATCTTCGAGGATATAATCGATGCTATGTACGCTATCTGATTCCGATTCCGGATGCTGATCGAGGGGCTTGTAAAATCGGCCAAATAATGCAGGTGTGTGGACAGGAAATCTGTGGAGGATGCGTACTTGCATTGGCTTTATAAATGGTATAAAATGAATTGAGTTATTAAGAGGACGTGACAAAATGAATGATTTAGGCAGTACACAGATTATCCGACCGATGCAGGAGTACGATCTGGATGTGACAGAGGTTCTGGCCCGTGTCTATGAGGCACTTACAGAAAAAGGCTATAATCCGATCAATCAGATCGTGGGATACATTATGTCGGGAGATCCGACGTACATTACCAGTCATAAGGGGGCGAGAAGCCTGATTATGAAGGTCGAACGTGACGAGATCATCGAAGAACTGATGAAGACGTACGTGGAAGCGAAGCTTAGCCGGTAATGTGGCGATGATGAAGAGTCTGTCCTTTCGGGACAGACTCTTTTTACATCATGGGGATGCGCGGGAAGGGCGCGTGGAACCGATGGATCACCCTGGCGACGTGAGGGCGTCTATTTCTTTACGGACAGGATAATGATTTATGAGAATTTTAGGACTCGACTATGGCTCGAAGACCGTCGGCGTCGCGATGACAGACGCGCTTGGCATGACGGTACAGCCATATAAGACCATCAAACGGGACCGGGAGTCGAAGCTTCGGCAGACCCTGTCTGAAATTGCAGAAATCGTCGAGCAGTACCAGATCGAAAAAATCGTGATGGGACTGCCTCTTAATATGGATGATACCGAGGGAGACCGTGCAGCGAAAACGAGAGATTTCGCAGAGAAGCTAAAGCTTCGCGTGTCGGTGCCCATCGAGTTTACCGATGAACGCCTTACCACGATGGAGGCAGAGGAGATACTCGATCAGAGTGGTATCCGGCGGAGTGAGCAGAAGCAGATGATCGATCAGGTTGCGGCGCAGCTCATCCTGGAGCAGTATCTGAGAGGCTGAGGCCTTTCAAAAATATGGATGCCATCGTCTGATTGAAAACCGGACGGTGTGCATTCACAGTATGAAAAAATAAACTTAACAAAGGAGCGGACATGGAAAATACGATCCGACTGACATCAGAAGATGGAAATCTGGAGCTTGAGATCCTGGAGGAGACGACCGTCCAGGGCGTGAATTATATTCTTGTTACGGATGCGCCGGAGGGCGAAGATGGCGAGTGCTACGTTATGAAGGACGTTTCCGGCCCGGAGGATGCAGAGGCAGACTATGAGTTTGTAGATGATCAGGAATCCGACGCATTGATGCAGATTTTTTCTGCGCTCCTGGAAGGAGAAGGTATAACGATTGAGAAATCATGACAGCGCTGCAGAAAGCGTAAAGGCAGCAGAAACAAGTGAAGCAAAGAATGCAGACCTCGGTACCGGGGAGGTTGCGAAGCGCCCGACGCATCGGAGGCGGAGACGTCCGGCGGCGAAGGCGAAAGACACAGCAGAGATGACCGCAGAAACAGCACCGGCAGAAAAGACAGGCGCAGCACAGGATGCACCTGCAAAGGAAGAACAGCCGAGAGCGAAGCGAAGCTCCGCACGGAGACGCGGCACGCGAAAGGCAGAAACACAGGAGAATATGGCCACCGCAGCGGCATCTGCGACTGAGGCGGTAGCGGATGTACCGGATAAGCGTGCGGTCTCCGTCAGAAGCCATCGCAGCAGAAGAAAGAAAACGGAAGAGACACAGATGAAGAAGAACGGCAGCATTAAGATCATTCCGCTCGGCGGACTGGATCAGATCGGTATGAACATTACCGCATTTGAGAGTGACGACAGTATCATCATCGTGGACTGCGGTCTGGCATTCCCGTCGAACGATATGCTGGGTATCGATCTGGTCATCCCGGATATCTCTTACCTTAAGAGTCATATGTCGAAGATTAAGGGCTTCGTGATCACCCACGGACATGAGGATCACATCGGTGCTCTTCCGTACGTGCTGCAGCAGATCAATGTGCCGGTATACGGAACCCGCCTGACCCTTGCACTCATCGAGGGAAAGCTTCGTGAGCGCGGACTCGACCGTATGGTGAAGCTGAACGTGCAGGCTTTCGGTGATACCGTCGATTTCGGGGACATCAAGGTAGAGTTTATTAAGACGAATCACTCGATTCAGGATGCAGCGGCACTGGCGATCTTTACACCGGCCGGCACCATCATTCACACCGGCGACTTTAAGGTTGATTATACACCGGTCTTCGGTGATCCGATCGATCTTCAGCGCTTCGCTGAACTCGGTAAGGAAGGTGTCCTTGCGATGATGTCCGATTCCACGAATGCGACGAAGCCGGGATCTACGATGTCGGAGCGCACCGTTGGTGGCACCTTCGAACGCATCTTCGCGGAGCACCAGCAGAATCGTATCATCGTTGCGACCTTCGCGTCGAACGTTGACCGTGTACAGCAGATCATCAACACCGCCGCAAAGTATAAGCGGAAGGTTGTCGTGGAGGGCCGCTCCATGGTGAATGTTATCACTGTGGCGTCGGAGCTTCACTATATCGATATTCCGGAGGGAACCCTCATCAGCATCGATGAGCTGAAGAGCTATCCGGATGAGCAGACCGTACTGATTACAACCGGTTCCCAGGGTGAGTCCATGGCGGCACTGAGCCGTATGGCGAGCGGTATGCACCGGAAGGTTCATATCAAGCCGAACGATGTGGTCGTTCTTTCATCCCACCCGATTCCTGGTAACGAGCTTGCGGTCGATAAGGTTATCAATGAACTTAGCATGCTCCATGCACAGGTGATCCTGCAGGATACCCACGTATCCGGTCACGCATGTGGCGAAGATCTCAAGCTGATGTATTCACTCGTGAAGCCGACCTTCGCGATTCCGATCCATGGTGAGTATCATATGCGTGAAACCGCGTCACGTCTCGCTTCATCGGTCGGCGTGAATCGCGATAACTGTCTTATGATCGAGAACGGCGATGTGCTCGAACTGACAACACGAGGCGACAAATCGGAAGCACTGATCAAGGATCATGTACAGGCCGGTGGCGTCTTCGTCGATGGTCTCGGTGTCGGCGATGTCGGAAATATCGTTATCCGTGATCGTCAGAACCTGGCACAGAATGGTATCATCGTCGTCGTTCTGACCCTCGAGAAGTATTCCGGTCACCTGCTGGCTGGTCCGGATCTCGTTTCCCGTGGCTTCGTTTATGTGCGTGAGTCCGAGGACCTCATGGAAGAGGCACGTGTTCAGGTACAGGATGCGGTGGACGACTGCCTCGTGCGTCATGTAAATGACTGGGGTAAGATCAAGAACATCATTAAGGATTCGCTGTCGGATTTCCTCTGGAAGAAGATCAAGCGTGATCCGGTGATACTGCCGATCATCATGGAGGTTTAATGCATGCGTCGTAAGGATTCGGTGGTCAAGACCGCCGGTTTCATCACCGGACTGTCGTGGCGTATTATTCTGATCGCAGTTCTGATTTTTCTGCTTCTGCAGGGTATTCGGGTAGCCTACAGCTATGGGCACGGACTCTTTTATGAGCATGCACTGGCTGGGGAGAATGCGCCGGAGCAGGACTTCAGTATCACCGATGGAGAGAGTCTCGATCGTCTCGCTGACGATCTGGAGGATGCCGGACTGATCGACAACAAGCAGGCATTCGTGCTTCAGGCACATCTGTATGAGCTTGCGATCGAGCCAGGTACCTATACTCTCAGTCCCTCGATGACGGTGGTCGATATCATCGAACATCTGAATCAGGAAGGTAAGAAAAATAAGGAACTGGCGGATAAGAATCTGCTGAATGCCTCTACGGATGCAGCAGCGCAGTCGGCAGACGATACAGAAAGTGACAGCATGGAAATCATCGGCGGCACGGAGGATGAAAATGCCATCCAGCAGGAGAATGCCCGTGCCATGACAACAGATAGTGAGGAAGAGAACCCTTGATTACGGATGAACGGCTTGTGAATTATATTCATTCACTGGAACCGGACCGTAGCGATCTTCTTGAAACCATCAGAGCAGAAGCGCTCGCAGCGGAAATCCCGATTATCCGGGATGAAACGGCGGCGCTTCTTAAGTGTTTCATGAGGATGCTTCGTCCGAAGAAAATACTGGAGATCGGCGCGGCCGTCGGCTATTCTGCCCTCTGTATGGAGGAAGCGACTGATGGGCAGGCCGAGATTCTGACGGTGGAAATATATCCGCCTCGTATCGAGCAGGCGACAAGGAACTTCGAAAGAAGCCCATATCGAGATCGAATCACACTGATTCCGGGCGATGCCGGTGCGCTGCTTCGACAGCTGGCTGAAAAGAACGAGCAGTTTGACTTTCTGTTCATGGATGCTGCGAAGGCCCAGTATATCGTATGGCTGCCGGATATCCTTCGGCTGATGCCGCCGGGCAGTGTGCTGCTCAGTGACAATATCCTGCAGGACGGCAGTATCATCGAAAGCCGCTATCAGGTCGAACGGAGAGACCGGACCATTCATACCCGCATGCGCGAGTACCTCTACCGACTGAAGCATGAAGCGGCGCTGGAAACCGCGATTCTGCCGGTCGGCGACGGTGTGTCGATCAGTGTTAAAAAATAAACCCAACATAAAGCATTTCATAGATGGAGAAATCATATGCTGAAAGAAACAGAGCTTCTGATTCCGGCAGGTTCGCTGGACGTATTAAAAACGGCTGTAAATTACGGTGCCAATGCCGTCTACCTCGGCGGTGAGGCCTTCGGACTGCGGGCCAATGCAAAAAACTTTACACTGGAGGAGATCCGTGAAGGTGTAGCATACGCACACGCACATCAGGTCAAGGTGTTCGTGACCGCGAATATCTTCGCACATAATTATGACCTCGATGGCGTGCGTACATACTTCGAGGAGCTGGCAGAAACCGGTATCGATGCCGTGTTGATTGCCGATCCGGGTGTATTTATGATTGCGAAGGAGGTACTTCCGTCCTCCATCGAGCTTCATATTTCGACCCAGGCGAACAACACAAACTGGCAGACCTTCCTCTTCTGGTGGCAGCTCGGTGCGAAGCGAGTGGTTTGTGCGCGTGAGTTAAGTCTCAACGAGATTCGTGAGCTTCGGAAGCATATTCCGGAGGAGATGGACATCGAAGCCTTCGTTCATGGTGCGATGTGCATGTCCTATTCCGGTCGTTGTATGCTCAGTAATTTCCTGACCGGTCGCGATGCAAACCGTGGTGCCTGCACACACCCATGTCGTTGGAAGTACAGCCTCATGGAAGAAACACGTCCGGGCGAGTATTTCCCGGTCATCGAAAATGAGCGTGGTACCTATATCTTTAACTCGAAGGACCTCTGCATGATCGAGCACATCCCGGAGCTGATTGAGGCCGGGATCGATTCTCTGAAAATCGAAGGCCGTATGAAGACCGCGCTTTATGTGGCGACCGTAGCCAGAACCTATCGGAAGGCCATCGATGATTATAAGGAAAGTGAAGAGAAGTATCGCGCGAACATGGAGTGGTACAAGCAGGAAATTGCGAAGTGTACCTACCGTGAGTTTACGACCGGATTCTACTATGGCCGGCCGACGCAGGACGATCATATCTATGACAGCAATACCTATGTGACCGGTTCGGTTTACCTCGGCACGATCCGTGAAAGCGATGCGGAAGGCTGGAGCTATCTCGAGCAGAAGAATAAGTTCTCTGTGGGCGAGGAAATCGAAATCATGAAGCCGGATGGCCGTGATCTTCCGATTACCGTGCTCGAGATCCGCGATGCAGAAACGGGAGAGGCACAGGAATCCTGTCCACATGCCTGTCAGCAGTTAAAGGTGCGGTTCAGTATCGCGCCGGAGGCAGGTGACATTATCAGAAAGGAAAGCGCGGAGAAGCCGTCGCTTGACTAAAACGTATGGAAGGAATTTTCATCGTACTGGGAATAGCCGCACTCGTCTATGTACTGGCGATCCTCATGATTCATGGGCTGACCACCTTTCTCTGGTTCTGGCCGCTGTTCTCCGCCGTCCAGTTTGTTATGTTTATTCTGGTACGGTACGTGCGGAAGAAGCAGAAAGAAAAGAAGAAAATTCATCTCCAGCCCTTCGTGTTTATTTTTACGAGCTATGGACTCTGGATGCTGGTTCTGCTGGGCCTTCTCGGCACTATTTTCTTTAATGCCAGAACGGTGGAGCAGAAGAACCTCGATTATGTCATTGTGATGGGAACAGATCTCGTGGATAACCGGATTTCGCCATCCCTCAAGCGACGTCTGGATCGTGCCATCGAGTATGCAGAGGAAAATCCGGAAACGATTTTTGTGCTGTCCGGTGGGCGAAGTGACTATGATCGGAGTACCGAGGCGACGGTTATGTATTACTACATGATCAAGGCAGGCGTTCCGGAGAACCGCCTGCTGCTCGAATTCTATTCGCACTCGACGCAGGAAAAAATCGGCTTTTCTCTTCGGACGATGCAGCAGGATCATGAGTCGAGGCTCCGGGAACAGGCGAAAGAACATCCGTTTCTGATGGTGCCGATGAGGGGAACACGTGGCGAAGAAGTCGAGGTATACTTCGGAGAAGACAAACCACTTTCCATCGGTATCATCACGTCAGAGTTTAATCTCTTCCGTGCCTGTCGGATTGCGGCGCGTTTCGGCTATCCGGATGCCTGCCCGATCGGTACGGCGACGAGTGAGCTGATGCTTGTGCATCTCAGTGTCCGTGAAGCCATCGCGGTTTTCAAAGATCGCCTGGTTGGAAATATATAGAAGATTCGAAGAGTCAATGAAACGATAGAAAAAAGAGCGAAAATTCTGTTCGCGGAGTGCTGCCTTTCAGTGAGCGTTCGCTCGAAGGGCGCGCACAGACGCGGACGAAAAAGAGGAACTTGAATGAAGAATTATGAGCTGATCGAAACCAGGAGAATCGATGAACTTTCAACGGATGCGTGCATTTATCGCCATACGAAAAGCGGTGCGCGTATCTTTACGATGCACAACGATGATGACAATAAGGTATTCAGCATCGCTTTCCGTACGCCGGCCGAGGACAGCACGGGCGTCGCCCATATCACAGAGCATTCTGTCCTGTGCGGTTCGAAGAAGTTTCCGCTGAAGGATCCGTTTGTAGAGCTTGCAAAGGGCTCCCTCAACACCTTCCTGAATGCGATGACCTATCCGGATAAGACCGTTTATCCGGTGGCTTCCCGTAATGAGAAGGACTTCGATAACCTCATGGATGTTTATCTGGATGCGGTTTTCCATCCAAACTGCGTGGAGGATCCGCGTATCCTGCAGCAGGAGGGATGGCACTATGAGATGACGGATGAGAAGGATGCGCTCCGTTATAACGGTGTTGTTTACAACGAGATGAAGGGCGTATTCTCGAATCCGGAGGCGGTGCTCGAACGGTATATCATGAATGCACTTTTTCCGGATACCTGCTACGGCAACGAATCCGGTGGTGATCCGGCGGTGATTCCGGAGCTTAGCTTCGAACAGTTTCGGAATTTCCACCGTCGATTCTATCATCCGTCCAATGCCTACATCATCCTGTACGGCGATATGGATATGGAGAAGAAGCTTGCGTGGCTCGACGAGGCGTACCTTTCCGATTATGACGCCATCGATCCGAATTCCGATATCCCACTGCAGCCGGCCTTTCCATCGATTCATGAAGAAGAAATCTCATATCCGATCGGAAAGCATGAGCCGCTTACGAAGAATACCTATCTTTCATGGAATGTCGCTGTAGATGCCATCGATAATAAGCGAAACCTCGCGCTCGATATCCTCGATTATGTGCTCCTCTCTTCACCGGGTGCGCCGCTGAAGCAGGCGCTCATCGATGCCGGCATCGGAGAAGACATCTTCGGCGGATTCGAGGATGGCATCCGTCAGCCGTATTTTTCGGTCAATGCAAAGGGCGCGGATGCGAAGGATAAGGCGCGCTTTCTCTCGGTCATCGAAACGACACTCCGGAATCTGGTGAAGGAGGGACTCGACCAGCAGTCGATTCTCGCCGCCATCAATCATGATGAGTTCCAGTATCGGGAAGCAGATTACGGCCGTTCACCGAAGGGACTCGTATATGCGCTGACCGCCATGGATACCTGGCTCTATGGCGGAAAGCCATGGGAGTATCTCTTCTGCGATGCCTGCTATAAGGAGCTCCGCGAGGATGCGAAGCGTGGTTACTTCGAGTCCCTGATTTCGGAATTCCTGCTCGATAATCCACATACGGCACTGGTCATCTGTAAGCCGGAGCGCGGTCTCACCGAGAAGCGGGAGAAGGAACTCGAGCGGAAGCTCCGTACGATCCGCCAGTCCATGACGAAGGCCGAGCGCATCGCCTGTGTAGAACAGACGAAAGCACGGAAGGCCTATCAGGAAGAGCCGACCTCCGAGGAAAATCTCCGGAAACTGCCGCTGCTCAGCATTTCCGATATCGGAAAGCAGGCGGAGCGCTTCGTATGGGAAGAAAAACGGATAGAAGATACGTTGCTTCTGGAAACACCGCGAGATACGCGTGGGGTGATGTATCTGCGACTCAATTTTAACACACAGTGTCTCCGTGAGGAGGAGCTTCCGTATGCCGGTTTCCTGAAGACCGTGCTCGCGTATATGGATACGAAGCACCACAGCTTCCAGGACCTTTCATCGGATATCCTGTTGCATACCGGTGGCCTCAGCTTCGATATGAACGCTTATCCGGATCTCGATGCCTACAATCACTACACCGGTATTTTCAGTGTGGAAACGAAGCTGCTGTATGAGAACCTGGAGCATGGTCTCGCACTGATTCGTGAGATTCTGCATACGACGAAGTTCGAAGATACGAAACGCATGTCGGAGATCCTTGCAGAAGCACGCTCCAGAGAACGGATGAAGATCGAAGGCGCCGGCCACAGCTATGCCGTGAATCGCGCAAGCTCCTACTTCTC
The DNA here is from genome assembly GCA_934279105.1 of uncultured Oribacterium sp. GTDB lineage: Bacteria > Bacillota > Clostridia > Lachnospirales > Lachnospiraceae > Oribacterium. The sequence continues at coordinate 2,558 of CAKQWR010000029.1, read as the reverse complement.
CGGTACCGGACGCTATCAGGATCTCGTCGGTGGTATCAGCTACTATCGCTTCATTCATCGAATCGCAGATGAATTCCGGAAGGACCCGCAGGCCCTCGCAGACAGGCTCTGGGAGATTTCCGATAAGCTTTTCCGCCTCGAAAACATGTTTGTATCGATGACGGCAGAGAAGAAGGGACTTCAGGTCTTCGAGCACGGCTACCCGAAGTGGAAGGAGACGTATCTCCGCGACCTTCAGGAGAAGAAACGGCTTCACGAGGCGCTGGATACGACGTCTGCCGCAGATACATGTATGGAATCCGACGACACGCAGCCGCAGCTGCTGCTGAGCGGCAACTTGAACGAGGGCTTTAAGACACCGTCACAGGTGAACTATGTCGCACGGACCGGCTGGTACGATCCGACGAAGCACCCGTATACCGGTGCGCTTCGTGTACTGAAGGTGATTCTGAACTACGATTATCTCTGGCTCAATCTCCGTGTGAAGGGTGGGGCCTATGGCTGTATGGCCGGCTTCGGTCGTTCCGGCGAGGGCTATCTCTGCTCCTACCGGGATCCGCACATTCAGGAGACGATGGCCTGCTATGAGGCGCTTCCGGAGTATATCCGGAATTTCAGCGCAAGCGAGCGGGATATGACGAAATATATCATCGGTGCCATCAGCGAACTGGATACGCCGAGAACGAATGCCAATGTTGCTGCCCTCAGTGTCAGCGCCTTCCTCTCCCATGTGACGAACGAGACGTTGCAGCGTGAGCGTGATCAGGTGCTCGCGACGACGGTGGAGGATATCCGTGCGCTTGCAGTGTATGCAGAAGCACTGCTTGCGACCGGCGCGGGATGTACGATCGGCAGTGGAACAGAAATCGATGCACATCAGGATCTCTTCCTGACAACAGAGGAGCTTTTTAAATGATCAAGACAGGTTTTGTGGCGCTCGTGGGACGCCCGAATGTAGGAAAATCAACCTTAATGAATCACGTGATCGGTCAGAAGATCGCCATCACTTCGGAGAAACCGCAGACGACCCGCGGCCGTATCCAGACGGTTTATGACGACGAGCGCGGGCAGATTATCTTTCTCGACACGCCGGGTATTCACAAGGCGGCCAATAAGCTCGGTGAGTACATGGACCATGTCGCGGAGAAGACACTCGAGGATGTGGATGTCATCGTCTGGCTCGTTGAGCCGACCACCTATATCGGTGCCGGTGAGCAGCATATCGCGGAGATTCTGCAGAAGTACGACAAGCCGAAGATTCTCGTGATCAATAAAATCGATACACTGAAGGACCCGGCAGTCGAGCTGACGGCGGCCATCGAGAAGTATCGGAACCTTATGGAGTTCACGGAGATCGTCCCGGTATCTGCGGCGCGGTCCCGAAACATTGACGAACTGAAAAAGGTGATTTTCCAGTATCTTCCGGAGGGACCTCGTTACTATGATGAGGATACCGTGACGGATCAGACGATGCGGGAAATCGCGGGTGAGCTGATTCGTGAACAGGCGCTTCGGAAGCTGAAGGATGAGGTACCGCACGGTATCGCGGTACTGATCGATGAAATGCACCAGCGTGCAAATGGCATCTGGGACATCAAGGCGACCATCGTCTGTGAGCGAGATGCGCATAAGGGCATCATCATCGGAAAGGGCGGTGCGATGCTGAAGCGCATCGGCACCGGTGCCCGTATCCAGATCGAGCGCATGACGGAGGATAAGGTGAATCTCCAGCTCTTCGTCAAGGTGCGAAAGGACTGGCGCGATTCAGATACCTTCCTGAAGAACTACGGCTTTAAGGACGAGACCTGAGCGCCATGCAGGAGGAACTTGTTTTTCACGGGCTGGTGCTGAACTCGGCCTCGTCCCGTGATTTTGATAAGCGGCTCTGTGTTCTCACGAAGGAGCAGGGAAAGATCACCGTCTGGGCGTCGGGCGCGAAGAAGCCGGGTTCCCCGCTCATGGCGGCGACACGGAATTTCGTCTTCGGTGCGTTCAGCGTGACGAAGGGAAGGGCCGGCTATAATCTCCGCTCGGTGAAGGTGAACGAGTATTTCGAGGACATCGCCCTCGATCTCGTCCATGCCTGCTACGGTTCGTATCTGCTGGAGCTGGCAGAGCTCGTCGCCCAGGAGAATCTTCCGGCGGAGGAGCTGGTGAATCTCATCTACCTGTCGCTCCGGGCGATTCTGAAGGAGAGTATCCCGAACGAGCTGGTGCGGCGTATCTACGAGCTTCGGGTGCTCCTTTTAAATGGCGAGTACACAGAGCATCCGCCACTCGAGGCCTCCGACGCCTGCTGCTATGCCTGGCAGTATGTACTGGAGTCGCCGCTCACGAAGCTTTACACCTTCACACTGACCCCGGGCGTGCTCATCGAGTTCTCGCAGAACGTCGATCTCGTGCTCCGCGACGCGCTGCCGTACCACTTCCGCTCGCTCGATATCCTGAAAGCACTGTAACACGGCGTCTGTTTGTACGGGTGCAAAAACAGGCAGGGGCTGGATTTTTCAGCGTTCCCGATGTATAGTTTGAAAAAGCGCCCATCGGCGCAGTACTGA
>CAKQWR010000028.1 GCA_934279105.1 uncultured Oribacterium sp. | reverse complement strand
CGCTCCTCGGTGCAGATGATAAGGCGGGCATCGCAGAAATCATGACGATGGCGGAGCACTTCCTGACGCACCCGGAGATAAAGCATGGGGAGATCTGCATTGGATTTACACCGGATGAGGAAATCGGTCGAGGTGCAGACCGGTTCGATGTCGAGGACTTCGGCGCGGATATCGCCTACACGGTAGACGGCGGAGCCATCGGTGAGCTGGAGTATGAAAATTTCAATGCAGCATCTGCGAAGGTAGTGATTCACGGCGTCAGCATTCACCCAGGCAGCGCGAAGCTGAAGATGAAAAACGCGCTTCTGATGGGCATGGAATTCCAGAGTCTGCTTCCGACGTTCGAGAATCCGATGTACACAGAAGGCTATGAGGGTTTCTATCATCTCGATGTGATGAACGGCAGTGTGGAAGAAGCACAGATGGATTATATCATCCGTGATCATGACCGCGCGAAGTTTGAAGAGAAGAAGAAATTCTTCACAGATGCAGCGGCATTTCTTAACCGTAAGTACGGTGAGGGTACCGTCGTATGTGAGATCAAGGACAGCTACTATAATATGAAGGAAAAGCTTGCGCCGTGCATGTATCTTATCGACGACGCAGTAGAAGCGATGCGTGCATGTGGCGTCGAGCCGATCGTGGTTCCGATTCGTGGCGGCACCGATGGTGCACGTCTCTCCTACATGGGACTACCGTGTCCGAACCTCTGCACCGGTGGCTATAATTATCACGGAAAGTATGAATTTATCCCAGTAGGAGCACTGGCGAAGACCGTCGAGATTCTCGTTGAAATCGCAAAGCGGATCGCGGAATAAGCTTCGAGATTTACACACCATATGGACAAGGGCATGAGCATCTTTTTTTTGAACGTCATCGAGTGAGGACGGTGAAGGAAGGTGCTCATCGTCTCGTAAAGAGGATATATGTTGTTTTCGTTAATCATCCGGCAGCTTCGCCATCAGGTAATCGAGGACGATGACGACGAGGATCCCGCATTCCAGTGCGAATATAAGAGGGAACATGCGACGTAGGACGAGACCGCCTTTCAGGAACCAGATCAGGAAAGGAATCAGAATCATAAGTGCGACAGAGAGAAAGGTCTTCGCTTTAAAAGAGCCATGACTCTGTTCGGTGGATAGTGCTTCTTTCAGTGTGGAATTCTCCACACTTTTTTTGATTTGTTTTTCGTTTTCTCTGGAGTCGCCGTTTTTTCGTCGATGAAAGCGTGGAAATGTCCTTCGCGTCTTCACTGGAGCAGAAAGCTCGGAAACGCTGACCTCGTCGAGGTCATGATTTTCGAAGCCGGTGTAATTTGTGCATGGAGCTGTGTGACCGGGGTAGGTGTTCACAGGATAGTCTTGTGTACGTTCATTTAGTGCCTTTACGGTTTTACTGTATTCATCCTCACCGTAATCAGAAGGGAAAGCGATGCTTTCGCTACTATTTATCGGCGGTTGATTCAACGTCGCCTGTGTATCGGAAATGGAATCCGGCAGCTCCGAGAGGCCTGCGTCAATCGGGCGGAAGATGCCATCGGTGGAAACCATCCGAGGGCGCATTCCGTAGGTATCTCGGGTGCAGTCAGAAGCTATGGAAGAAGCGGAAGTCTGAATGGAAGCGTGACTGTCTGTGGGCAAAGAAGCTGCGTTCTGTAAGGCTGTACGGTTGCCATTACGCTCCAGCTGAAGCAGGCGTTCACGTTCGATGTTCTGTCGACAGATGCGGAGAAGATTTTCCATTACGAGAAATTCTTTGAGGGATTCGTTATAGAGTGTGTATGCCATGACGACGACTCGATCTTCACTGTAGTCGATACGTTTCAGAAGCCAGGCAATCAGTGCTTTCAGAGATTCGTGAAACAAGCTGCGGTAGCCGGGAACAAGTGTAAAGCTCCAGCTATTCTTTTCCGGATCATAAAAGATGGCAGAAGGATCCAGAAGCACCATATCCTCCGGAAGGAGAAATTCTTCCAGATGCTCGAGCAGTGCATGGATGTTTTCCATGAGACAGGCCAGTGAGAGATAGCGAAGCTTTCGGCTGCTAAAGTAACCTGCCATGGACTCGAGACCGGACAGTTCGTATTCGAGGATGGAGAGTGTACTGTTTTCTGCGTTCGGACGGATGCCCATAGGAAGAGCTCCGGGGACCTGCGTTTCACGGAGAAGCTTCGCTTCGTAGGACTGAAGATGGAACGCTTCCTGTGGGATAAGTAAATAGCTGTGGCGGAGGCTGTGTTCAAAGGACATACGCTCCAGAATGTTCTCATTCATGATGTTCTCCTTCTGCGGGGTCGATATCCTGTTCAAAAACCGTAACCATGCGGATGAAATCCTCTGGTTGGAAATTCTTAGCACCATCCGGCTGGTGACTATGAATTTCTGTTTCCAGTACAGAACGCGAGAAACCGTTGATTTTTGATTGTAGTTTGATGGCGCTGGTGATCATCGTTCCGATGACCAGCAGAACGATAGAAAAGATATAGGCGGCTTCGATCGTATGCATAGAGACTCCTGTTGAATAATCGCTTTTGAACGATATGTAGTATGAAAATGAAAGCGCTTGATAAACGCGGGTGACCATAAGCAGCGATCTAGGAAACAGCGCCCTGAAACATAGAAAAAACCATCCCGCAGATGGCAGGCAGGGTGCAGGGAATCCATGGAAAGCGTACCTGGCGCATGGATTTTCCACGGAAACGTCCATAGATGAGAAGTCCGGCACTCACGAGAAAGCCGGTGAATATGCCGGAGATCAGGATCGTCATCAGTGATGAGAGGGGTAAGTAGAAGCCGGAAATCAGAAGAAAAAGTGCATCACCGAAGCCGAGCGCTTCTCGTGAGAGTTTACTCAGCGCCATGGCGATGAGGCCAGGCAGGAGCGGGAGCAGTGCGACGGTGCTGAGCTTCGTACATAGAAGCAGAAAACCGGGAAGTAAAAACAGGATATGTACGAGCAGCGGCACGCTACGTGTTCGAACATCGAGCATGACGCATAGGAGCGCATAAAACAGGTAGAGATAAAAAGGAAAATCAGACATGGGTATAAAATAAAAATCGTATAAGAGAAAATGGCTGTTTCGGTCGCAACGATGTGATACTCATCCACAGCGATTGCAGGGGTGCTTCCCCAGTGCTTCGGCTTCGGACTTTCGCATCGGTGTCGGACTACTATACATGCTTCGACATTCCGGCGTTGCGTGATAGCTTCGAGCGGCGAGGGTATAGTAGACCTTCGGCGTCGACAGGTTCGGCCGACAAACTGCGCAGGGACTGTACTTACCTCCGAATTGATTGCGAAGCGTGCGCATATCTTCGCCACTGGCTTCCAGAAAATCATGTGTGAAATAGGAACAGTTCAGTGTTGTATGATATACATCGCTGTTACTGATACCGACATAGACGATGAGATCGTCCTCATCTTCCTCCCTGTGGTCATCCATCCAGCGGTTTCCTTTCGCACCGATCCAGGCACGACGATGGACGACAACCTGCTGTGATAGATGATCGAGGCCCAGGACGGAAAACGGAAGAACCGCGTCATAATTTGCGATGTAGCGTATAGTATCTTTTGTGACTTCTGAATCACTGAAAAGATCGATGTTTTTCATTCCCGGAGACGCAATCTGCTGACCGAGGACAAGCGCGGAGAGTGCAGTTTCACCACTGCTCAGGAGATCCTGATCGAGGGTGAGTGTCCCTTCCTTCGCTGTATAATACTCGACGTATTTCTGTTTCGCGAGCAGGCGGGCATTTGCTTCCATCTGCTGGCTTGCGTTTCTCTGATGGTTCAGAATCAGCATCGGTACCATGAGGACAACGCAGGCAAGGATCACAAGGGTCAGTGCAAGCGCTGCCTCGATGGTAAAGGAGGAACGGCATGGCGTCAGAAGAAGTATATTCAGTTGTTTTTTGTATTCGGATGCCCGGTGAGGGTACTTGGAGTGTGACGTTTGCCGGGGCAGAGGACTTCGATCTGGTTTCATGCATTTCCTAAGTATGAGATTCGCTGCGATGCAGCGGAATCGATGAAGTGATGATAAGCTACGCAGGCTATGAAGTAGGTTCATGACATAGAAATCACGGATTTCGTACGTTTAGAATCTGTGAATAGATATATCTTTACTGCGTATCATTTCGGTATTTGTAGTAACTGCTGATCTCCATGGAATAATCGATGGCAGGGGGTGAAGCGGTCACCATCCGGAGCACACCCGTGTTGTACATGACATGTCGCGTATCCGGGCGTACCGTTGCTTCCAGTGCATAGAGGCATTCGTTGATGGCGAAGCCTGTTTCCGGATCCGGACCGATAAGCTGAATGTTTTTTTCGATACGACTGAGCATTCGCCGGTTGATCTCTGCCTGGTGAAGGAGACCCTCTCCGAGTAGAAACGCCCGAAGATGATCCCGATAGGAGAGTCCCTGTGTGCGTATATCGACAGCTGCTGATGATGGCTGGTCGGCGAAGCGAAGAAGAGTGGAAATATCGACGCTCCAGGATGCGTCATCGTGGAAAAGAGGGACCCGTCCGGCAGAGAGCAGGGTTTTTACATCCTGCATCGCCTGTACCAGTGCCCAGACACCAAGCACGAAGAAGGTGAATACAGAAATCAGCGCAGGATTTCCGGATGCGATGAGAAACGAGCTGACGAAAAGACGGGCTTCATTTTTCTTCTCCGGACTCGAATAGAGATACATCAGATTCATGCCTTCCCGGAGTGCAACAAGCTTCGTGACAAACTGAGAAAGATTGTCATAGTCGCTCTCTTCACCGCCGAGAAGATATTCGAGTTCCAGTGCCTCTGCTCCACTCGGGGGCAGCTGCTCATCAGATAGCATACGCGGATGATAGTAGTGGAAGTGTTTGAGTGCGTACTCCCCAAGGATAGCGATATCTACCGGATGCGCGGTAGAATCGGCAGGAAAGGCAGGTACCGTATCATGAATTGCGGTACGGGATGGTGGGGTCTCGCCTTCCGGCAGAACCAGCGACAGGAGATTTCCGTTTAGAAGATTCGGAATTCGATCGAGGCGCGCCTTGTTTCCGGCATCGATTTTTGAAATGCCGCCGCCGTAATGAAGGAGTGCAAAACTATGCCAGTCAGCGGCAGCCATGCGATAAAAACGACGTATTTCATACGAGAAATCCGGTTCGTCGTCATCGTCATCATCCCATGCATCGGCGATGGCATCCGCAAGCCACTCCTCGAAATCTTCAACATCCTGCTCGACACGATCGGCGTCGGACATGAGTGCATCGGCTTTCGCCGGCATGGCTTCTAGTTCGGCACGAACGACACCGCGTTCGGATACATAATTTTCGTATTCGGAAATTTCAGCATCGATGGCCTGTCGACCTTCTTCCGAAAGAGAAGCAGAGCGGGACATAAAGTCCTCCCGCAGCGCGGTCACCTTCTCTGCGAGCAGATCGGCGGCTTCGGTATAACGCTGAACCGCCTTCTGCAGTTCAGACAGTGCATGATGAAAGGAAGCTTTTGCGGTATAAAAACGGTAGGGGTCTTCGCGACAGAGTGCATTCCAGGCATCCTGATGATACGCTTCTGCACTTCGTGTGGCAGCATCCACCTGCGAAATCGCATCTTCGACGGCTTTTAGGTCCTTCGTATCCAGATGATAAAGACGCTGTAGTTCCCGAATTTCAGAGGATTCCTCTGAACGCTGAAACAGCTTCTCCAGCTCCGGTACGATTTCCTGCTCTTGAAAATCATCGCATGCGAAGGAAAGCATCGAGTCCAGAAGGCCATACTTCATATACTCCAGCACCTCTTCCTCAAAGCTGATGCCTTCCGTGATATGGATATGCTCCAGGAAAGAAATGTTGTCCTCTCGGATACTGCCGGGAAAGAGATTTCGGGCAGTAAGATACGGTGTCATAAAGTCATAGAGTTCTTCACTTAAATCTTCATCTGTCCGGTACTGAAGGCCGAAGATTCGATAGTTTTCCCAGAGCGGACGGTGAAACTGCGAAAACAGGGACTCCATCGAGGTATCCACCGCTGTCTGCCAGAACAGACGCTCGGATACGGTACGGCAGGATTCCACGATGGTGAGGAGCAGGGCAGCGATCATCGCGAAGCTGAGTGCGAGAAAGACGGTGACGGAAGCCTGTGTCGGACGACCATATGCAGTTTCCATCGTGGGACCTTCTTTCTTAAACGAATCGGATTCTCGCATGGATTGTGGATGTTCCTGCTTCATCAGTACACTTTGCTGGCGGAACTTTCGATTTCATCGAAAATGCTGTTCAGAAGATCCTTGATGCGGTCCTTAAAGATGAGCACGAGCGCGATCAGCACGACGAGAATCAGAACGAGTTCGATCGTGCCGACGCCGGAATCATCCTGCAGCAGTGAACGCCAGCGCTTCCGAATCGTCGTGATGAAATGCATCCATGCGAACAGGAAGTGCTCATATAATCTTCGCAGGACGGCGAAGATCGTATCCAGCATCGCATGTGGCATCATACGGACGTGCTTCATCGGGGACAGGGTTAAGGTATCATACATGGTTTTTCCTCCTGAGGGTCGACCTCTTTCGTGACGGAACAGCGTTTCTGTACAGGTGCATAGAGACGTTTGAATCCGTGGGTGATGATATGTTTACAGTGTATAAATGTGGGCTTAATTCAGTGCGGTCATAGCAGGAACGATGACGATCGTCATGACGATGGCGAGCATCAGAAACAGTGGGAGCAGCAGCTTCGTTCCGGCTTCTTCGCCGAGACGTCGCGCTGTTGTTTTCCGCTGCTCGAAGGCATCCTCCATCTCGAGCTCCAGCATCGAGCGGAGATTCCGGGTACCATTTCGACGGTTCTGTTCGACCAGACTGACGAGTTTCGTATATGGTTTCAAATTGATGCGCCGACCGAAGCCGAGATAGATGTCCGATTCCGGAACGTTGCGCTGGAATTGGAGCACCATCGTGCGGAGCTCCTGGTAGAGTGGTCGGTCTTCCTTGATGCCACGTGCGATGAGCGCATCGTAGTGCTGTGAGATGGTTTCGAAGGCGTTACGCAGGGTGAGCCCGGCACCGATGTAGACCATGAGCTTCGAGACCAGCTCGGAATAGTCGAGCATCAGCTGGTTATCTCGCTTTTTCTTTTCTTCCCGCTGGAGCTGGCCCTGACGCATATAGAGCGCCATCGCGGCGATGACACCGAGCAGGGGCAGCAGGAGATAGGTCCGATCCTCCCGTTCACTAAAGTAGATTGCCTGACCATCGATTTCGCCCGGCAGCGTGAGCTCGTTTTCGCCGAGTGTCCCTTCGTCTCGTGCTGTGATGGACTGTTGCAGATGAAGCAGCAGTGTTTCGTGGCGCGAGAGCTCCCTTGGGACAATGTTTACATAGATGCGATAGGGTGGGGAGTGATACTGTGTTTTCAGGTAATTGCTGCTCGCATCGGTAGAATCCGGCACGATGTCGGTACTCATGATAAGAGAAAGATAACCGGTCACGACCGTTCCGACGGGGAGCGTTTCGTTATGCAGTGTTCCGTCACTGTCCATGAGATGACGATAGCGCTGGTAGTATTCCCGGGCAGCTTCGCGCTGATCTGCTTTTTTCGGTACCGATCTGGATGGCTCATACTCGGCCATTCCTTCCGCTGCCGGAAGCGGCGTCGATGCCGTGGCCATCGAACCGTCGTATTCTTTCGTGGGTTCCGTATCTGCCATCCGTGCCGGATCCGGATCCGGGTAGAAACTCCAGGACAGGTTTACGCCGTACTTCGGAAGTTTCGTCATAAGATGAAGATCGTGCTGGAGGTTCGCGAAGCTTTCACCCTCTGCGACCACAAGCTCTTCGAGCTGCTCATAAATCTCCCGGAAGACAGCATTGGCTTCCTCCCGTGTATAGCGTTTCGGACTGACGGTGATATCGACAGGAACGGTATTTCGTTCATCAAGACCGGAAACCTCCAGCGTGATGTACTGTTTCTGTCCGCCATAGCGATTTCTCGGAAGATGTGAACCATCCTTGAGCGTACTGCTGCCGAGGTTCGAGAGAAATACAAGGATGGTCAGAAAAAGAGATACAGTGATGCACAGAAGCATCTGCTTTCGGATATTCGGGGGTGTTTTCTGTAATTGCGTCCGAAATCGCTGGATGGTCGGTCGGAGCAGGTTCTGTAGTTTCTGCATCGCTACACCTCAATCGCCATGATGCGTCCGGCAAGCCAGACAGAGAAGGCATAGAGCAGCAAGCAGAACGTCATAGTGACCCGGCCGATCATCGTCGTATACAGGGGACGGAAAAAATCCGGCGAGCTGAAGTTCATGTAGAGAATGATGAGAAACGGAACGAGATTCATGACTTTCTGTTCGTAACGTTTCGCCGCATTCATCGTCAGGATATCTTCGGAAAGCTGCACCTTGTCCCGGATAACGTTTGCCGTATGGGTGAGGATTTTTACGAGCGGTCCTCCATTTTTCTTTGCGACCGTAAAGACTTCTGCGAAATTCATGACATCCTCGAGACCGGAGCGGTAAGCAAAATCGGAGAGCAATGTTTCCATCGGTGTATGCAGGTTCATGCCGTGTACGATCTGCTCGAATTCCCGTACGATCATGGCTTCCGGAGAAAAAAGATTCCGGAGCTCTTCGATGGATGCGCGAAAGGCATTTTCGATGGAGTAGCCGGCGCTGAGGAAAGAGGACAGTATCGGAAGTGCTTCCTTAAATTGAGAAAGCAGTTCCTGTCGTCGCTGTACGCAGAGCGCCTTTCGACAGTGGAATGGATAGATGAGACAGAGCGGCAGTGTGATCAGCAGAACCCGTCGGCTCTGAAAAAAGGTATAGGCGACGAGTGCGTCCACAAGCACGGCTTTCATCAGCAGACGAAAATACTCCGCAGGTGTCAGTACATAGTCGTTATAGTTGATCGAGGAGTTTCTGTCGGGAGGAGAGATCCGCAAGCTTTCGAAGCTTCTGACCATCGAAGCGATAGATTGGTGTAAGCGTGATTTCGTTATTTTCAATGCCGGTCACCTCTGAGATTTCAAGTACCCGACGCTTATGATCATGGGTACGGCCTAGATGCACGATGATATCGATGGCGGATTCAATCATGTTGCGAATCGCCGGGAGTGGTAGCTCTGCACCCTGCAGCACCATGGTTTCCAGACGGCGAAGCATATCCTGTGCGGAATTCGCGTGGCCGGTGGACAAGCTGCCGTCATGTCCGGTATTCATAGCGTTTAACATGTCGAGCGCCTCGGCGCCACGGACCTCGCCCACGATGATGCGGGACGGAGACATGCGTAGAGATGCACGTATTAAATCAGTGATACTGATGCGGCCGTCGCCCTCCGCATTTGCATTTCTGGTTTCCAGTGATACCAGATTCGGCACGTTGCGAATCTGCAGTTCCGCAGAGTCCTCAATCGTGATCACCCGTTCATCGGACGGGATATACTGGCTGAGCGCATTCAGAAAGGTGGTTTTTCCGGAGTTTGTGCCTCCGGAAATAAAGATGTTATAACGACGCTGTACCAGTGAAATCAGAAAATCTGCAGCTTCCTTCGTGAGGGAGTCGTAAAGAATCAGTTTCTCCAGTGTGATCGGCTCCGGGAACTTACGAATGGTCACCGTCGGTCCCTTCAGTGCGATGGGTGGAAGAACGACATGAACACGGGAACCATCCTCGAGTCGAGCATCGACGATCGGTGTACTTGTATTGACGACACGATTGATCCGGCTGACGATGTTCTGAATCAATTCCTCGAGCTGAGCGTCGGAGTCAAACTGCCGGTCCCAGCGCATCATCTCGCCAGCACGCTCGACGAAAATTTCCTGCGATGAATTGATCATGATTTCCGTGATCTCTGTACTGTCCAGGAGTTCTGAAAGCAGGTCGAGACGACGAAAGCTGTTAAAAACCGCATCTCGAAGATACAGTTTGTCCCGAAGCGACAGCGTCTGTCGCCGCAAAAGAAGTTCATCGATATGTGCATAGAGCTCCGGATCGCTCAGTGTCCGCTGTTCCTGAAGAGAGGACATCAGCTCCTGCTTCAGTTCCTTTTTTACGTCATTTCTATCGTTTACATCAGTCATCATGCGTTATACCGGATCGTACCTTTCGGCGGTTCATCATAGATATAGTTACGGACGACAGCAGAAGTAAATTCGGACAGACGCTCTGCTGCCGTGGACGGAGACGTTCGCCCATCATCAAACGGAACGACGAGCTTCACGATATGATCCAGTGCCGTGCGATGGGCGGATCCTGAAAGATAATGCTCCAGGGCGGACAGCTTCCGCTGGTGCGCCGGCTGATCGGTGACGGGCATGAAAATCCAGTCCGCCTGCGGCAGCAGCCCCTCTACACGACTTAACATACTGTCGGTGTCGACGACGATGGCATCGTAATCAACCATCGTACGAAGCAGCTGCATAAACTGTGTGAGTTCGTCCTCTCGGAGTGCAGACATATCCTCCGGTGACTGCACCGGCAGGATGCAATCTATACCATTCACTGTAGAAATCATCTCGCGGAAACGCGCTTCATCGAGCCGTTGCTGTTTGAAAAAGTAAAGAGCATCGCTCAGCGAAGCGTTTCCCTCCTGCATAGAAACATCCGCACGGGCGGACACCTCTTCGAGACTCAGAAACAGCACACGCATATCCTTCTGCAGTGTATGGGCCAGACTCTCCGCAAACATCGATTTTCCGGAACGTCCGATCGGACTGTAGACGAGATAGAGCCGTGCGTTTCCATGTGCTAGAATCCCACCCTGCGCCCGTTTCTCAAGCTGATAATTCGAAATCAGCTCATGAAGAATTTTCTCACCGGACTGGTATTTATAGATCTTTTTCGGACCATCTGATGCACCCGCAAGCCGTGGCAGCTCACCCTCCGCTTCCTCTGAAAGTTCCACCACGGTACGCACAGGCAGCGTCTGAACCGCCTCCTGCTTTACCACGTGCGCATCGGTCAGAAGAAGATCGATCGGATTCTGATGTGCGAAATGCTGCAGCTCCGTATAACTCTGAAAGGTATAAATCGTAAAAGGACATTCTGCTCGAGACGAAGCATACTTAAGAAAACGCTCACAGTAGGATTTATCCTCCTCGAGCAGTGCGAGAATCTGATTCATCGGCGGTCTCCTTTCCACTGAGATTCTGACGTTATGAACGTTACATATTTATAAGAAAGTAAAATTAGAATCTCTCCCGCGCTTTCCGGCTCTGAGATGGGGTAGTAGTAGAGGAAACCGGACTACGCGGGAGCGAAGATCAGTCTCGGAATTGCACCGAGAAGGACAGGGACGGCCAGTGGAAGCGTCGTATGCTTCGAACACGACAGCTGCACATATCCGCAAAATGCTTTTCTGATCCATAAAAGATATAAAAGTGCCAGTAAAAGACCAGGCAGAAGAACGGAGCAGGCCTCCTCGACACCGCACCATGCGATGACGAGCGCCATCAAGCGCGCATCCCCGTTGCCTGCCTTCGTCCAGGACGCCAGCATAAGAAACATGACAAATGAAAGAAAATAAGAAAGAAGATAGAAAAACGCTCCTTCATGGAGAAGGAAGAAACGCTCCGACAGTGACGAACAGGCTCTATCTGAAAGAAAAAGACCAAAACATAAATAGGTGTAAATCAGCGCATGGGGGATACGCCGCTCTATGAAATCATAGCCCGCAGCGATGGTCAGACACTGCAGGAGGATAAGTCGAGATACTGTCATGTGACCTCCGCTTTTGTTATAGGCAGAGTATAAAAGACCTCGAGAGATTCGCCTATAGTCGCCAAGTCGACTATGGTCGCAGGACAGACAAGACACAACAGATGATCGCCTTAGAAAACCGAAAGAACGACCCGCACATAAGAAGAAAAACGAAGAAGAAACATAACAGCGAAAGACAGGATCGCGTAATTACTGGATACTATTCACAAAACACCTGATTTTTTCACATCACTCTGCACAATGGGCTGTTGTCCGTCGAGCCACGAGTGAACAGTAGTCTATCCCAGCAGGTGTTGTCGTCCGACTGCTCGACGCATCTAGCCGAAACCCCGCGAGTATGCTAGAATACTGTCGTATTTCAAGAAAGGGAATGCTATGAATATCATTTTACTATCCGGTGGCTCCGGCAAACGCCTCTGGCCACTTTCCAACGACATCCGATCCAAACAGTTCATCAAACTCTTTAAGCGCCCGGACGGAAGCTATGAGTCCATGATTGAACGCGTCTATCGCCAGATCCGCACCGTGGATCCGGAGGCGCGTGTCACCATCGCCACCTCCCGCACCCAGGTGTCCTCGATCCTGAACCTGCTCGGCACGGATGTCAATATCTCCGTCGAACCGACCCGAAGAGACACCTTCCCGGCCATCGCGCTCGCCAGTGCCTACCTGCACGAAAAGTGCAACGTACCGGAAGACGAATCGGTCGTGGTCTGCCCGGTTGACCCGTATGTCAACGACGACTACTTCTACGCACTGAAAGCGCTTGCCGATCAGGCCGATAAAGCGGAAGCCAACCTCGTTCTGATGGGTATCGAGCCAACGTATCCATCCGAAAAATACGGCTACATCATTCCGGAAGCGAAGGCGCCGGTCTCGACGGTTCGCACCTTCAAGGAAAAGCCGGACGAAGCAACCGCGCGCGAATACCTGAAGCAGGGTGCACTCTGGAACGGCGGTGTGTTTGCATTCAAGCTCGGTTATGTACTTGACCGCGCCCGCACACTTCTCGACAGCAGTGACTATCAGACGCTGTTCGACCATTATGCGGAGCTCCGAAAAATCAGCTTCGACTATGCTGTCGTTGAACACGAAGAGAAGATTCAGGTGATGTGTTTCCACGGTGAGTGGAAGGATCTCGGTACCTGGAACACCCTGACCGAAGAAATGTCGGAGCCGGTGATCGGCCACGGCATCCTCGGCGAGCACTGCGAAGACGTCCACATCGTGAACGAACTGAGTGTGCCGATCCTCGCGATGGGACTGCAGCACGCCGTTATCTCGGCGAGTCCGCAGGGTATCCTCGTCAGCAACCTCGAATCGAGTGCCCGCATCAAGCCATATGTCGACCAGCTCCCGGATCAGATCATGTTTGCCCGCAAATCCTGGGGCGATTTCCGTATCCTCGACGTATCGCAGGGCTCCATGACCGTGAAAATCTCGATGCGCCCGGGTGCCCACATGAGCTACCATGCGCATCACGCCCGTAACGAAGTCTGGACCGTCCTTGACGGTCGCGGAACCGCGATTATCGATGGCGACGTGCGGAGTGTGCAGGCGGGCGACGTCATTACGATTCCATGTGGTACGAAGCACACGATGCTGGCCGACCCGGAGACACCGCTGATGCTTATGGAAATGCAGCTTGGTGACGATATCGCGGTCACGGATAAGACAAAATTTGACATGCCGGAAGACATGAAGTGATTCGCTATCGTAAAGGAGAGACGATGGATTATAAGAAGGAATATGAGCGCTGGTGTGCGCTCGCAAAAGGGCTGGATACCGATGTAGAGCAGGAACTTACATCCATGCAGGGTGATGAGGCGAAGATTCAGGACGCATTTTACCGTGATCTCGCCTTCGGAACCGGCGGCCTCCGCGGCGTCATCGGCGCCGGCACGAACCGTATGAATGTATATACCGTAGCGAAGGCATCGCAGGGCCTCGCGAATTATGTGTGCAAGCATTTCGCAACAGCGGATCGTCGCATCGCAGTTTCCCGCGACAGCCGCATCAAGTCGGATCTGTTCGCCGAGACCGCGGCACGCGTATTTGCTGCGAACGGTATCGACGTCTATATGTACGAGGATATCATGCCGACCCCATGTCTCAGCTTCGCGACGCGTGCCCTTCATTGCGCCGCGGGCATCATGCTGACCGCGTCCCACAATCCGGCGAAGTACAACGGTTACAAGGTGTACGGCGCCGATGGCTGCCAGATCACGACTGAGGCGGCCGCTGAGATTCTCGCGGAAATCGAGGCACTTGATATATTTGCGGATATTCGCATGACCGATTTTGCCGTGGCCGGCACCCGTGATGCAGCCGAGGCCAATGTTTCTGCCTCGAATGCTGTCACTGCCCGCATCTTCTGGATCGGCGAGGCTGTCTACACAGATTTCGTAGAAAACGTAAAGAAGCAGTCCGTACTTGGCCAGGAGGATGAAATCGATCGGAATGTCGCAATCGTGTATTCTCCGCTGAACGGTACCGGCCGTGCACCGGTAACGCGCACGCTTCGTGAGTGCGGTTATACGAACATTACGCTGGTGAAGGAACAGGAGATGCCGGATGGTCATTTCCCGACCTGCCCATATCCGAATCCGGAGATCAAAGAAGCGATGGCGCTCGGGATGGAATATGCGGAGCGTGTACAGGCTGACCTTCTGCTCGCAACCGATCCGGACTGCGATCGTGTAGGCATTGCCGTACGGAGACCGGACGGAAGCTACCAGCTGTTGAGTGGCAACGAGACCGGTATCCTGCTGCTGGACTATATCCTGCAGCAGCGTACGAAGCACGGCACCCTGCCGAAGAATCCGGTGATGGTGAAGACCATCGTGACCATGGATCTCGGCGAGCGTATCGCTGCGCATTATGGCGTCGAGACCGTGAATGTACTGACTGGTTTCAAATTCATCGGTGAGCAGATCGGAAAGCTGGAAAAGGAAGGTCATCCGGAGCGTTACATCTTCGGCTTCGAGGAGAGCTACGGTTATCTCACCGGCAGCTATGTCCGTGATAAGGACGCTGTCGATGGCGCGATGATGATCTGTGAGATGTTCTCTTATTATAAAACGAAGGGCATCAGCCTCCTCGATCGACTGAATGCGCTGTATGCGGAGTATGGCTACTGTCTGAATACGCTTCACAGCTTTACCTTCGAAGGCGCTGCCGGTTTCGAGAAGATGCAGCAGATCATGAAGAATTTCCGTGCCGATGTGCCGACGGGCTTCGCTGATAAAAAGGTGGAGAAGGTGCTCGACTATCTGCCGGGGATCGATGGACTTCCGAAGTCGGATGTGCTGAAGTACCTGCTGAGCGACCACTGCTCTGTCGTGGTTCGTCCGTCCGGTACCGAACCGAAACTGAAGCTTTATATCTCCATCAGTGCAGAAAATCAGGCCGCGGCAGAAGCCTGCGAAGCCGCCATCGCCGCTGAACTGAGCAATCGGATGAAGTGATGGGATATACAGACAATGAATAGAGCCCCGGAGGACCGG